>JAKLKR010000100.1 GCA_023150565.1 Planctomycetota bacterium
CCGGACCGGGCTTCCGCGGCCTGGCGGTGTTCCGCCTGCCCGCCCCCGGCGACCTGCCCGCCTTCGCGCCCCTGCGCCTGGCGCGGGCGCTGTCCGGCGCCGCCCCCGCCCCGGCGCGCCTGGCCGCGACCCTGGAACGGCAGGCGGAGGGCTGGGCGCTGCTGCTGGCCAACCCCGGCGACGAGGACCTGGCGGAACCGGCGGCGGCGGCGCTGGCCGGCGGCGGGCCCGCCCCGGACTGGACCCCGCCCGGCGGCCTGGCGGTCGAACCCGCCGTCCAGGGCCGGCCCTGCTCGCCGGCGCGCGCCGACGGCTGCCGGATCGCACTGCGCTTCCTGCGCGCCGGCGCCCGCCTGGCCATTCCCCTCCAGGGCGCCGCGCCCACCCTGCTGCCATGCGACTGATCGCGCTGCTGCTCCTGGCGGGCACGGCGCTGGCCTGCGGCCCGTTCTTCGACGACGCCCACCACGGCCAGGAGGAGCGGATCCTGCTGCGCCTGGAGCCGTGGTGCTGGCGCCTGCTCCACCCCGGCGGCGACCACCGCGCCCAGCTGCTGGCCTTCCGCCAGGCGGTGGAGGAGGCGCGGCGGGCCGAGGGCGCGGGCGGATGCGCCGCCGCCACCGCGGCCTGGCGCCGCGCCGCCGGGCTGGACTGCGGCAGCGCGCACCGCCCGTGGCTCGACCCGGTCGGCGAACGCCTCGCCCTCGCCGCCCTGGCGCTGCCCGATGGCGAGGCCCTGCGCCTGGCCGCCGCCCTCGACCAGCCGGTGGCCGCCCAGGGGGAGCTGCCCGCCGCCCTGGTCGAGGCCGCCGCCGGCGACGGCCCCGCCGCCGCCGGCGACGGCCCCGCCGCCACCCTTGCCGCCGACACCATCCTGCTGCGCCTGTTCGCGGCCGGGCGCTGCGACGAGGCCGAGGAGCGCCTCGACAATCCCGGCGCCCTCGCCGCGGCCGACGCCGCCTGGTTCGCCGCCTGCCTGCCGGTGGCGCGGGCGCTGGCCCGGCGCAGCGCCCTGGTCGCCGATCCCGCCGCGGTGCTGGCCGGGCTCGACGCCTGGTGCAGGGGCAACCCCGGCCATGCGCGCCTGGCCGCGACACGCGGCTGGATGGCGATGGTGCTGCACCACCACCCGGCCCTGGCCTGGGACGGCGCCGGCGGGGTGGAGGCGGCGGCGCGCATCTACGCCGGCCTGCTCGCCGATCCCGCGGCGGCGCGCCTGTTCACCCCGGTGGTGGGCTCGCTGCGCTTGTCCTTCCGCCTGCTGCGCCCGCGCCCGCCGGCCTGGGTGCTGGCCGACCGCCGGCTGGCCGCGCTGTGGGCCTACCACGCGGTCAGCGACCGCGACCGGCGCGCGGCCGATGGCGCCCCCGCGGTGGGCGCCGAGGCGCTGGCGGCGGCGGCCGCCATCCTCGCCGAGCGCCCCGAGGCGGTCGAGCCGCTGCTCGCCCTCGCCCTCGCCCACGCCTGCCAGGTGGCGGGGGATGCGCACACCGGCCTGGCGCTGGCGCGGCGCGCCGAAGGCACCGGGCCGGAGACGCTCGCGCTCGCCTGCCGCCTGGCCTGCGATGCCGGCGACGCGGCCGGGGCCGGGCGCTGGCTGGAGCGGCTGGCGGCCGCCGAGCCCGGCCACCCGCTGCTGCGCGACCTGCACCTGCGCCTGGGCAACCTGCACGAGCGCGCCGGCGACACCGCCCGCGCCCTCGCGCTCTACTGCCGCGGCAACAGCGCACCCGACGTCGAGATCTGCGCCGACGGCGAGATCGCCCCCGCCGACCTCGCCGCCCTGGTCGACGGCGGCGAGGACCTGCGCGCGCGCGCCGCCGACACCGGCGCGGTGTGGCTGGAGGCGCGCCCGCCGGGCTTCGACTGGCGCGGCGAGCTGCGCCAGATCCTCGGCATCCGCCTGGCGCGGCGCGGGCGCTGGGCCCAGGCCCGGCCGCTGCTCGACCCCCAGCGCGCGGTGCTGGTCGACCGCCTGCTCGACCTCGAGGCGGCAGCCAAGCCGCAGGACCCCGCCGCCCGCCTCGCCCTGGCGCTGTTCTGGTACGAGCAGGGCCGCCCGCTGCTCTTCCGCAGCCGCCACTGGCACCAGTGGGCCTTCGGCCCCTGGGGGCGCGCCTGGGAGCGCTTCCGCGCCGAAGGAGGCGATCCCGCCGAGCAGGCGCGCTGGCGCCGGCGCTGCGAGGAGGCCGAGGCGATGAGCGCGTACCAGCGCGCCTTCCCGCTGCTCGTGGCGGTGGCCGACGGCTTCCCCGACGACCCGCGCGCGGCCACCGCCCTGTGGTACGCCGCCCACTGCCGCTGGTGGCCGTGCGGGCCGACCTACCTCGGGGTCTCGGACTACTGGCTGGCGGTGGCGCAGGAGCAGGGCTACTGGGCCCAGGGCGAGGCGCTGCTGCGCCGCCTGGCCGCCGAGCACCCCGGCCACCCGCTCGCCCGCGAGCCCAAGGTGCTGCGCGCCCGGGCGGCGGCGCCCGCGCGCTGAGCGCAAGGGCGTTCAGGAACTCTTCCCTGGGAGCGCCGGGCTCCAGCCCGGCAGTTTTCCCGCTCGAATTGCCGGGCTGGAGCCCGGCGGTCCCAGGGGCGCGTCCTCCTGTTCGCGCGGTTCGCGCAATCGCCAGACGTCTGTGGCGCTGACCTGCGCCCTGGTGGTCGAGCAGGCGCTCGACCCTCCCGGCTACAGCCCGGCCACCCCGCCCTTGGCCGACAGGCGCCAGCGCAGGCGGATGCGCGCGCGGCCGTTGCCGGGCAGCTCCACCTGCCAGCGGCACATGCCGTCACCGTCGGGGCGCGCGGGCGGGTCGCTGGCGGCATCGACCTCGATGCGCACCTGCTCCAGTTCCGACACCGGCACCCGTTCCGCCACCAGCAGCCGGCGCGCCTCGCCGCCGAGGTTGGCAAGGTCGACATCGACCTCGTGCAGGCGCACGTTCCAGCTGCCGAGCGCGGATGCCGGCTCGGCCTTGGAGCGCGCCGTGCGCCGCACCTGCACCGCCGCCTCGCCGCCCCAGCCCAGCTCGAACCAGGCCCCGGGGGCGGTGAAGGCGATGCTGGCGCGGCCGGCCAGGCCGCCGCCACGCAGCAGGTCGACCGGACCGGCGAGCAGCGGCTGGGCGAGGGGGTTGGCCTGGCGGGTGCGCAGCACCGCCGCCGCCGCCACCTCGGCGTGCACCACCAGCTCGGCGCTGGCGGGCGCGGCAAAGCGCGCCAGCGGGAAGCGGTGCGGACGCCCGTCGGCGGGCAGGGTGGCGGGGCCGGCCACCTCCAGCACCCGCGCCTCGCCGCCATCATCGATGCCGGGCATCTCGGCGGCGGGGCCGCCGCCCGGGCCGCTGTCCTCGACTGCGCGGTCGCGCGCCTCGACCACCACCACCTGCTCGCGCGCGCGCAGGTGCAGCAGGTCGGGGGCCAGCGCCGGCGGCTCGACCCCCAGGCTGGCGCGCTCGGTCGACAGGCGCAGGCGCACCCCGTCCCAGTCCTCGCCGGTGCTCTGCCACACGCAGCCTTCGGCGGTCCACTGCACCGTGCCGGCGTCGAGCCGGGCGGTGTGGGCCGGGCGCCAGCAGGCCCCGGGCACCAGGTAGCCCAGTTCCAGCCCGACCTCGCCGGCGGTGGCGCACGCGAGCGTGACCAGCGCCTCGGCCCGCAGCGGCGGCGCCGCGCCGGTCTCGGCCAGGCGGGCGCGCAGGTCGGCCTCCTCCTGGCGGGCCTCCTCCAGCTCCTGGCCAAGGGCGGCCTGGCGCAGGCGCAGGCGCTGGTCCCGTCCGGCGAGGTCGGCCAGCGCGGCGCGCCAGAGCGCGGTGTCGGCGCAGCCGGCGGCGGCATCCTGGCCGATCTCCGCCGCCACCTGCTTGCCGGCGGCGGCCACCCCGGCGAGGGCGGTGGCGGTGCGCGCCGCCTCGTCCTCCACGCGCGCGAGCCGCTCGGCGGCGAGGCGCAGGCGCTGCTGCACCTCGCCGTCGCGGCGGGCGGGATCCCCGGCGACGGGCAGGGCGCGGCGCCGGCAGCGCACATCGACCACCCGCGCAGCGGGACCCGTGCGCGCCACCAGGGTCTTGTCCGCCAGCACCGGCGACACCCCCGCGACCAGCACCGTGCTGATCCCGGCCGGCAGCGCCACGCGGCCCCGGCGCAGCACCTGGGCGCGATCCTCGCTCACCGTCACCTCCGCCACCGGGGCGGTCATCGCGATCGGATCCATGTCAGGCCTCCCGCCGGTTGCCGCCGGCCAGTTCGCTGCGGGCGGGGAAGGTGATGGCGTACTCCAGCACCAGCTCGCGCCCGGCGCCGGGGGCGAGGTCGATCAGCCAGCGCCGGCCGCCCTTCAGCTCGCGGCCGGGTGGCGCCCAGACCTGCCAGGGGGGATCGACGCGCTGCTCCTCGACCGCGCAGCCCTCGGCCTCGGCCACCGGCAGGCGTTCGCGCAGCTCGATCCGCACCGCCGCGGCCAGGCGGTTGGCGACGCTCAGCCGCACCCGGTGCTCGGCGCGGGTGGTGCCGTTGAACACCCCGGCGCTGCGCTCCTGGTAGTCGACGTTGCGCGCCACCGTCAGGCCCTGCTCGACGCCCAGGCCGAGCTGCACCGTGCCGCCGCGGTCGGCGGCGGCGAGCGGGGCGGTGACCAGGAAGGCGTCGTCCAGGTAGCAGTCGGCGGGGCCGGCGGGCAGCGGGCCGGGGAAGGGGTTGGCGAAGCTGGCGGTGCGGAACACCTCGCGCGCCTCGCGCGGTACGCACACGTACGACCAGCTCACCGCCGCCTCGCCGGCGCACACCGGCAGCAGGTGCCAGCCGCCGTCGGCGGGCACGGTGGCGGGGGCCTCGGCGGTCCATCGGCTGGCGAAGGCGGGGTCGGGCGCGCACCAGCCGGCGCCGGGCGGATCGCCGGCGACATCCCCGGCCTGCGCCACGGCCGCCTGCAGCACCCCTGCCACGCTGAAGCCGACCTGGATGCGGGCTTCCGCGAACAGGGCAAGCAGGGCGCCATGGCCGGGCGCGTGCACCAGCCGGCCGCGCCGCGGCTGGTCGGGGGCGGCCAGGCGCAGGGAGCCGTAGTCGAGCCAGGCGGTGGGGTCGTCGTCGCGCACAGCGGCCGGCGCCGGTGGCGGGGCGCAGGCGGCGGGAGCGGTGCTGGCCAGGCAGCCCGCAGCGAATGCCGGCTTGGCGGCGACCATGCGCCGGGACTGGCGGTTGCGGCGGTCGATGGGTGGAGGCGGGCATTCGGCTGGGGACTCACGGGCCTCTTCAGCGGCATAACACTTCATGAGCTCTTCAGTCTGCGCCACGGGTGCCGCCCCGTAATACCGCAGCAGACCGGCCTCGATCCGGGCCGGGTCGCAGACCACGGCCTTCACCGCCTTGACGTCGAGCATGAACCGCAGGTCATCGATGGCGGCCATATTCTTCGCGCCCTCCACCGCGAGCGTCAACTCACCATCGACCAGACGCAACGGCAGGACACGGAATTCGTGCGCGACCTGGGCCGGCACCCGAGCGAGCAGCTCGGGGGTGATGCCGGCCAGCATCGCCTCCACACCTCCATCCGCCTGTCCCCGCCCCAGCGCCTGGTCGTAGTCCGCATACAGCGCCTCGGCGCCCGCCGGCGGACGGCGCCAGCCGGTGGCGGGGGGCTCCTGGCGGCGGCCGATGCGGCGGGCGGGCAGCACCGGCAGCGGGCACCAGCCCTGGGCGTCGGCGCTGCTCACGCTGAGGGCGATGCCCTCCCAGTCCTCGCCGGTGCGCTGACGTACCAGCGCGCGCAGCTGGATCTCGGCACGTGCGCGTCCCGGCAGCACGCGCACCACGTAGCTGGGCAGCCAGCGCGCCCCCGGCACCCGGTATTCCACCACCAGGCGGCCACCGGGCACCGCGGGTCCATCCCAGCGCAGGGTGGCGATCGCGCACTTGCGCAGCTCCTCGGCGCGAGCCGGCCGGGCGCTGCCCGCCTCGGCCCGGCGCGCCTCGAGCACGGCACGGCGCTCGCCGGCCAGGCGCAGCTCCTCGGCGGCGGCGGCGCGTTCGCCCGCCAGGCGTTCCAGCTCCGCCGCCACGGTGTCGAGCAGGGCGGCGCGCGTCGCCAGCGGGATGGGCGCCGGCAGCAGGCCGCGCTGCGGCTCGGGACGGGGGCGCAGCTGCACGCCGGCGAGCAGGGCCGCCTGCGCCGCCAGGGCCTCGACCCGCGCCCGGGCCTCGGCCTCGGCGCGGCGGGCGGCGCGCACCTCGGCCTCGTCCGGGGCCGGCGCCTGTGCCTCCGCCGGCGGGTCGATGGCCACCTGCGCATCGATCACCACCGCCGCCGCCCCGTCGATGCGCAGACGCAGGCTGGCGTCATCCAGGCACAGGGGCAGGCCGCCCACCACCACCTGGGCGGGGCAGCCGGCGGGCAGGTCGGCGATGCGCTCGACCACCGCGCCGGAGCGGTAGACGGTGGCGGCGGTGAGGCGTGATGCCGTGCGTGCGATGGCCATGCGGGCTCCGGGTCGCGCGAGGCTACCTGCGATGGCGTTGAGGAAATACAGGCATCTTCCCTGGGAGCGCCGGGCTCCAGCCCGGCAGTCTGGGACGGCTCGCTGTGCCGGGCTGGAGCCCGATGGCGTAAAACCAAGGCGGGCGAATGGCGGACGGCCGCACTCGGAGCGTCGACGCCCACCTCGACGGAGGCTCTTGCGCGCCGATCCGGGACCAGGGCTGCATCGCCGCGGCGTCGACGTGGGCGTCGACGCTCCGAAAGAGCCCCAGGAGCGCGTCTGCCAATTGATGGGGTTTGCGCGATTCCTCAACCCCATCCGCCTTCAGCGCACGCTGATCGCCGCCCACGGCCCGAGCGCGGCGGCGGCGCCGGGGTCGGCCAGCCAGGCCTGCGCCCCGGGGTGGTCGCGCAGGCGCGCGTCCCACCACGCCAGGGTGGCCACCGCCACCGCCTCGACCTGGGCCGGGTCGGGGGCGGCCTCGCCGGTCAGCAGGTTGCCGGCCCCGTTGGAATAGGTGCAGTGGCGGGCGCCGTCGAACCACACCAGCAGCTTGCCGCCGGGCGCCATCAGGTCGAAGGCCTGGCGCCGCCACTGCCCGTCCTGCTTCGCCCCCCCGGGGCGGGCGAGGAAGGCCGGCTGGACGTCGTCGCTGCCGGTCATCACCAGCACCGGCCGGGTGATCCCGGCCCAGTCGGCATCCTGGCTGAAGGCGCCACGGCCGCCGGGCGAGAGGGCGGCGAAGGCGCGCGGACGGGGGTCGGACCAGTCGAGGGGTCCGCGACCGGTCCCGCGGATCTGGAGTCCCGCCACCCACATGGTGGTGTAGGCGCCGAAGCTGTGCCCGCCGACGCCGATGCGCGCGCGGTCGAGGCGCCCGGCCAGGGCCGGGACCTGGCGCTCGAGCTCGTCGAGGCCGTCGATCAGGCGGGCGACCAGGCGCGGCCGGGCCTCCATCACCGCCGGGTCGAGGGCGGCGGCGCGCAGGGCCTGCGGCAGCTTCCCCGGCCCCAGGCCGCGGAAGCTGGCGGTGTCGCTGCCGGGATGGTCGGGCCGCACCACCACGTAGCCGTGCGCGGCCCAGCGCTGGGCGAGGAAGCCGTAGCCCTCGCGCGAGCCGGCCAGCCCGTGCGAGAAGATCACCAGCGGCCACGGCCCGTCGCCGGCGGCGGGATGGCAGACCCGCACGGTGGCGGCGCCGCCGGACAGGGCGAGGGTGGCGTCGGCCTGCGCCACCGCACCCGCCGGCACGGCGCCGGCCCAGGGTTCGGCCGCCGGCAGGGCGGCGCCGGCAACCAGGGCGGCGGCGAGGGCGATCGGGCGGATGTCCATGGTCGATGTACCCGGATTCAGGACAGGGGTTGCACACCGGGCCGGTTCAGCCCGTGGTCGGCGGCCCCAGGTTCATGGCGGGCACCAGGCGGTCCAGGCGCAGGTTGTCGATGGCCGTTCCCGGCTTGGCGCGCAGGCGGATCTCCACCTCCGGCGCCATGCGCGACGCCTCGCCCACCAGCTCGCCGCGCAGGGCGCCGTTGAGGTAGAGGCGCGACACCCGCCCGATGCGCTCGATCGCCAGGTGCAGCGGCACGCCCTGCACCGCCGGCGGCCGGGCATGGGCCAGCGGCGTGCCGCCCTCCAGCCAGGCCTGCACCGCCCCATCCCCGATGCGGAAGGTCAGCCGGCCCGGGTCCGCCCCGCCGGCCGCTGCCGCCGGCCAGACGATCTCCAGCTCGCCGGGACCGATCACATCGCACAGCAGGCGGGCATCGGTCGGCGGGCTGCGCAGGGCCAGGGTGCCGCCCTGGGGGCCTTCGGCGAACAGGGCGTGGTCGGCCTGCCGCCACTGCCCGGGCGGCAGGGCGATGGCGGGCTCGATGCCGGGCGCGTCGAACAGCGCCGACAGCACCGGCAGCCACTGGCCGCCGGTGCCCAGGCGATGCTCGTCCTCGGCGAGCTTGGCCTCGGCGTCGATGCGTTCGCGGGTGGCGGCGGCGAACACCCGGTGGGCGTCCTGGAGCAGCAGCAGGCCGCCGGCGAGCCCCAGGCAGCCGAGCCCGACCGCCAGCCCGGCCGCCCACTGCGCCAGCCGCATCACGCGATCGCGCCGGTGGCGCTGCAGGCGCAGGGTCTCGACCCGCCGCACCAGCACCTCGGACGCGGGGGTGGCCGAGCTGCGCGCCAGGCGCAGGGCCATGCCCAGGTCGCCGCGCTGCGCCGCCGCCTCGGCATAGGCGTGGCGCGCCTCGGCCAGGCCGGCGTGGGCGCCGTCGTTGCCCGGCCAGCGCGCCAGGGCGGCCTGGAACTGCGAGATCGCGGCCGAGAAGTCCTCGTCCGCCCGGCTGGCCAGCGCCTGGGTCAGGGTGCGCCGCCCGATCATCGCCAGCGACAGGCTGACGCGCTCCTCGCGGTACGAGCGCACCGCCGCCTGCAGCTCGAGCACGTCGCGGTGGCGTTCGGCGGGCAGGGTGGCGAGCGCCCGGCGGGCGATCGCGGCCAGGGTGCCGGGATGGTCGGGCCGGTCGATGACGTTGTCGCGGCAGGCCAGCAGGGCGGCGGCGAAGTCGCTGCCCGCATGCGGCGGATTGCCGGTCACCAGCTGGTGGAGAATGGCGCCGAGCTGGTAGACGTCGGTGCGGGTGGAGAGGCGGCGGGGATCGCCCAGCACCTGCTCCGGGGCCATGTAGGCCGGGGTCCCGCGCGCCTTGCCCTGGACCGGCAGGCGCGCCAGGCGCGAGGCGAACCCGGCCATGCCCCAGTCCACCACCAGCACCAGGCCGAAGGGGCCGAGCAGGATGTTGTCGGGCTTGAGGTCGAGGTAGAGCACATCGTGGGCGTGGGCGAAGGCGATGGCGTCGCACACGCGGTCGAAGATCGCGAGGTTCTCCTCCTCGGTGAGGAAGGGCAGCGACTCCGACCACGCCTCGCCCGCCACCAGCGGCATGGTGTAGAACGGCTCGCCATGCTGGTCGCGCGCCACCTCGTGGATGGGCACGATGGCGGGATGGTCGAGCGCCCCGGTGATGGTGGCCTCGGCCAGGAACTCCGCCTCCAGCTCGGCGTCGCCCTCGTTCCACGAGCGGATGCGCTTGAGCGCCACCTCGCGGTCGAGGGCGGTCTGGCGGGCCTTCCACACCACCCCCATGCCGCCGTGGCCGACCTCCTCGACCAGGCGGTAGTCGTAGCCCGGCTGCTCGTCCTGGTCGGGGGCGAGCACGATGCGCGTGGCCAGCGGCCGGCGCCCCGCCCACATCCTGTGGCTGGCTGCGGATCCTGCGTCTGCTGCCATGCGACCCCCCCCGCCACCTGCCGGCGGCATGACTCCGCGCCCCTGGAGGACGACCGGGACGGCCGAACCTGAGCGTCATCACGCGCATCGGCAAGCGGTGGAGGCCGGACCCTGGCCCGGGGGCCGGACGGCCGGGAGCGCCCGGGCGTGGATGACGGCGACATGACCTGGTCGCCTTTTGCCTTCGACCGGCGCGGTGGTCCCTTCACCGCATGAACATGCGCCGCCTGTCCACCCTCGCCCTCGCCGCCCTCGGCGCCGCCGCCCTGGCCGCCGACCCCCCGCCCCCCGGCAATGACGGCGGCAACCGCTGGCGCCAGCGCCTCATCGCCGAGAACCCGGAGCTGAAGGACGTCGACCCCAACACTGCCGACGGCCAGGAGCGCTTCCGCAAGGTGATGCAGGCGCAGATGGCCAAGCGCATGGGCGAGATGCAGGCCGCCAACCGCGCCAAGCTCAAGGAAGCCTTCGCCATGCCGGCCGAGGACTTCGCCGCCATCGAGCCGCTGCTCAACCGGGTCGAGACCCTGCGCACCCAGCAGCGCCTGGCCGATCCCGCGGTGATGCCGATGATGCGCGGCCGCGGCGGTCCCGGCGGACCCGGCGGACCCGGCGGCTTCGACCCTGCGCGCCTGCTCGGCGACACCCCCCTGGAGCCGGAGGTGAAGGAGGTCGCCGACGCCGCCAAGGCCCTGGGCGCGCTGGTGGCCGACCACCAGGCCAACGAGGCCGAGGTCGGCGCCGCGCTCGCCCGCCTGCGCAAGGCGCGCACCGCCTTCCACGCCAGCCTGGGCAAGGCCCAGGACGAGCTGCGCTCGGTGCTGACCCCGCGCCAGGAGGCGGTCCTGGTGGACAACGGCACCCTGGAATGACCCCGCTATCCAGCCACTTGGGTGACCGCCTGTGCGAGCGCCTGGGCCTGGATGCGGCGGCGCGCGCCGCCGTCGCCGCCCGGGTCGCTGGAGGCGGCGGGGTGGCCGAGGCGCTGGCCGCGGAGGGCGGCGACGATGCGGCGGTGGCCGCCGCCCTGGCGGCGGTGCTCGGGCTGGGGCTGGTCGAGGACGCCGCCGCCCTGCAGGCCGATCCCGCCTGGCTGGCGCGCCTGCCGCCGCGGGTGTGGGCGCAGGTGCGCGCGCTGCCGCTGCAGGATGCCGGCGGCGCCCTGGTGCTGGCGGTGGCCGACCCGCTCGACCAGGCGCCGATCGAATGCGTGCGCGCGGCCGCCGGCGGGGTCATCCCGCTGCTGGTGGTGGCGCCGCGCCGCCTGCTGCACGAGGCCCTGCGCGACCAGCTCGGGCTGGGCGCCGACACCGTGCAGAGCCTGCTCGAGGGGCGCACCGACCCCGGCGCCGCCGCCGGCGAGGTCGACCTCGCCGAGAGCGCCGACGACGCCAGCATCGTGCGCCTGGTCAACCAGGTGCTGCAGGAGGCGCTCGAGCGCCGCGCCACCGACGTCCACCTCGAACCGTTCGAGGGCCGCTTCGCGGTGCGCTACCGCGTCGACGGCATGCTGGTCGAGGCGCGCCTGCCGCCCGAGGTGCGCCGCCTGCAGGCGGCGATCGTGTCGCGGCTCAAGATCCTCGCCGGGCTCGACATCGCCGAGAAGCGCCTGCCCCAGGACGGGCGCATCAAGCTGCGCCTGGGCGGGCGCGAGGTCGACGTGCGCATGGGGGTGATCCCGATGCTGCACGGCGAGGCGGTGGTGCTGCGCCTGCTCGACCGCTCCGCGGCCCTGGTCGGCCTGGCCGGCACCGGCATGGGCGGGCGCGACCTGGCGCTGTTCGAGTCCGCCCTCGCCATGCCGCACGGCATCGTGCTGGTCACCGGCCCCACCGGCAGCGGCAAGACCACCACCCTCTACGCCGGCCTGTCGCGCATCAACACCAGCGACCAGAAGATCATCACCATCGAGGATCCGGTCGAATACCACCTCGACGGCATCAACCAGATCCAGGTCGACGCGCGCACCGGGCTGAGCTTCGCCCGCGGCCTGCGCGCGGTGCTGCGCCACGACCCCGACGTGGTGCTGGTGGGCGAGATCCGCGACCAGGAGACCGCCGAGATCGCGGTGCAGGCCTCGCTCACCGGCCACCTGGTGCTGTCGACCCTGCACACCAACGACGCCCCCGGGGCGATCGCCCGCCTGGTCGACATGGGGGTCGAGCCCTACCTGGTGGCCTCGACCCTCGAGCTGGTGGTGGCGCAGCGCCTGGTGCGGCTGCTGTGCCGGGAATGCCGCCGCGAGCTGGCCGGGGCGGCGCGCGACGACGCCCTGGCGCAGCTGCCCGGCCACCAGGGCCCGGTCTACGACGCCGGCGGCTGCGCCGCCTGCGGCGGCCTGGGCTACCGCGGGCGCAGCGGCATCTTCGAGTCGATGCGCCTCGACCAGCGCCTGCGCCACGCCGCCGGCCAGCGCGCCCCCGCGCACGAGCTGCGCCGCATCGCCGCCGAGGGCGGGCTGGTGTCGCTGCGCCAGGACGGCCTGCGCCTGGTGCGCGCCGGGCTGACCTCGGTGGCCGAGGTGCTGCGCAACACCCACGACGGCCTGGCCGACGGGGGCTGAGGGTGCCCGCCTTCGCCTATGACGCCCTCGCCGCCGACGGCGGCACCCGCACCGGCACCATCGAGGCCGACTCGCCGGGCGCCGCCCAGGCCGCGCTCGAGGCCGCCGGCCTGCTGCCCACCCGCATCGCCGCCCGCCACGCCGCCGGCGCCGGCGGTCCGCGCGTGCCGCGGGTGCAGGTGCTGGCCTTCACCCGCTCGCTCGGCGGCCTGCTCGCCTCCGGGGTGCCGCTGTCGCGCGCGCTCACCGTGATCGAGCAGGAGGCGGCGCACCCGGGCGCGCGCGCGGCCTGGAGCGACGTGCACGCGCGGGTGCGCGACGGCAGCAGCCTGGCCGACGCGCTCGCCGCCCAGGGCGCGCTGTTCGCCCCGGTGTTCATCGCCATGGTGCGCGCCGGCGAGGCGGGCGGCTTCCTCGCCGAGGTGCTGGGCCAGATCGCCGACTACCTCGAGCGCAGCCGCGAGCTGGGCGGGCGGGTGCTCACCGCCCTGGTCTATCCCTGCCTGCTGGCGGTGATCGCCGGCGGGGTGGTGTGCTTCCTGCTGGTGTGGTTCATCCCGCGCTTCGCCACCCTGTTCGCCTCCTTCCACCAGGAGCTGCCGCTGCTCACCCAGGGCATCCAGGCGTTCAGCACGGCGCTCACCCGCCACGGCTGGCTGGTGGCGCTGGCGCTGGGCGGCGCCGCGCTGGGCGTGCACCAGGCGCTGCAGCGGCCGTGGGGCGCGGCGTTCGCCGACCGCCTGCTGCTGCGCCTGCCGGGCATCGGCGCGGTGCGCAGCGGGCTCGCCCGCACGCGCTTCTGCCGCATGCTCGGCACCCTGCTGCGCGCCGGGGTGCCGCTGCTGCCGGCGCTGACGGTGGCGCGCGCCACGGTGGGCAGCCGCGAGCTGGAGCAGGCGCTGGTCGAGGCCGGCGAGCGCATCCGCCAGGGCGGCACGCTCACCGCCGCGCTCGCCGCTCTCCCAGGCAGCGTGTCCCTGCTGCCGCCGGCGGCGCGCGAATCGCTGGGCGTGGCCGAGGCCTCGGGCCGGCTGGCCGAGGAGCTGCTGCGCCAGGCCGACGCCGGCGAGCGCGACCTCGACCGCCGCCTGCGCACCCTGGTGGCGCTGGCGGAACCCCTGCTGCTGCTGCTCATGGCCGCCCTGGTGGGCACCATCGTGGTCGGCATGCTGCTGCCCATCTTCGACCTCTGGAGCGCGATCAAATGAGCCGTCCCCGCAACTCGTCCGGCACCGTTTTCCCTGGGACCGCCGCTGCGCCCACCGGTGCCAATGGCCGGGCTGGAGCCCGGCGCTCCCAGGGAAGAAGCGCCTGCCCCAGTCCCGGCCACAGGGATACCGCGGCCGTCTTCCCTGGGACCGCCGGGCTCCAGCCCGGCAGTTCGAGCCGGGCCGGAATCCGGCGCTCCCAGGCCAGAAGCGCCTTCACCATCCTCGAACTGCTGCTGGTGCTGGTCATCCTCGCGGTGCTGGCCGGCATCGTCGCCTCGCGCTTCGTCGGCCAGAGCCAGAACGCACGGGTCAAGGCGGCGCAGACCCAGCTCGAGAACCTCAAGCTGGCGCTCAACCGCTTCGAGATCGACCTCGGCCGCTTCCCCAGCTCGTCCGAGGGGCTGAACGCCCTGGTCGAGAAGCCCTCGGACGGCGGCAAGGCCTGGCAGGGCCCCTACCTCGACAGCGACAAGGTGCCGGCCGACCAGTGGGGCAACCCGTGGAACTACCGCCAGCCGGGCCAGCACCGCACCGACAGCTTCGACCTGTGGTCGAACGGCCCCGACGGCAAGGAAGGCGGCGACGACGACATCGCCAACTGGAGCGCGAAGTGACCTGGAAAGAGATGGATCACCGCCACGACGCCACGGCGCCACGAGGAAAGGGAGTGCGGTGACCCATACCTTCACCCTTTGGGCGCGAAGGAAGGTCGGCCCAAGTCCATTTCCGGCCGTGGCGTCGTGGCGTCGTGGCGGTCGAATCGACCGAATTTGGGAGAACCGGAAGGGGTTCACCCTGCTCGAACTCATGCTCGTGCTCGCGTTGCTGGGCATGGCGGGGACGCTGGTCGCCACCCGCCTGGGGCCGCTGCGGCGCAGCGCCGGTGCCGAACTCGCCGCCGGCCGCCTGGAAGCGCAGATCCTGCGCTGCCAGGACCTGGCGGTGGGCGGCGGCTGGCCGGTGCGCCTGCGGCTCGACCTGGCCGCCGGGACCGCCACCGCCATGGTGCTCGGTCCCGACGGCCCGGCCGAGCCCGGCGACGGCCAGGACGCCGCCGCCGACCTCGCCGGCGGACCCGAGACCCTGAGCGCCAGCTTCACCGGCGACGACCGGGTGACGGTGGCGGGCGGCGCGGTCGACCTGCTGTTCGCCCCCGACCGCCGCTGCGAGCGCCCGGGCACCGTCACCCTGGCCGCCGGCGGCACCGCCCTGGCGGTGCGCTGCCGCGCCGCCTTCACCCCGCCGGAGCGGGAGCGGCCGTGAGCAGCCGCAGGCTGCTGGGGGGCGGAGGGCCTTCGGGCCCGGAGCGGAGCGGGGGCGCAGCCCCCGTGCAAACAAGAACCTGGGACGGTAAAACCGGCCCCGGCGACGAAGTCGCCGCCCCCGCGAAGCGGGGGAGGTTCTTTGCAAGCCCGTTGCGCGGCTTCACCCTGATCGAGGTGCTGGTGGCCATCCTGGTGGTCGGGGTGGTGCTGCCGGTGGCGCTGACCGGGGTCTCCCGGGCGCTGCAGGCGGCCGGGCGCTCGGCGCGCGAGGGCACCGCGCGGCGCCTGGCGGCCTCGCTCGAGGCGCGCCTGCTCGCCAGCGGCGACTGGCGCACCACCGCCACCAGCGGCGCCTTCGATCCCGCCCAGGACGGCGCCGAGAGCGCCGGCTTCCGCTGGCAGGCCGCGCTCGCCGGCGGGCGCATCGACACCCTGCGCACCCTCACCATCACCGTGCTGCGCGCCGACGGCGACGGCACCGTGCTGTGCACCCGCACCACCCTGCTGCCGGCGGGGGGCGGCTGATGCGCCGCGCCTTCACCCTGATCGAGCTGCTGCTGGCCATGGGGGTGGCGGCGCTGGTGCTGGCGGCGCTGGTGCCGGCGGTGTCGGGCGCCCTGCGCGCCCAGCGCCAGGCCGCCACCGTCATCGGCGCCGCCGCGCGCGAGGAGGCCCTGCTCGCCTGCCTGCGCGACGACCTGATCGCCGCCCCGCGCCCGGACGGCTCGCTGGCGCTGCCGTTCACCCTCGCCGCGGCCCAGGTGGCGGGCCGGCCGGCGCCGCTGCTGAGCTTCCTCGCCGAGGAGCCGCTGCCGCCGCATCCCGCCCTGGCGCAGCGCCCGGCCGCGCTCGGCCAGGCGCTGATCACCTGGACCCTGGAGGCGGATCCCGCCGGCGGCCTGCGCCTGGTGCGCAGCCGCCAGCCGCACCTGCTGGCGGTGGGCACCCCGCCCGACCCGGTGGCGGAGCCGTTCCTGGGCGGGCTCGCCGCCTGCAGCATGGAGGTCCTGGCGGACGGCGCCTGGGTGTCGACCTGGAACAGCGACGACCACGCCGCCGCCCTGCCCGGCGCCCTGCGCCTGCGCTGGAGCCTGCGCGAGGGCGCCGACGGCAGCGGCCCGGAGCGCTGCGCCACCATCGAACTGCCCCTCGCCGCCCTCGACCCCGGTGCCGCCAGCGGGAGCGCGCCATGAGGGCGGACCTCCGTCGACAGCTCCCCTGCGCCCGCCGCGGCTCGGTCTACCTGCTCGCGCTGGTCGCCACCGTGGTGGTGTCGGCGGTGGCGATGGCGATGGCCCAGGGGGTGGGGCAGCACCTGCGCGGCAGCCAGCACGCCGCCGCCCGCGGCGACTGCCGCGCCGCCGCGGTCGGGCTGCTGCGCGCCATCGCCGCCGAGCTCGACAGCGCCATGGCCGCCGGCGGCACGCCCGCGCTCGCCGCCATCCAGGCCGATGGCGAGACGGTGGGCGGGGTGGTGGTGGTGCTGGTCGGAGGCGCCGGCGCCGATGGCCGCTTCCGCTTCGGGCTGGTCCCCGAGGCCGGGCTGGTGGACATCAACCACGCCCCGGCGGCGGTGCTCGCCGCCCTGCCCGGGATGGACGCGGCGCGGGCGGCGGCGATCGCCGACTGGCGCGACGCCGACGACACCATCGACCCCCAGGGCGGGGCCGAGCGCGGCGACGGCGCCTATGCCGCCGCCGCGGTGCCCTACGCCCCGCGCAACGCCCCCTTCGAGACCCTCGACGAGCTGACCCTGGTGCGCGACATCGACCGCGACCGGTGGGCGGGCGAGGACCGCAACGGCAACGGCATGCTCGACCCCGGCGAGGACGCCGACCACGACGGCCGCCTCGACCGCGGGCTGGCCGGGCTGTGCACCCTGGAGTCGCGCGAGCCCGCCAACGCCCCCGACGGCACCCCGCGCACCCCCTGCGCGCGCGCCGGCGGGGCGCTGCGCACCCGCCTGGCGGCGCTGTTCGGCGAGGCGCGCGCCACCGCCCTGACCGAGCTGGCGCAGCGCGGCCAGCCCTTCGCCAACCGCCTCGACTTCCTCGCCGCCCTCGCGCTGTCGGCCGACGAGGTCGCCCGCCTGTGGCCCTATGTCATCGGCGGCGAGGGCCGGCTCGGCCTGGTCGACGCCGCCTCCGCCCCCGAGGAGGTGCTGGTGGCGGCGGTGGGGACGGAATGGGCCGCGCGCCTGGCGGGCGCCCGCCCTTCCACCGCCCAGGGCCCGGCCTGGCTGGTGGCGGCGCTCGGCCGCGAGGGCGCCCAGGCGGTGGGCGGGCGGCTGACGGTGGGGTCCTACCGCTTCCGCGCCGACCTGCTGGCGGCGCGCCGCGACGGCGCCGGCTGGGACCGCCTGGAGGCGGTGCTCGACTGCTCCACCGGTACCACCCGGGTGCTGGCGCTGCGCCCGGCCGCCGCCCGCGGCTGGCCGCTGCCGTGGGCCACCCCCGCCACCCTGCGCCGCGACCCCGCCAGCGATCCCCGCACCCTGTTCGCCGCCGGAAAGCCCTGATGTCCAGCCCCAATTCAGCCACCCGGGCCCTGCACCGGCTCTCCACCCGCCTCGCCCCGCCGCCCGACCGGCTGGTGTGGAACGGCAGCGCCCTGGTCGGCGCCGCGCGCACGCGCGCGATCGAGGTGCTGGTGCCGGCGCGGCTGCTCGCCACGCGCAGCGAACGCTTCCCCGCCGCCGCCCCCGAGGCCCTGCGCGCCGCCGCCGCGCTGCGCGCCCAGCGCGCCTTCGCCCCCCTCGGCCAGGTGGTGTGCGAGGCGCTGATCGGCGCCCCCGGCCGCGACGGCTGCCCGGTGCTGCTGCTGGCGCTGCCGCAGGCGGTGATCGCGGCCATCCGCGCCGCCGCCGCCGCCGACCGCCGCACCCTGGCGGCGATCCGACCCGCCGAGCTGGCCCAGGCGGTGCCCGCCGGCGGGGTGGTGCACGGCCCCGGCGACGCCTGCCTGGTGGCCTTCGCCGACGGCTTCCCGGCGGCGCTGGCGCCGCTCGGCGATCCCGCCGCGCCCGCCTTCGCCGAGCGCCTGGCGCGCGAGCGCCTGCGCCTGGGCGCCGATCCCGCCGCGCCCGCCCGCCCGCCCGCCGGCCCCGCCCTGGACTTCCTGCATCCGC
>JAKLKR010000101.1 GCA_023150565.1 Planctomycetota bacterium
CACCAAGCCCACCATCCCCGATACACCGCAGAAGCGCGGCCTTTCCGGGCCGCGCTTCTGCGTTTCAGCGTGATCCCGAAGGGTCTATCTCGCCGCGGCGGGGGTCGCCGGCTTGGCGGCGGCGGCGCTCGCGGCGGGCTTGGCGGCGGCCGCGGTGGCGGCGGTGGCCGGGGCGGCGGCGGGCGGCGGCGGTGGCGGCTTGGGGGTCACCGCGTCGAGCAGCTCCTTGGCCTTGGCCTTGGCGGGGTGGTCGCCGGGGGCGTTGGCCGCCGCCGACAGCACCACCCGCGCGGTGGCCTCGAGTTCGCCGGCGATCTCCTTCTTGCGCGCATCGTTCTCGCCGCGCAGGGCCTTGGCCTGGTCGATCAGCAGGCGGCCGGCGGTGGCGCGCGCCTCGATCAGCTGGGCGGCGGTGCCGTAGGGGATGCAGTCGAGCTTGAGCAGCTCGACGATCGCGCCCTGGGGGTCGCTGTCGATCTGGCTCATGCCCTTGATGAACAGCGCCTGGGCGCGGCGCACCGGGTCGCCGTCGAGCGCGGGCAGCATGGCGTCGATGGTGCGCAGGGCGTCACGGCCGCGGCTGGCGTCGCGGTAGGCGCCCGCCAGCCACAGGTTGAAGTGGAACCAGGTGTCGGGCTCGTCGCTGGCGCGCAGCACCGCCTTGCGGATGTGCTCCTCGAACTTGGTGTCCTTGGCCCCGTTCTTGACGTAGGCGGCGGCGGCGCGGATGGCGGCGGCGCGCGCCTCGGCGGGCGAGAGGTTGTTCTTCTTGCCGTAGGCGGTGAGCTCGTCGGCGATCTTGCCCGCCTCGGCGTCCTTCTTGGCCAGCGCCAGGGCCATGCCCTGGCGGTAGCAGGCGTCCAGCCACAGGCGGTGCTTGGGGAAGCCCGCCACCACCTTGGCGTACTCCTCGGCCGCGGCGGCCGGCTTGCCCGCCAGTTCGAGGCATTCGCCGGCGGCCATGGCGCCGTAGACCTTCTGCCACTCGCGCTCGCCCCCGGCCACGCCGCTGAAGCGGTCGGCGGCCTCCTCGTAGCGGCCGGCGGCGCGCGCCTCGGCGCCGGCCTTCCATTCGCCCTCGGTCATGCCGCCGTAGACGATGCTGAGCACGTCGCGGGCGCGCTTCTCGACCACCTGGCCGCCGGCGATGGTGCGGTAGGTGATCTTGTCGCCCGCCTCGCTCTCGATCAGCACCTCCATCGGGCGCCCCTCGCGCAGCAGGACCTTGTCCTTGGCGGGGTCGCCGTCGGCGGCGAAGCCGGGGCAGGCGAAGACGATGGCGGCGAGGCTGGCGGCGAGGCGCGGGGCTCTCATGGCGGCTCCGGACGGTCGGGGAAGGGAGGTGGGCGCGGTCAGCGCTGGACCGCGGTCACGTACTTGCGGTATTCGAGCTTGTCGGCGGCGGCCACGCCGGCGTCCCTGTTGATGGTCTCGTAGAGGCTCTGGGCGAGCTTGGCGGCCTCGGCCCCGGCGGCGGCGTCGCCGCCCTTGAGCAGGGCGGCCACCGCGGCGTGGTCGAAGGCGAGCATGGCGCTGGCGGCATCGCCCTTGGCCAGGGCCTTGGCCCAGCCGAGCTGGGCCTTGGACTGCACCACCGGGTCGGTGGCGCCATAGGCCAGGCGGGCCCAGGCGGCGGCGGCCTCGGCGGCCTTGCCGGCGGCGGCGAGGTCGCCGGCGAGATCGATGCCGAGCCCGGTCCAGGCCTCATTGTCCTCGGCCGGGCTGAGCTTGGCCCACAGCGCAGCGGCGGCGGCGGCGGCCTCGGCGGGCTTCTTCTGGCCGCGCAGCAGCGAGGCCTCGCCGCGGGTGCCGAGCAGCAGCGCGGCCTTGCCCAGGTCCTTCTCCTTGGCCTTGAGCCCGGCGTACACCGCCGCCGCCCCGGCATCGCCCTTGCCTTCGAGCGCCTTGCCGCGCAGGTAGATGGCCTCGGCCAAGCGCAGGCTCTTGGGCGCCTCCGCCTCCATCGCCTGGACCAGCGCGAGGGCGTCGTCCCACTTCTGCAGCTGGAGGGCGCAGGTGGCGCCCTGGAGGGCGGCGGCCTCGCGCACCCACTGGTACTTCGATCCGCCGGCGGCCTTGGTGAAGCGCGCCTGGGCCTCGGGGATCTTGCCTTCGGCCAGACGGGTCTTGGCCTGCAGCCAGTCAAGGTCGGCCTGCTCGTTGTAGTCGACGCTGTAGGTGCGCGGCTTGAGCGTGACCCGGCTGGGGCTCTTGGGGTCGCCGACGGCGAATTCGATGCCGTCGCGGTCCTCGCGCACCACGAAGGCGTTGTCGAAGGCGCTCTGGCCGCCCTTGGCGTCGGACTTGGTCACCGTCGCCGGGGCCGGTTCGGCGCCCGGCAGGGCCAGCACGGTGCAGGCGGCGAGCAGCAGGCCGCGGGCGCAGGACAGCAGGAAGGGGCGGGGGGGCATGTCCGTCGTCCTCACTTGGGCTGGGCCGCGGTGGCGGCGGGCTGGGCGGCGGCGGTGGCGCTGGTGGCCGCCGCGGTGGCGGCGGCGGCGGCGGCGGCGAGCCGTTCCGCCTCCTCGCGCGCGGCCTTGGCCTTCTCGAAGGCCTTGAGCGAGTCCTCGTCGGTGATGATGAAGACCTCGCGTTCGTCCTCGGTCACCGCCGGCACCACCGTCATCGGCGCGCTGTCGAGGTTGACGAACACCACCTGCTCCTTGCCGTCGATCTGCACCGCGTCGAGCTTGTAGGTGGGCTTCTGGGTCACTCCCGGCAGCTGGTACAGCGCCAGGTAGCGCTTGGCCAGGCTGACCGCCAGGGCGTTGGCGGCGCGGCGAACGTCCTTGCGGTCGCCGGCCTGGCGGGCGTCGGGCGACACCCGCGGGCTGACCAGGGTCCAGCTCGGGTCGGACTGGTTGACGCTGTCGTACTTCAGGCCCTTGTTGATGGTCGCCAGGTTGTCCTTGGTGCCCAGGGCGGCGTTCAGCTCGTAGACCTGGATGGCGGCGGTCCAGTACAGGAACTGGTCCTTGCCGGCATCGTTGCGGATATTCTCGGAGATCAGCAGCGCCTTCTTGATGGTGGCCTGGTCAGGCGCCTTGCCCGCCTTGATCTGGTCGACAGTGATGTCGACCACCGCGGTGGCGACCACCGGGTCATCCGGGTCCTGGGCGTAGAGCTTGAGGTAGAGGTCGCGCGCCTGGTCGATCTTACCGATCTCGCGCCAGCCCTGGGCCAGGCGCTTGGACACCACTGTCTCGCGCACCGCGGTGCCGAGCAGGCTGTCGAGCTTGGCCAGGGCGGCCTCGGCCTTGGCGTAGCCGTCGCCCATCTTGAGCTTCATCTCGGCGACCTTGGCGCGGAACTTCTTGAGCTCCTGCAGGGCCTTGCCGAAGTCGGCGGGCTGCTCCTTCCATTCGGAACGATCCACCTTGGCACGCTCATCGGCGAAGCCTGGCTGGTCCTCGACCAGATCGCGCAGTTTGAACCAGTCGCTCTTCAGCTCGGGACGGCTGATGACGGTGACCTCGGCGGCATCGAGCACCCCCTTGGGATTCTCGCGGAAGGCGGCCAGCTCGGCGTTCTCGCCCGCCTTCTTGACGAACAGCTCAAGCAGGCGCACCGCGCGCTCGTGTTCGCCCAGATCCCACAGCACCATGCCCACGCCGAGCAGGTTCTCGGGCTTCTCCTCCGGGCCCATCTTGGGCTCGAGCAGGTCGGCCATGCCGCGCTTGGCGGCGGTGGCGATGGCGGCCAGCTCGGCAGGCGCGTCCTTCTCCTTGCTCAGGCTCTCAGCCAGGAAGGAGTCGAGCGCGAAGAGGTCGGCGAGCAGGCTGCCGGCGAAGCGCGCCTTGCGCTGCTCCTCCGGGTCCTTGATGCGCGGCAGCATCTTGGCGTAGGTGTCGTAGGCGAACTGGTAGGTCGGCCACAGTGCGATCAGCTCTTTGGGATCGGCCTTGCGCGCGGCGTCCTTGACCCGTTCGCGTTCCTGGCGCTGCACCGCCTGGGCGAGGTTGCGCAGCATCTGGGCGAAGAGGGTCTCGTCGGCGGGCGGATTCTTCCAGTAGTCCGGCCCCAGGCGCTTGATCACCTGATCGAACTTGCCGTCGCCCATCAGCACCTGGATGTCCATCGACTCGATGGTGTTGGCGGCCTTCTGCAGGTTGCGCTGCTCCTCGGCGCCGAGCCCGGCCTTGCTCGACTTCTGCTGGGCGATGTAGCCCTTGATCTCGCCCGAGAACGAACGCATCTCGTCGGCGGCCCGGGCCATGCCCGCCTTGTCATCATTGCCCCGCGCCTGGTTGTACTTCTGCAGCAGCGCGCTGGTGATCACGCCGAACACCTTGATGGTGTCCTCGGGGTAGTTCTTGCGGTACTTGCCGGCCTGCTCGATGGCGCCGTTCCAGTCGCCCTCCTGCAGCTTGGCGACGATGAAGTTCCATTCCGAGCCCTTGCCGAACTCCTCGGGCGCCACCTGCTTGACCGCCTCGAAGAGGTCGCTGGCCATGGCCTGGGCGCCGGGGCCCTTGAGCCGCGAGGACAAGTTGCTGGCGAACACCAGGCCGTTGCGCGCCAGGATGGCGACCTTTTTGCCCTGCTCGTTCCATTCCTGCTTGGGGCCGGTGCGGTAGGGGTTGGCGCCCTTGGGCGCGGCCGCCACCTTGGCCTTGACCGCCTTGAGGCCCTCGGCGGCGGCGATGGCGGCGTGGATGCGCAGACCGAGCTGGTTGAGGGCGCGGGCGTATTCGTTGTAGACCTCGGCGCCGCTCTCGGCGAACTGGTCCTCCCAGCCGGCCGACAGGCCCATCACCGCCGCGCGCAGCTGGATGGCGGCGGACTGGATCTGGCTCTGCGCCAGCTTGGCGTCGGCGGTCTCCTTGGCGGCACGGATCAGCGCCTGCGCCACCACCAGGGCCTGCGACGGATCGGCCGGCACCACCGGCTGGCCCCAGCTGTCGCCGCTGCCGGTGCCGACTTTGCCCGGGTCCGAGAGCTTGCGCAGCCAGTCGCTGGCGTTGTGCCACTGGGGCTGCTTCTTGTTGGCCACCACCTGGCCGAGCAGGGCCTGGGCCCCGGCCTTGTCGCCCTTGGCCGCGAGCAGGCGGGCGGCGGCGATGTAGAGCCCGCCGACCTCGCGGCTGAAGCCGTTGTTGGCGCCCGGCTTCATGCCCGACTCGCGTCCGCGGTCGGCCAACCAGGCGCGCCAGAACTCCTCGCCCTTGAGCAGGTTGCGGTCGCCGCCCAGTTCGGTGCGAAGCTTGATCAGGGCCGCCCAGGCCTTGATCTGCAAATCGACCACGCCTTCCTTGGCGTCGCGCGACAGGCCATCGAGCTTCTGGTCGATGAGCTTCATCAGCTCGGCCTCGATCGCCTCGAGCTTGACCTCGCCCCCGACCTTTTGCCGGATGGCCTCGCCCAGCAGCACGTTGGCCTGCATCTTGAGCGGCGGGTAGTAGTCGCCGAAGTTGTAGTCCCAGTCCTCGATGGTCTTGGCGTGCTCCTTGAGCACCGTCGCCAGCATCTTGGCCGCGGGTTCGGGATCGAGGCCGAAGTCGCGGCCGCGGGTCACCACCTCGCGCAGGATGATGTGCGGGATGTAGAGGGCGCGCAGGGCATCGGCGCGCAGGAAAGTGGCCTCTTTGATCAGGGCCTGGCCCTTGGCGTCGCCGTCGGGGAAGTCCCAGATGCCTTTTTCCTTGTCGGCGTTGGCCTTGACCTTGGCCACCGCGGCAGCGAAGCGCTTGCCGGCGCTGTCGACCAGGAACTCGACCTGGCGGCGCACCTTGGCCTGGGCCTCGGGCGAGATCACCAGCGGCTCGACGCCGTCCGGCTTGACCACCTGACCGACATCGTTGACGGTGCGCGAGGTGGCGTCGCCGGCGCCGCTGAACAGCGCCTTGGGCGCCTCGGGCAGGGAGCCGCCCTTGTCGGCAGCCTCGATCTCGCCGCGCAGGGCGTTGGCCTGGCCTTCCAGCGCCTTGGCCTTGGCCTGGTCGGTGATCTCGGTCTTGAACACGTCGGCGAAGTACCAGCGCAGGGTCTTGCGGTGCCAGCCGTCGTCGGGGTAGCCGGCCTTCTCGAACTCGGCCAGCTGGCGCTCGCCCGGCAGGCGCAGCTGGGCGGCGATCAGGGCCTCGATCGCCACGAAATGCTGGTCGCGTTCGCTGGCGGTGGCGGCGTCGAGCCGCACTCCGCCGAACGCGGCGCAGGCAAGGGCGATGAGGGTCGGCGAAAGGGCACGGGTCGACATGGACTCCCCCGGTGAACCAGCGGTCCGGCCAGCCTTTCCGCATCCGGCTTGTGTCAACCCGACAACTACCGAGATGCCCTTGGCTGTGGCACTTGGGCGGTCTGTCCGCAACCATGTCGAACGATGGGCACCCCCTCCTGGTTCATCCCCCGCTTCACCCGTCCCGCCGCCCCGCTGGCGGACTGGGACCATCCCGCCTGGAGCGCCGTCCCGGCCCTCGCGCTGGGCTGGTGGCATGCCAGCTCGGCGCACCGGCCGCGGGTGCAGGTGCGCCTGGCGCACCACGACGGCTGGCTGTGCTGGCTGACCCGGGTCGAGGACCGCGGGGTGCGCTCGCGCCAGCGCGGCTGGCAGGCGCCGGTGTGGTTCGACAGCTGCACCGAGCTGTTCCTGGAGCCGCGCCCGGGGGCCGGCTACAGCAACCTCGAGATCAACGCCGGCGGCGCCGCCCTGAGCTACTGGATCACCGACTGGCGGCGCAAGGGCGAGGTGTTCGAACGTTACATCCACCGCCCCGATGCCGAGTTCGCCGAGCTGCGCATCGCCACCAGCCTGCCCGCCGGCGCCGAGCCGGCGATCGCCGGGCCGGCCATCTGGACGGTCGAGGCGCACATCCCGGAATCGTTCTATGTCCGCCACGCCGGCGAGGCGGGCCGCTTCCGCGGCAGCTGGCGCGGCAACTGCTACCAGTGCGGCGACGAGACCCCCCACCCGCGCTGGGGCGCCTGGGCGCCGGTCGAGGGCGAGCTGAACTTCCACCGCCCGGAGTGCTTCGGGTCGTTCACCTTCGCCTGACCTGTCCACCGCGGCGAGCCCCGCCGCGAAGCCGTGGCGCCGTGCCGGTGGCGCGTTAGCGTGGGCGCATGCCCAAGATCCGCATCATGAATGGCCCCATGCGCGGACGCGAAAAGACCATCTCGGACAAGGCGGTCACCATCGGTCGCGACGCCGAGGCCGGCATCCAGATCCTCGACCGCAGCGCCAGCCGCTTCCACTGCGAGATCTTCCCGGTCGGCGGCATGTACTTCGTGCGCGACCTCGACAGCAAGAACGGCACCTACATCAACGACGAGAAGCTCGGCGACGAGGAGCTGCTGCGCCTGGGCGACGTGATCAAGATCGGCACCACCGAGCTCGGCTTCGAGCAGGGCCACGCGGTCGCCGACGAGGACAGCAGCAGCCGCATCTCCTACAACGACGACCCCGACGTGCTGTCGAACACCCTCGAGTTCCGCCTCGACGAGCTGAGCGACCTCTCGGAGCCCACCGAGCAGGCGCCCGAACGCGACTCGGCCAAGGGCCTGCGCCTGCTCTACCAGGTCGGCCGCATCATCACCGAGGGCGGCGACCCGCCCGAGCGCGAGGCGCGCGCCCTCGACTGCCTGATCGCGGGCCTGCCCGCCGACTGCGCCCTGCTCTTCCGCCGCGACCCCGCCACCGGCAAGCTGGCGCCCTCGGTGGTGCGCACCGCCGCGCCCAACATCCAGCCGGTGATCAGCCGCTCGATCATCAAGAAGACCTTCACCGAGAACAAGGCGCTGCACAGCGCCAACGCGCAGGAGGACGACCGCTTCAGCAAGCACGCCTCGATCTCGATCAAGGGCATCCGCTCGGTGATCTCGGTGCCGCTCACGGTCTCGGGCCAGGTGCGCGGGGTGCTGTACCTCAGCCGCGGCACCGGCGCCGGGCGCGGCATGCCGATCAACCCCGCCTTCGACCAGGTCGACCTCGAACTGGTGTCGTCGTGCGCGGTGCAGATCGGCCTGGCCGAGGCCGCCGCCGAGGAGCGCCGCCGCCACCGCGCCTCGATGTGGCAGATGCTGTGCACCCTGGTGCGCACCCTCGAAGCCAAGGCCGGCTGCCTGGGCGCGGGCGAACGCTGCTCGCGCACCTGCCTGGCCCTGGCCAGCGCCATGCACCTCGACCCCGCCAGCCGCGAGCGGGTGCGCACCGCCGGGCTGCTGCACAACTTCAGTGCCCTGGTCGACGACGGCGGCAAGGGCACCGCGCGCCACCTCGCCCTGCTCGAACCGGTGGGCGACCTCGAAAGCGTGCTGCCGCTGGTGCGCCAGGGCCGCGAACGCCTCGACGGCGGCGGCCCGCTCGGCACCGCCGGCGACGACCTCGACACCGAGGCGCGCATCCTGGGTGCGGCGATGACCTTCGAGGAGCGCACCGCCGCCGACCCCGGCGCCGACCAGCGCCAGGTGATCGAGGCGATGGCCGCCGACCCCGGCCTCGACCGCAACGTGGTGCAGCTGCTGCTCGGCTGCCACCTCGACGGTTCGCTGTACCAGGCCTGATCAGCGCGGCCGCTCGGCACCGGCCGCCGGGCGCCGGTAGTCGCCCGCCAGGGCGAACGGCCCCAGGCGGCGCGGCCGCTGCTCCGATGCCGCCGGCAGGCCGAGGATCCAGGCGCGATCCTGGTCGAGGGCGTCGCGCGGGGCGGCGAAGCCGGGATCGCCCTGGATGCTGCCGGCATCCTTGCCGGGGACGAGGGTCGAGCGCTGCCAGTCCGCCAGCCGGGAGTAGACGGGGGACGGCCCCGGGTCGGGGTTTCCCGCCGCATCGACCCGGCCCTGGAACAGCATCGCCGCCGGTGCACCGGGAGCGGGGTCCCACAGGTTGTCGCGCAGCTCGAGGGCGCGCACCAGCGCCCGCGTCGCCGCCTGGCGCTCCTGGAACTCGGCGAGCAGCACCAGGCGCCCGCCCGCGAACACGTTGCGGCGCACCGCCAGGTCGGCGGCCGCGGCCTGGTTCTCGAAGATGACGAGGTCGGCACCGACCTTGCTCTGGCCGGCATGGTCGTGCTGCTCGTAGCCCCAGCCGCGCCCGGCGCCGAGGCAGGTGTTGCCCTCGATCAGCACCCCCTCCAGGCGGGAGCCGGCCGGCCGCGCCCACAGCTCGAACGAGGCCAGGCCCATGCGGCTGATGAGGTTGCCGCGGAAGGTCAGGCCGCGCTGCACCACCGCCACCGGCCCGGTGTTCTGGGGATCGATGCCGGTGTCGAAGATCTGGTGCAGGCGGCAGCCCTCCACCACCACGTCGCGGGTGTTGCCCGCGACCTCGATGCCATTGCCCAGGCGCACGTAGGCGCCGTTCTTGGTGCCGCCGCCGCTGAAGCTGAGGTCGAGCCGGCGCAGGCGCAGGTGGGCGGTCTCGTGCCCGGCGAAGACGTAGCCGCCGGCATAGCGCAGGTCGAGGTCCTCGACGATGAGATGGCTCTGGCCCTTGTAGCTGAGCAGGGTGCGGTTGGGCGCCGCCTCGCTCCAGGCCGGCGGCGGTCCGGGCCAGGCCAGGGTGATGGCGCGGGCGGCGGGGTCGTAGTGCCAGTCGCCGCGGGTGGCGGCCGGGGCGAGCGCGTGCTGGCGCCGCCAGCCCCAGGCGGTCATCGCCGCCTCGGCGCCCTGGCCGGCGAAGAACCACAGGTTGCCCGGCCCCTGCTCGACCCCGTCGGCCCGGCGGCCATCGGCGCAGTCGATGCGCTCCGACCAGTCCAGGCGCCAGCGGCCCGGCCCGGCCGCCTGCCAGGCGTCGGCGGCGATCCCGGTCGAGCCGAGCAGGATGGGCTTGGGCAGACGGGGTTCACCGTAGGCGCCGTAGGCGGCCCAGCCGGCGGCATTCCCCCCATGCAGCTGCACGGTGGCGGTCAGGCGCAGCACGCTGCCGCGCCGGATCGCGACCCGCGTGCCGGCCCCCAGCCGGCGGCTGGACAGGGCGGCGAGGGTGCGCAGCGGGCGCTCCGGGCTGCCGCCGTCGTTGCGGTCGTCCCCACCATCGGGATCGAGGTGCCAGGTGCGCAGGAAGCTGCCGTCGTCGGGCGGCAGGCGCTCCACCTCGCCGGCCGGGGCCGCGGACGACACCAGGACGAGCAGGGCAAGGACGGTGCGGAGGTGGGACATGGGACCTCTGCGCTGGGCGCCGTGGGCTGTCCCTGATAACGCCCGGCCACCTTGCGCGGTTACCCTAAAGGCGGCAGTGGAAATCGCTGTGGCGGCAGAACCTTCGCTTGGGCAATGGTCTGGGCATCCGGCTTGAGTCACCCACCTGATGCGTCCTAAACGCGGCAGTTGGTGGCGGCAGCAAGGCGCCGGCACGCGATGTGTACTCGTGTACATGAGCGTGTCGGGAACGCAGCTGCCGCCTCCAAATGCCGCGTTTAGGGTTACAACTGGCCGCTCAGGAGCCGGGCCTGACGGCGCAGCAGCAGCCGGGGGTGCCCGCGCCGCGCCTGGGCGGGCGCCGGATCGGTTGCGGGGTCGAGCGCACGCAGCTCGCGCAGGGCGGCCAGCGCCAGGATGTCGCGTTCGACGCTCGCCGGACGGGCCTCGATGGCCGCGAGATGGGCGCGCAGGGCCGCGGCCGCGGCGGGGCCGCCGGCGGCGCCGAGGGCGCGCAGCAGCATCAGCTCGGTCGAGGTGGCGGTGCGATGCGCCTTCATGTCGGCGGCCGACAGGTCCGGCAGCGCGAGCAGGCCGGCGATGCGCCCGGCCACCCCCTCGTCGCGCGCCAGGGCCAGGGCATAGGCCGCCACCACCCAGCGCGGGCTCGACCGCTCGCCCAGCAGAGGTCCATCGCTGCGCGCATCCGCCACGGCGCGCAGCTCAGCCATCAGCGCGGGGTAGGGTTCGCGACGCAGGGCGGCCACCACTGCGGCGCGGAAGCGCGCCTCGTCCCCGGGCGCGGCGGCGAGGAAGGCGCCCCAGTCGGGAGGGTCGGTGCGGCCGCCATCGGCCAGGCGGAGCATCGCCAGCCCGGCACCGGCACCGCCGCCGGCCAGGGCGGCAAGCAGCTCGGCGGCCGGGCGGTCGGGGGCGGGCGCGACGGGAGCGGCGGGCAGCAGTTCGCGCAGACGCAGGCGTTCGCGCAGGGCGGCGCGGTCGACGCCGGCGGGGGCGCATCCGCTGCGCACCGCCAGGGCGGCGGCGGTGCCGGCAGCCTCGCCGAGCTGCTGCATGTCGCTCTGCATGCGTGCGAGGTACTGCAGGTCGGGCTCGGCGGAGTAGGCGCGGCAGGCCATGAGCACGCCCTCGATCCCGGCCGGCAGCAGGCTGCGGTAGGGGATCTGGCCGGCGACCTGGTGCTTGAACAGCCCGAACGCCACCACCCAGTGGCGGATGAAGGTCCCCTCGAGTGCGAAGTCGCCGGCCACATCGAAGTTGGCCGAGGCCATGCACACCGCATCGTCCCACACCCGCCCGGCGAGGAAGTCGGCGGCGGTGACGGTGGCCTCGCCGGCGATGGATCGGCTCTGGCGGATGCCGAGCAGGGGGGCGAGGGTGCAGAAGTGCTTGGCGGGGGTGAACGGCCCCTGCCGCCACAGCGCGGCGCGCCCCTCCAGGTGGGCGCGGGTGTATTCGCGCGCGTCGGTGGGATCGGTCCAGCCGAAGGTGCCGTGGCGCGCCACCTCGCCGTTGCGCACCACGCTGGCGTTGAGGCTGTAGAACAGCGGCACTCCGTCGCTCGCCCGCCCACGCATCCAGCGGGCACCCGCCGCCGCCGCCAGATCGCCGTCGCCGGTGCCGTCGACCGCCACCTGGCAAGGGAAGAGGTGGGCGCCATCGGCGCCCGCGGCCAGCACCCCGGTCACCCGGGCCCCCTCGCGCACCACCCCGAACAGACGCAGGCCGGTCTCGACCTGCACCCCGGCCTGCTCGAGGGCGTCGAGCAGCACGTCGGCCTTGGCGCTGGGATGCCAGTCGCCGGTGCGCCCGAGGTCATCGCGCATGGCCGCGGCGCGCTCGTCGATCAGCGGGCGCATGCCCGCCTTCACCCCCATGTAGTAGCTGTTCACCCGACTGGCAGTGCCGATGCCGCCAGGGATCCCGTGCATATCCAGCACCGCGACCCGGGCCCCCTCCTGGGCGGCGGCGAGGGCGGCGAAGCTGCCGCCGGTGCCACAGCCGGCCACCACCACCTCGGCGGGCGGGTGGACCCGCAGCGGCAGCGCCGCGAGGGTGGCGGGACGGTCGTCGTAGGCAGGATCCGGCGCCAGTTCGCCGCCATCCAGGGCGGCGCCGACGGGGTCCTGGGCGGGCAGCGGAAGGCCGCCACCGGCCAGGGCGCGGGCGGCGCAGGCGACCGCGGCTGGACGCGCGGCGAGCAGCGCCACCCGCCCGGCCGCGACCTCCAGGCCGGTGCCGGCGAGGGCGGGCAGCGGCTCCGCGTCCGGGTGCTCCAGCGCGCACACCGGGGCGATGTCCACCAGCCGGGCGCGGGCGCAGGCGGGATGCTGACGGTGCAGGCTGCGCGCCAGTGCCACCGCCAGGTGGTGGCTGCGCGCGCCCAGCGCGGCGCCGGCCGGCAGCACGCCGGCAAGACGGAACCCCACCACCGCCTCGTCGGGCCACAGACCGGGCTGGATCTCGAGCGCGGGCGCGATGCCCGGGCAGGGCGACTCCGGCCGAGCCACCAGGTCGTTGACCGCCACCCCGTGCAGATGGATGCGGCGCAGGCAGGCGGTCGCCCGGGGTGCGGCGCGCCCGCACATGGCGGCGGCGAAGGCGGCGCCGGGGGTGGCGTCGACCACCGCCGGCGCCGCCGCCAGCTGGCGGCCGCCCTTGCCGGCGAACTCGACTCCGGCCAGCACCCCGCCCGGACCGCGATGCGGCCGCAGCGCGGTGACGCACAGCAGCACCGCCACGCCCTGGCGTTCCACCAGGCGGTCCCAGGCGAGGGCGGCGATGCAGGGATCGAACCAGCCGTCGCGCACTCCGCCGTGCGGACCGACCTCGGCCGCCAGCAGGTCCGCCAGCCAGCCGGTCGGCACGCGGCCATCCCAGGCCGCGCACAGCTCCTCGCCCAGCACCGGCCCGTCAGCCAGCAGCAGCACCCGCCTGCCCTCGCCGGCCGCAGCGAGGGCCACCGCCAGGCCGGCGAGCGTGGCCCCGACCACCACCAGGTCCCCGCTCCACGACACCGTGCCGGGGCGGGCCGCCAGATGGGCGCCCGCCGGCACCGGCGGCGGCGGCGCCTCGGCCCCCGGCCCCGCACCCGGCAGGGCGACCGCCAGAGCGGTTGCACCTGCGGCTTGGAGCAGGCAGCGGCGGGTCAGCACAGGAGGGTGGATGATGTCCATGGGGGCTCCAGAGGGATGGAAGGACCATGATACGCCGGAACAGGCGCGGGTGGCAAGGTGGCCATACCGGTTGCCCGCTGTGTGCGGAAAGCGGTCCTGCGGGGATCAGCCGGCGGCGGCGCCGTGCCGGCCCGCCCGGAGGTCACACCACCCGCCCCTCCAGCTCCCCCGTTCCCGCCCCCAGCCCCGCGGGCGCCTCGCCGCGCCAGCCGGCCGGCAGCTGCAGGCGGGCGGTGGCACCGGCCGGCACCGTCCACTGCACCCGGCAGCGGCCGTCGGCGGCGCGCTCCCAGCGCAGCGCGGCGCGCCCGCGCGGGGTGTCGAGCGACGACTCCGCCCACGGGCAGCCGGCGACCAGGCCGGGGGCGAACTCCAGGCGGTCGGCGGCGCAGGCGTCCTCGGCCACGCGCAGGCCGGCGAGGTGGTGGTGCATCCAGCCGTCCACCGCCCCCAGCATGGGGTGGTCGTGCGAATTCATGTTGCCGCCGCTGCCGCCCTCCCAGCGCTCCCACAGGGTGGTGGCGCCGTGCGCGAGCATGAAGCCCCACGAGGGGTAGTCCTCGCGGCTGGCCATGGCGATCGCGAGGTCGTTGCGCCCGTGCCGCGCCAGGGTGTCGAGCATCAGGCGGGTGGCGATGTTGCCGGTGGCCGGGCGGCCGCCGGCGCGGGCGATGCTGGCGACCAGGCGGGCGAAGCAGCGCTGCTCGCGTTCCGGCCCCACCAGGCCGAGGCCGAGCGGGATGGCGTCGGCCGCCTGCTGCGCCGGGCCGAAGCCGCCGCCGGCCTCGTCCCAGTGCGCGCGGTGGAGGGCGGCGCGGCGCCCGGCCGCCGACGCGCGCGCGCGCTCCGCCAGGGCGCGGTCGCCGGCCAGCTCGGCCAGGCGCGCCAGCACCCCCCACTGGAAGGCGAGGAAGGCGGTCGACACCAGGCTGGCGGGCAGGGTGCTGGGATACGGATCCACGATCAGCCCGGGCTCGCCGGTGGGCGGCGCCCAGTCGCTCCAGCGCGAGTCGTGCAGCAGGCCGTCGTCGCGGCAGCGGCCGTCGAGGAACTCGACCCAGCGCCGCGCGGTGCCGAGGTGGCGGCGCACGGTGGCGAGGTCGCCGTAGTGGCGGTGGAGCAGCCACGGCAGGTAGACCGGCACCATCACCACCGGGCAGGCCGGACGGTAGCCGAAGCGGAAGGGCGCGGTGTCGGCCACCGCCCCGGATTCATCCTGGGTGTCGGCGACGTCGTCGAGCCACTTGCGCCATACCCGCGCCAGGTCGACGTTGGCGAGAGCGAAGTCGGCGCGCCCGCTGAGGTCGTTGAGCCAGCCCATGCGCTCGGCGCGCTGCGGGCAGTCGGTGGGCATGCCGTGCAGGTTGGCCAGCTCGGTGCGCAGGCACATCTCGTGGATGCGCTGCAGCAGCGGCACCCCGCAGGCGAAGGCGCCGCGCACCGCCGCGTCGCTGCGCACCCGCCGGGCCGCCAGCGCCACCGACGCCCCCTCCGGGATGCCCTCGACCTGCACGTAGCGGAAGCCGTGGTAGGTGAAGCGCGGCTCCCAGGTCTCGCCCGGGGCGCCGGCGCAGACGAAGGTGTCGGCGGCGCGCGAGGCGTAGAGCGGCTCCTGGTTCACGTTGCCGTCGGCATGCAGGATCTCGGCGAAGCGCAGGACCAGGCGGGTGCCGCGCGGGGCGCTCACCGCCAGCCGCGCCCAGCCGGCGCCGTTGACCCCGAAGTCGAACACCTGGGCGCCCGCCGCCGGCGTGGTCACCGCCACCGGGTCGCAGGTCTCGACCACCCGGCAGGGCTCGCAGGCCATCGCCTGCATGATCCCGCCGGGGGCCTCCACCTGCATGACGTGGCCCCAGCGCGCGGTGCGCGGCAGGCCGGCGACGTCCACCTGGCCGGGCTGGTCCCATCCCACCGGCTCGAGGGTGGCGTCGTGGTCCTCGCCGAAGAACAGCCCGTTGCGCCCGGTGGCGAGCGGCCCCGCCTGCCAGGCTCGCCAGTCCTCGCCGCCGGTGGCCACCAGCGCGCTGCCGCCGTCGGCGTAGTCGAGGTGCAGCTGCAGGCGCAGGCGCTGGGCGCCGTGCCAGCCCTGGCCGAGCGCCACCGCCAGGCAGTGCTCGCCCACCGGCAGCCGCGCGGTGAGGTCGTGGGCGACGTAGAGCACGCGCCGGTCGAAGCCGGTGGGCGCCGGGTCGAGCACGCGGTCGCCGACCTTGGCCCCGTCCAGGCGCAGCTCGTGCAGGCCGAGGCCGCAGACGTAGACGGTGGCGCGCGCCAGCGGGCGCTCGACGCGGAAGCGCCCGCGCAGACCCAGCGCCGCGCCCGGCCAGTCGCCGATGAAGCCGATCCACTCCGCCCGCCAGTCGGCCTGGTCGAGCAGCCCGAACTCGATCGCCGCCGGCTCGGCCCAGGCGCCGGCGTCGCCGCGGTCGTCCCACACCCGCACCGTCCACCACCAGCGTGCGCGCGACGACGGCGCCCGCCCGGCGTAGGCGGCGGGGCCGGCGCCCGCCTGGCGCCCGCTGTCCCAGCAGTCGGCGGCGCCGGGGCGCAGCAGGGCCGGGGTGCTGGCCACCAGCACCTGCCAGCCCGCCAGCTGGCGGCCGGCGGGCAGGCCGTCAACCGCCCAGGTGAAGCGGAGGTCGGTGGCGTCGATGCCGAACGGGCTGGGATCGTCGTTGCAGCGCAGGCGGGTGGGGCTCATGGCCGCCATCCTGGCGGGGATTGCCGCCACCGCGATGGTCGGATCGGCGCGCACTGGTCGGCGCCGCGCATGCGCGCCGGCGACCACTTCACGCGGAAGCGACCAATGCCGGCCGGGGCGGGCCGGCCATCATCGCGGCCATGCGCTACTCCGTCATCCTCGGCAACCTCGGCAACACCTGCGACCGCTTCCTCTCCAGCGGCTACAAGGAGCAGCCCCCCAAGGCGGAGCAGTGGCGGCAGGCCGCCGCCATCCCCGCCGTCGCCGGCATCGAGCTGGTGGGCAGCTGGGACATCACCGCCGCCACCGTCGGCGAGGTGCGCCAGCAGCTGGCCGACACCGGCCTGAAGCTGGTGTCGATCATCCCCGACCTGTTCGCCCAGCGCCGCTGGGGCAGCGGCTCGTTCACCAGCCGCGATCCCGCCATCCGCCGCGCCGCGGTGGGCGAGGTCACCGCGATGATGGATGTGGCCGCCGAGCTGGGCTGCGACCTGATCAACCTGTGGCCGGGCCAGGACGGCTTCGACTACCCGCTGCAGGGGCTGTTCGACCGCGTGCAGGACTGGTGGATGGAGGGCCTGCAGGCCTGCGCCGACCACCGCCAGGACGTGCGCATCAGCCTGGAGTACAAGTGCCGAGAGCCGCGCACCCACTGCTCGCTGGCGCGCGCCGCCGACACCCTGCTGGTCGCCCTCGGCACCGGCCGCACGACGGTCGGCGTGACCATCGACACCGGCCACGCCTTCATGGCGGGCGAGAACCTGGCGGAATCCGCCGCCCTGCTGGCGCGCCACGGCCGCCTGTTCCACCTGCACGCCAACGACAACTACCGCGGCTGGGACGACGACATGATCGCCGGCAGCCTGCACCTGGCGGAATACGTCGAGCTGCTCGCCTGGCTGCGCCGGCTCGGCTACCAGGGCTGGCTGTCGATGGACCAGTACCCCTACCGCGAGGACGGCCGCGCCGCGGTCGAGGCCAGCGTGCGCTTCCTGTCCGGGCTGGAGCGCCGCCTGGACGCCTTCGGCTGGCCGCGGATCGACGCCGCCATCGACGGCGGCGACGTCATCGCCGGCCAGCGCCTGCTGCGTCAGATCATCGGACTGGAGGCGTGATCCGCTGCGGCAGCGACCAGGCCGCCGCTGCGGCGCAGCTCGCGCGGGGCGGCGCCGAGCGCCTGGCGCACCGCCTTGTTGAAGCGCTGGGCGTCGCCCAGGCCGCAGCGGCGGGCGATCTCGGCCATGGGCAGGTCGCTGCGCAGGATGAGGTGGGCGGCCTGCTCCATGCGCAGGCGGCGCACCACCGCGCTGAACGGCCCGGCCCCGGCGCGCACCAGGCGGCGGTTGAGCTGCGAGGGCGACAGCCCCAGGCTGCGCGCGCTCGCCCCCGCCGGCAGGTCGCCGGCGAGGTTGCGCCGCACCAGCCGTTCCACCGCCTCCACCAGCCGATCGTCCTCCCCCGCCTGTCCGGCCTCGGCGCCGCGCGCGGCGGCGAGGCGCCACAGCAGGTCCCACAGCCGGGCTTCGGCGCGCTCCGGTTCGCTGGCGCGCAGGCGGGCGATCAGCGCCACGTCGGCGACCGCGGCGGCGAAGCCGTCGCCAAGGTCGATGGCGGCCGGCACCGGCACGGTGCGCGCGCCGGGCTGGGGCTGGAAGTGCACCAGGCTCTGCACCAGCGGCGCCGGGAAGGCGTAGGCGTGGTCGTGCCCGGGCAGGGTCAGGGTGGCGGTGCCGCGGCGCAGCGGCAGGCGCTTCCCGGCGATGGCCAGCTCGCCCTCGCCGTGGAACAGGTTGAGGCACCAGAAGCCGTCCAGGCGGTAGCGCTCGACCCCGCGGTCGCCGTGG
>JAKLKR010000102.1 GCA_023150565.1 Planctomycetota bacterium
CGGCGGCCAGGTCGGACTGCTCGCCGACCGCGACTACGGCGGCCACGGCCGGCTGACCGCCTGCGCCGGCCGCCGGCTGCGCCTGCCGCCCGGCCCGCTGGCGCTGGCGCGGCGCAGCGGGGCGCCGCTGCTGGTGGCGGCCCTGTTCCGGCGCTCGTGCCAGGACGCCCTGCTGGTGCTGGCCCCGGGCGCGCGCAGCGAGCACGGCCTGGTCCGCCAGCTGGCCCGCCTGATCTGCGCCGCCCCGGCGCAATGGACCGCCTTCCACCCGGTGTTCGAGGACCAGCCATGAGCGTGCACGAGAACCGCACCCAGCCCCAGATCCACGACCTGCGCCCGGCCGCCGCCACCCGCCTGGTGGAGCTCGCCAAGGTGCGGCCCGGGGACGCGGTGCTGGAGGTGGGCGCCGGCACCGGCGTGCTCACCACCGCGCTGGTGGCGGCCGGCGCCCGGGTGGTGGCGGTCGAGCGCGAGCCTGCCCGCGCCGCCGAGCTGCGCCGCCGGCTGGAAGGCCGCGCCACCATCGTGCTCGGCGACGCGCTCGAGCTGCATCCGCCCCTGCCGCCGGTCTGGCGGGCGGTGGCCAACCCGCCCTTCAACCTCACCGCCACCCTGGTGCGGCGCTGGCTGCTGGGCGACCACCCCGGCACCCCGGCGGCGGCCATCGACCTGCTGCTGCAGCGCGAGGCGGCGGGCAAGCTCTGCCGCAGCGAGCACGGCGGACACACCCGTTCCAGCGCGCTGATCGCGCTCGCCGGGCGCAGCTGGGTGCCGGCCACCCTGCCGCGCGACGCCACCAGCCCGCCCAGCCGGGTCGATCTGGCGGTGTGGAGCTTCCGCCGCGGCGAGCTGGCGCTGGCCGAGGTGCGCGACCTCGACCGCCTGCTCGAGCGCGCCTTCGCCGGCGCCCACAGCCTGGGCGACGCCCTGCGCGGGGTCGCCACCACCCTGCAGCTGCGCCGCCAGGGCCTGGAGTTCGGCTACCGGCCCGACCAGCACCCGCGCACGCTGCCCGCCGAGGCCTGGCTGTCGCTGCTGCGCCTGCTCGGCCCCGACCGCCTGCCCAAGCCCCCCGCTGCGCGGGGTTCCGGCAAGGCCGGAAGGGGCGGCCATGCCGCCCCGGGCTCCCGTCCATCCGGGGGCTGACCGCCCCCGGACCGCGCCTCCGGCGCTCCCCTGCACAGCCTGCGTCTGACTACTCCTCGTCCTCCTCGCCCTCGACCACGCCCTGGCCGCGCTTCACGTTGATCCCCAGCTCGGCCAGCTTGCGGTCGAGGGTGACGCGGTTGATGCCCAGGGCGCGCGCGGCGCGCAGCTTGACCCCGCGTTCGCGTCCGAGCGCATGGGTGATCAGCACCCGCTCGGCGGTGCCCACCAGGCGGCCGATGTCGGGGCCGGTGGCGTCGGCCCAGCGCACCAACGCCTCGGCCAGCTGGGCCTCGGGGTCGGGCGCGGGGGTGCCGGCGTCGGCGCGCGGGTGCGCGCTCGACCACGAGCGGATGGTGGGCGGCACCAGCTCCTCCAGGAACACCCCGCCCGGGGCCAGCACCACCGCCTTCTGCACGCAGTTCTCCAGCTCGCGCACGTTGCCCGGCCAGGGGTAGCCGATCAGCATCTCGAGCACGTGGCGCGGCACCTCCTCGACGTTCTTGTAGTTGAGGCGGTTGTACTTCTGCAGGAAGTGGTTGACCAGCAGCGGGATGTCCTCGCGCCGCTCGCGCAGGGCGGGCATCGCGATGCTGACCACGTTGAGGCGGTAGTAGAGGTCCTCGCGGAAGCGCCCGGCCTTGACCTCCTCGGCGAGGTCGCGGTGGGTGGCGGCGATGATGCGCACGTCGACCGGCAGCGGCTGGTGGTCGCCGACCCGGTTGATGGTGCGTTCCTGCAGCGCGCGCAGCAGGCGCACCTGCACCTCGGCGCTGATCTCGCCCACCTCGTCGAGGAACAGGGTGCCGCCGTGGGCGACCTCGAACAGGCCCTTGCGGTCGCGGTCGGCGCCGCTGAAGGCCCCCTTCACGTGCCCGAACAGCTCGCTCTCGAGCAGGCTGGGCGACAGCGCCCCGGCGTTGATCGACACCAGCGGCTTGTGGGCGCGGTGGCTGCGGGAATGGATCAGACGCGCCATCAGCTCCTTGCCGGTGCCAGTCTCGCCCTGCACCACCACCGTGGCGGTGGAGGCGGCGGCGCGCACCGCGGCCTGGATGAGCGCGTTGACGGTGCCGCTCACGGTCATGATGTCGGTTTGGCCGATGTCGACGGTGAGCGCCCCGCGCAGGGTCTGGTTCTCCTCCGCCAGCTCGCTCGCCTCCATCTGCAGGCGCAGGCGGTCCATGCACCAGCGTCCGAGGGCGTCGACCAGGAAGGCGGCGGCCTCCTCCGAGGTTCGATGGCTGACCAGCAGCACCCCCACCGGCACGTTGCCGTCGCGCAGCTGGCGGGCGATCACCGGCAGGTGGTCGGTGGCGATGGGCGCGGTGGCGGGGGTGGCGAGGGTGGCGATCTCGTCCGCCTCCGGCACCTGGTCGCCCACCAGGAAGGTCCCCGCCGGGGTCAGATGGCCCGGCAGCAGGCGCAGCCAGATGCCGCCGATGGTCTGCCACTGCTGCACTTCCAGCCACAGGCGGTCGAGGATCAGGCGCGGACCGGTGGACGGGTCGAGCAGGTGCAGCACGGTGCCGACGCGCGTGGGCCAGGTATGCATGCTGTACCAATAAGCACATTTCGCGCCCGGCGTAAACCCTATCTGCAGGCAGGGGAATGCCCTCAAACTGCTCGCCACCGCGGCTCTGGTGTTCTGACAACAGCCAGATGTCCGATTTTTAACCAGGCCTCGGCCGCCAGGCCCGTCTCCAGAAATGAGTCCATACAGACTCATTCCATCTGCCCATGCCACTGTCAACTCCCGGTGGGCGGGCACGTCCTTCCCGGGTATCCCACCCCGTTCAGGTGAGGCCAGCCGGGGGCCCGTCGACCGCGTTCGGGGAGGCAGCAGGACCAGCACCAACGACAGCAAAGCCCCGACCGTCGCCCAACGGCAGAGCCGAGGACGCGACGACGATCGGCCAGCGCGAACAGTTCGCACGCCAGGTCGCTCAGCTCGCGCCTCGCGTCAGCGCATCACCGTTGCTCGCTCCTCGACCAAGGAAGGATGTCAGGCATGCCCGCCGCACCCGCCTCGATCTACGAGCTCAAGGTCGCCCTCCAGGATGTGCAGCCGCCGAGGAGGAGGATCCCGAGGGCGAGGAGGAGGACGGCGACGATCCCGATGCCAAGCACTAGGCTGGGCGCCTCGCACGAAGACATCCTACGACGCCAATGTCGTAGGTGCTAGTTTAGGCGGCTGAACGCTTACGATCGTCCACCCTGGTCCGCGATATTGGGGTGATTCCTGAGTCAGAGGACCTCGCACCATACGCTGACCCTCCTGGCAGCGAGCGGTAGGGAATGGGGCGGTGCGTCAGCGTGAACGGCGACGGGCCACCAGCATCAATGCCAGGGCAGCGACAATCGCACCCATTCCACCCAGGCCGCAGCCTCCGCTGCTGCTGCTGCCACCCGACTGCATCGCCTGGGCGATCAGAAGCTGCTGCGTCGTGGTGGTGACGGTGGGGGTCGGCAGCACCGGCGGCACCGGCGGATCGGTGACGGTGAACACCACCTCGGCGGGTTGGCCGGTGGCTCCGGAGCCGTCGCTAGCGAACACCGTCAGGGCTTGGCTGCCCAGGGCCAGGTCGCTGGCAGGGGTGAAGCTCCAGGCGGTGCCGGTCACGCTGGCGGTGCCGAGCAGGATCGATCCTTCGTAGATCCGCACCCTGGTCCCGGCGGCGGTGGTGCCGCTGATCGCCGGACGGCGATTGGCCACCGTGGCGCCAGCGCCGGGCGCGCTGATCACCGGGGTGGCAGGCACGCTGGCGCTGCCCACCACGGTCAGCGGGATGGCTGCCCCGTCCACCCAGGCGACCGTGCCATAGGACCCCGGGGTGCCGGTAAACTGGCTGTCGAACACCCCATTGCGCAGCACCAGGCTGTGGCCGCCCTGGCCGAGCAGGGCGACCGGGATGGTGACCAGGGCATGGCTGCCATCATCCCAGGCCACCGTCACCGCGCTGCCGTCGACCGCCGCCCGGGTCGCCACCGCACCCGTGCCGCTGCGCTCGGCCCCGGCCGAGGTCACGCGCAGGGACACGCTGCCGGAGGCCGGGACGGCGAAGGTGGCGGGAAAGACGCTGGCGGCGGCGGGGGCCGGGTAGGGATGGTAGCCGTTCGCCACCACCGCCCAGGCGGCGATCTGCGCCTGGCCGAGGCCGCCGTTGTCGACGTTCAGGGTCCAGCTGCCGGCCGGGTCCTCGCCCCAGTGCACCACCGAGGTGAAGCGGTAGGTCTCGCTGCCGGTGGCGGATTCGAAGTCGGTGGAACGGCCCTGGATGTACGACACCGAGCCGGCGGGCGAGACCAGGCGGAAGGTCAGCGCGCGGCGCAGGGCGACGGTGAACTGCACCTCGAGGGTGATGTGCTCGGCCACCAGCGCCCCACTGCTGGGCGTGAGCACCAGGGCCTGCGAAGCGCTGCCCCCCCCGGCGACGGTGAAGGCGCCGCCAGCCTGGCGCTGGGTGGTCAGCGCCGGCACCGGCACCCAGTCGGCGGCCACCGCGCCCATGGCCTTGGCCACGTCGACGCAGCCGAAACCGTAGCGCACCGAGTGCCAGCGCCGCACCGCGCCGCCGGGGTTGTTGCGCTGCCAGCGGCGGCCGGCATCGCCCACCCCGACATCGGCGACATCGACGCGCTGGGAATGGTTGGCGAGCAGGTGGAGGAGGTCGCGGTAGCCCAGCTCGGGATGGGCGGCCAGGATCAGGCTGGCGGCGCCGGCCACCACCGGGGTGGCGAAGGAGGTGCCGCGCATGGACAGGTTGGCGGTCACGGTGTAATCGCCGGCCACATAGCCGGCCGCACCGACGCGGTCGATGGTCGCCATGCCGCCGCGGTCGGCGGGGGCGCAGAAGACCCCGGTGCTGACATCGTCGCTGTCACCGCCGGGGGCGCACACCAGCAGGCCGGCGGCGTCCTCGCTGTAGGAGGCCTGCACCCCGGTCTTGGTGGTGGCGCCCACGCCGATGGTCTGGGGACCGATCGCCCATTCGTCGTAGTTGGCGTTGTCGCCGCTGGCGCGCCCATTGCCGGCGGCGACGCAATAGACTACCCCGCGCCCGCTGCGCCCGCCGGTGACCGCCTCGTTCAGCACCGCCTGGAAGGTCAGCGACATCGGCGCCCAGGTGGATCCATCATCGGACGGCCCCCACGAGCAGTTCACCACCCAGGGCCGGCGTGCAGCCTCCGCCGCGGCCAGGTTGTGGCCGATAGCGGCGCTGTCGTAGAGCGCATCCGCCTGCTGCACCGGCACCAGGGTGGCGCGCGGGGCCACTCCGAGGCCGAAGCCGGTGCCATCCCGCGCCGCCGCCAGGCCCGCCACCACGGTGCCATGGCGGTCGCCGGCAGTGAGGGTGATGGCGGCGGTGTTGGTGCGGTACGAATACCCCCACGCGCTCACCAGGTTGGCGCCGAAGCCGGGATGGGCGTCGACCCCGTCGTCGACCACGTTGAGCACCGCCCCCGCCCCAAGGTTGCTGCCGGCGGCGAAGTTCCACACCGGCTGGACGTCGATGTGGGTGCCGCCCAGGGCGGGGTTCAGGTGCCACTGCTCAGACGGGACCCCGCCAGCGGCGGGGCCGTACAGGGGCGAGCCGCTGGGGTCATCCCGGTGCGCCAGCATCTGATGCACCACCGGCTCGGCGAAGGCGACCCCGGGCCGGGCGGCGAGGCGGGCGGCGCAGTCGACTGCCGCCAGCAGACCGCCGTTGGCGGTGACCACCCAGGCGCGCGCCAGGGACGGATGCGGACCGCGTACCGCCGCGTCCTCGCCCGCCAGCACCTGGACGGGATCCACGCCGGGGTGCAGGCGCAGCACCAGCTCGCGGGTCACGATCAGCGGCTGGGAACGAGGAGAGAAGCGCGCCAGCGCCAGCACCGGGCCTCCGACCTGGCGTTCGAGCGCACGCGCCTGCCGTTCCAGCCGGGGAAGGTCGGGATCGCCGGCCTGGGCGAGCTCCACCCGGCGGTGGCCGGACAGCATCCCCAGCTGGCGCACGGAGGGTGGAAGGCCCGCGGCGGCCGGCAGCGCGAAGCCGTCGACCACCAGGCTCAGCGCCACCGCGCCGTTGGCGGTCGGGATGGAGAAGCGCGGCTCGGCCGCCGCCAGGGCGACGGACACCGCCAGCAACGGCACCAGGGCGAGGCGACGGATCATGGGCGGATTCCTGGGCGCACGGGGGTCGCCCAGCTGTACCGCCTGCGGGCAGGCAGGCTACCGGCGGCCGATCACACCGGGGCGGGCGCCGCCGGCATGTCCGGCGACTCGGCGGCCTCGGCGTCGGCCTTGTCCTCGGCCGCGGTCTTGGTCGGACGCTCGGTCTCGTCGCCGACGGTGTTGCGCAGCACCTCCTCGACGGTGGTGATGCCGCGCATGGCGTTGAGCAGCCCGGCCCGGCGCAGGCTGATCATGCCGGTCTCGAGCGCCATCTTGCGGATCTCGATGTCGCTGCCGCCGCCGATGATGACCTTGCGCAGCTTGTCGTTCATCTCCAGGCATTCGACCAGGGCGAAGCGGCCCTTGTAGCCGTTGCTGCACAGCGAGCAGCCCACCGGCTTCATCAGCTTGAGGCCCTCGACATCCTCGGGCTTGAAACCCATGTGGATGAGCTGGGCGCGGTCGGGGTACTCCTCCTGCGGCATAGGGATCTTGCAGGACGAGCACAGGCGGCGGCCGAGGCGCTGGGCCAGCACCACGTTGAGGGTCGAGGCCACCATCAGCGGCTCGATGCCCATGTCGATGATGCGGGTGATGGTCGAGGGCGCGTCGTTGGTGTGCAGGGTCGACAGCACCAGGTGGCCGGTGAGCGCAGCCTTGACCGCGATCTCGATGGTCTCCTGGTCACGGATCTCACCGATCATCACGGTGTCAGGGTCCTGACGCAGGAGGGCGCGCAGGGCGGCGGCGAAGGTCAGTCCGCGCTTGGGGTTGACGTGGCACTGGTTGATGCCTTCGAGCTCGTACTCGACCGGATCCTCGACGGTGTTGACGTTCTCCTCCGGGGTCATCACCGTCTTGAGGCAGGAATAGAGGGTGGTCGACTTGCCCGAGCCGGTGGGGCCGGTGACCAGCACCATGCCCTGGGGCGCGCTGAGCCCGCGCGAGAGGATGTCGAACACCTGCGGCTCGAGGTTGAGCTCCTTCATGTCCTTCAGATTGCCCTTGGCGAGGATACGCATGCATATCTTCTCGCCGTAGACCAGCGGCAGCGAGCTGACGCGGATATCGCACTTCTTGCCGTCCATGCTCACCGCGATGCGCCCGTCCTGGGGCTTGCCACGCTCGGCGATGTTCATGGTGTCGGTCATGATCTTGATGCGCGAACACAGCGCCTTCTCCATGCGCTTGGGCAGCTCCATCTTCTCGTGCAGGATGCCGTCGATGCGCAGGCGGACGCGGGTCTTCTTCTCGTAGGGCTCGATGTGGATGTCCGAAGCCCCGGTCTTGATCGCCAGCGAGATGATGTGCTTGACCGCCTTCACCGCCGGGGCGTCGTCGCCCGAGGCCTCGAGCGCGGCGTCGTCCTTGGCCTCCTTGTCGTCGTCCTTCTTCTTCTCGTCCAGGGAGAGGTCGTCCTCGGTCGGCAGCGACTCCATCAGGTTGGAGACCGCCTTGTCCTGGGCGTGGTAGGCGTTCTCGATCGCCTTGGCGATGGCGCGCTCGGTGGACACCACCGGCAGCAGCTGCTTGCCGAGCTGGAGCTTGAGGTTGTCCAGCATCACCACGTCGTAGGGGTTGGCCACCGCCAGGGTCAGGTAGTCGCCGATGATGGCGAGGGGCAGGGCACCGTGGTGCTTGGCCTGGTCCTCGGGCATGACCTCCTGGTTCTTGTTGCAGTTCTTCAGCTCCTCGAGGTCGACCTTGACCTTGTCGAGGTCGAGGCACGGCCAGCCGCAGTCCTCGCTCACCAGGCCGAGCAGCGACAGTTCGTCGAGCATGCCGCCGGCGATCACCGCCGAGGCGAGCAGCCCACCCTCCTTGTTGGCCTTCTCGTACATCGGCTGGATGGTCGCGTCCTCGACCAAGCCGTTCTTCTTGAGAATGGTGGAGAGCTTGCGGTTGTAACCGATGACATTGGCCATGACGGGGGCCTCAGAGCTTGTTCTCGGCGAGCACCGCCGTGATTTCGCTCATGCGGGTGAGGAAGACCTGGAGCGAGCAGCCGGTCTGGCTCTCGATCTCGCGCAGGATGTCCTCGGAGAGCATGCCGGCGATGGCGATGACCAGCACGTTGCCGATCGAGTCGAGGGGCACGAACTGGAAGCGCTTCATCATCTGCGGCTCGAAGATCTCCAGCAGCTCCTTGGGGATCTTGTACTGGGTCGGGCGGATGTAGGGGATGCCGAACTGCGAGATCAGCACCGCCACGATCTTGTCCTCGGAGATGATCTTGCTCTGCACCAGCACCTCGCCGAAGAGCATGCCGGTCTGGTGCTGCAGGCGCAGGGCGTCCTGGATCTGCTGCTCGGTGAGCAGGTTCTGCTCCACCAGCAGCTCGCCGAGCTTCTTCTTGGTCAGGCGGTTCAGGGCGACCATGGGATGCTCCCGGCCGGGGCGCGGAGGTCAGACCACATTCTGCCCGTCCTGGCGCGCCATGCGCTTCATGTCCTCGACGTCGCCGCTGCGGCTGAGGGCCTCGTCCCAGGTCACCGCGCCATGCTTGTAGAGGTCGTACAGGCTCTGGTTCATGGTGCGCATGCCGACCTTGCCGCCGGTCTGGATGTGCGACAGGATCTGGTGGCACTTGTCCTCGCGGATGAGCGAGCGAATGGCCGAGTTGGGCAGCATGATCTCAGCGCACAGCACCCGCCCGCGGCCGGCCGAGCGCGACAGCAGCTGCTGGCAGAACACCCCTTCGAGCACGAACGACAGCTGGGTGCGGATCTGGTTCTGCTGGTGGGCGGGAAACACGTCGACCACGCGGTTGATGGTCTGCACGCAGTCGGAGGTGTGCAGGGTGGCGAAGGTGAGGTGGCCGGTCTCGGCCAGGGTCAGTCCGGCCTCGATGGTCTCCTTGTCGCGCATCTCGCCGATCAGCACCACGTCCGGGTCCTGGCGCAGCACCCGGCGCAGGGCGTGGTTGAAGCCCAGGGTGTCGCTGCCGACCTCGCGCTGGTTGACCAGGCAGCTCTTGTTGCGGTGCACGAACTCGATCGGGTCCTCGATGGTGACGATGTGCTCCTTGCGGCTCTGGTTGATGTGGTCGATCATCGAGGCCAGGGTGGTCGACTTGCCCGAACCGGTGGCGCCGGTCACCAGCACCAGGCCCTTGGCCAGCGAGCACAGGTGCTTGCACACCTGCACCGGCACCCCGAGCTGGTCGAAGGTGAAGATCTCGTAGGGAATGGTACGCAGCACCGAGCCGACCGCGCCGCGCTGCATGAACACGTTGACGCGGAAGCGCCCCACCCCCTGCAGGCCGAAGGACATGTCGAGCTCGAGCTCCTGCTCGAAACGCGCGATCTGGTCGTTGTCGAGCACGGAATAGACCAGTTTCTTGGTCTGCTCCGGCCCCATCACCTCGGTCTGGGGGATCTCGACCAGGTCGCCGTCGATGCGGTAACGGGGTGCTGATCCGGCGGAGATGTGCAGGTCGGAGCCCCCGCGTTCCACCATCGTCCGCAGCAGCTCCTCCATGGTGATCATCGTGCGCTCTCCTGGGCTGGGGAGCATCGTGGCGGGGCGCAACGGCGAAGGCAAGGACCGGACCCTGGTGGGGGGATGCGGTGTCGGCCACCCACCGGACCCGGCAGGCGAAGCCCGGCGGCGCAGTTCCTCCACCGATCTCGTCGCGCATCCCCAACTCCTGCACCGGGCAGGTGAGTCGCTGCCGATGTTCTTGTCCCGCTCGGTGGTCTGCGCCAACTGGTGAGGTAGTCCTCCACCTCGGGCGTGCTGAGGAATCACAGAATAACACCCGATTTCCGCACCCTCGCCACCGCCCGATGGACATTCCTCATGTCCTCTACAACTCTCGATTGTCAACCATGGTCAGCGTTATTGGGGCGATTTCTCAGTCAGACTACCTCGCACCACACGCGTCGCCCATCGGCCCGAGCCGAGGACGCGACGACACCACCTCACGACCGGGAGGCCGAGCATGGGGAACACGGTAGGTTGATCAGCGGATGCGCCAGGGCGCAGGGGTCAGGTCTCGCCGGCCAACTCCAAGACACGGCGCCGCATCGTATCGTCGAGCCAGAAGCCATGCTCCACCATCGCATCGAGCAAGGGCCCGACCTGGGCGAGAAGCCCGCGCCTCTTCGATTCCACCAGCACGCCCAGCGTCCCGGTGAAGGGATGATGCCGCTCATGCAGGTAGGCACGTCCCGCGTGGTCGTCGATCAGGACTCGACATCCCGTCTCCAAGGCCAGGGCGATCGCCTCGCGCTCACCAGGATGCAGCTTGGCATGCTCTGGCAGTGACCCCACCGGCTGTCGCACGGTCACCCATGTGAAGGTCGCCAATGCAGGGATCTCACATCCATGGTGTTGGCCAGCTTCGATCTCAGCCACAACGACCGGAGGAACCAGGACGCGCGCGGCAGGAGGTCGAGGAGCCGCAGATGGTGCAGGTAGATGAACGGCGAGGTGTCCGCGACAACGATCTCAGCCACCACCGAACTCCATGGCGAAGTCCTCGGGCGTCATGGTGTGCACCGGCACATGAGCGGCCGTCAGGCGGGCAGAGAACTCGATGCGCCCCATGCCGGCAAGCTGGGCAGCCTGATGGTGGGAGAGCCGGCCCTCAGCGAAAAGACCGATCGCCATCGCAACCCGTACTTCACGGGCGGCAACCTCGGGGCTCAGATGCATGTCGGCCAAGCTGGCGTCCGGCACATCAATGGTGATCTGGCTCATGGTGATCATCCTACCCCGGACCCGCTGGCGAGGAACCAGGAAGGATCATCCCCTCCGGCAACAGCGGCGGCATAGCGTTGTCGTACAGGTCAGCGAGATGCCACCGTGCTCCGCCGGCGCCGAGGCGAGGAGGACCCGTGAACCCGCATGTAGCTCCGCAGTGCGCGGAGGACCGTAGGTGCTCCACCATGCGCGTCGAACCAGGCCGCCGTGCGCTCGTCGATGGGGAACGACGCAGGAGGAGCGCACTCCACCAAGCCGGGGACTGGCCGGCTCACGTCTGGAGCATCCTCGGTAACCTGCACCGCGGAACGATCCTGGGCCGCCTTCTTCCAGCGAGCGCGGTCCCTGGCACTCGGCGCAGGCAAAGGGGCAAGCTGGGCCTTCAGGCGGGCCAGAGGGCTAACGGGGGCGGCGGTAACGGTGCTCATAGCTACGCCTTTCTGCCGGCGTGGTGCGGCGGACCGAGATGATGCGTGATGCGCTCACCGCGCTCGGTACATGTGACATGAAGAAGGAGATGCGCAATCCCGGGAAGAGCACCTACCGCGATCCAGCGATCCTCGGCCTCGCTGGTCTGGTCGAGGAACTGCCATAGGCAACCCTCGTCCTGCATCAGCACCCGAAGGCCATCATCGAAGGTCAGACCATGCTTGCGCATGGTTCGATGCTGCCTTCGCCGGATCGAAGTCGTAGGGCTTGCCAACACCGCTCATGGGCGTGCCAGGCGCTCACGGTCGATGTCGAGGGCTACGGTCATGGCAACACGCTACCCGGGTCCTACCGCCAGTGAACCACCACCCGGCCCCCCTCCGGCACCAGCGGCGGCATGGCGTTGTCGTAGTCCTGGCGCAGGTGCCCCGGCACAAGGCGGAGGTAGATCGTGGTGGTGTCGAGGCAGGCATGGCGGAGGAGGAGCTGGACGTAGCGGATGTCGGCCCCCCGGCGCAGGACGTGGACGGCGATGCTGTGGCGCAGGAGGTGCGGGTAGACGTGGAGACCCAGCCGCCGCCCTGCCCGCGGCAACCACGTCTGCATCCACGTCCCCGCCAGCCGTCGGCCAACAGTACCGTATTCAGTTTCAGCGACCCTTGATGTCGGGTCCAGCAATACGGACACCAACGACCTTGCCGCTTGGCCACCCTTTCTTCTGCGACATGGCAAGCACGGGCCCAAATGAAACGACATACCCGATCACGAACACCAGCAGGGCCACGGCAGCAACCCATCCAACTGGCAGACCCTGCCACAGCCTCACAACGCGCCCTCTGTCGCACGCCTTTGGTCATGGACAACCACCCGATAGGTCCCCCAGCTACATCGCCCTTCCAGCCAGCATATCGGAACAAAGCACGCGCGCTCAAAGTCCGACCTGACGATCCTTGCGGGCTCAGTAACCCGCACCATGCCCATCACCGTGTACGAGTGGGGACCCCATTCCGTCATCAGGTAGAACAGACCGACATACGCCGTCGCCATGAGCACCAGCGCGGTCATGGCCAGTGCCGTCACCTTGACCACCTGCATCATCCACGCCGCCACGACCCTACCCCCGCACCTGCCGATGCCGCGCCAGGTACAGCAGCCCCAACGACAGAAACGAACTGGCATCGCCGTCCTCGGTCGCCGCCCACGCCTCGGCCTCGGTCAACTCCTCGACCTCGATCATCTCCATCTCTTCCAGCTTCCGTTCGACCCCGCCGGGAACCAAATCCTCGGCCAGGACCACGTGCAGGCGCATCTTGAGCAGGCCCGGCATCGCGTGCTGGGTGCCCAGGAGGGTCAGCTTGTTGGCGCGCCAGCCGGTCTCCTCCAGCAGTTCGCGGCCGGCGGCGGCGCGGGGGTCCTCGTTCGGCTCGATGGTGGCGCTCATCGCGCGCAGCGATCCGGGGGGCGGCATCCTCCTGGTCGGGGAGAACCACGGCGATGCCGGACCCGGCCAGCGCACCCTCGAAGCGCGCGGCCTGGGCGACATCACGGCAGCGAATGCGCTCCACGGCAAGGCCCCGCAGGCGGGGCACCGTGGCAGCAGCGGCCTCGAGGGCTGCGACGACGGGCAGGGAGGTGGCCACCGACCCATCGTATCATCCCCATAGGTGATCCACGGCAGTACGCATAGCGGCGCGGCGGTGGCAGGCACAGATAAAGTCGTAGCCGGTTAGGATTCGCGCGGCGTGCCCGACGACGCAGACCGCCCCCCGGTGCCCGCCCAGCGAGCGCCTGGGGGGTGGTGCGAATACCGGCAAACGGTGAGTGAACCGGCGGTTCAGCCTGAACCACCGGTTCAGGCCATGGCGACCATCACGCGGCCGTCACCGCAAGCATGGACTCGCGCGCAACGATGCGCCGGACGGTCTTGGCGGTCCAGGTCGCGCCACAGGACTTCGTCGGCACGCCCTCGGCCGTGAGGCGCTTCGCCATCTCCGCGAAGCCAACCCCTTCCTTCCGCCAGGCCAGCATGCGAGCCAGGACGGCCTGTTCGGCGGGAACCGGGACCATCGCCTCCCCTTCCCCGGCCAGCGCCCACCCCCAGGGCAACTTGCCGCTGATCCGCAGGCGCTTCGAGCGCATGAAGCCCATCGTCTGGGTCGTGCGGTCGGCAATGGTCTCGCGTTCCCACTGCGCCACCGCAGCGAGCAGGGTCCAGAGCAAGCGGCCCGTGGGGCTGGCGGTGTCGACCGATTCGCCGAGGCTGATGAGCGACGCGCCTGCGCGGCTCAACTGGTCACCGATGGCGAGCGCGTCGCGGGTCGAGCGTGCGAGCCGGGACAGGCTGCACACGACGAGGGCAGCCTTGTGCTTGCAGGCCAGCTTGACGGCAGCCTGGATGCCAGCCCGTGCGGTGATGGTGGCGCCGCTGATGCCAGCGTCCTCGAAGCTGCCAAGGCAGGTGTGGTGGTGGGCGGCGGCCCAAGCCTCGATGCGCTGGTCCTGGGCGGCGAGGCTCTGGCCGTCGATGGCCTGCGCTCCGGTCGAAACGCGCCGGTAGGATACGAACTCCATACGTGTCTCCTTCAGGATGGGTGGTGGATGCGGGCTGGCGCCAGGGCCAAGCCCTCGCTCAGGGCGTCGAACGGCGGGTTCAAGGGCAACGAGCCCGTCGAGGGCAGCAATGAACCTAAAGGTTCGCGTGCCAGCGGCGGATGAACTTCTCTTCGGTCCAGGGTCCGATGTCGACGGTGGCGGGCAGGCCAGCAGGCCATGCGCGCCGGACCCAGGCGGCGACGATGGCGGGGTCAGCGTGCTGGAAGATAACTCGCGGTTCACCGAACTCCGAGCGCGGCTCAATCGCCTTCATGTGCCGGACACGGACAGGGCACCTCATGGCCCCACCACCCGCAGCGCTACCGCCAACAGTTCGGCGGCGAAGCGCGCTGCCTCCACACGGACAAACGTTCGGCCATCTGCCGTTTTACCGCATCTTCCCCGTGAGCCTCCTGGAGCACGGCGAAATGCTTGATCAGACGCCGCTCATGGTTCGTAAGCTGTTGCTCGTCGCGCTGCTTAACCATCGCGACGGACATAGCGCAGAACTCGTTGACGGAGACCTTGGCCAACTCCATCGACGGCATGGGCCATGCCGAATGCTCGCCGTTACCTCCACCCTCCACCTGAGCCGCTCCCTGCACCTGAATCTTATGGCCACAGAATCGACACACCTTGGCGGCGGCCTGGATCAGCTCAGCACACTGAGGACATGGAACGCGGCTGGGCTCACCGGTCGTCCCCCCGGACCGCTCACCCTCGTTCGTAGGCTGCTCAGGCGCTGGGGGCACCTGTGAGACCGACCCTGGCTTGAGGATGTCGTTCCACTGGGCCGCGCCCTTCTCGTTGGGACCGTTGGCCGGGTTGCTGTCCATTGTGGCTCCGGGTTTCAACGCTTGTCGACATCATTCAGATTGCGGCGGCGGATTGTACCAATGGGACCCACCCGCCTGACCAAGGGTGGCTCGACAAGAGCCTGATCCGGCTCCCGTCCTTCATATTTGGTCAACTCGCGCTCTATGGCTGCCTGCACCAGCGTCCCGACCGTCAGAAACGCCGGCTTCCCAGCGTAATCCCTGGCTACCCGACGAACACGCTCCACCAGCGACTTGGGTAGACGAAACGACACTGATACGCGAGCCTCAGCCATAGGATATGGGGGCCATGGTGCCGCTCATTGGACACAGTGGCAAGGCGTGGTCATCGTGTTCTGAGTGTTCGTGGTATTCTTCGTGGTCAGGGCCTCGCGGCCCGCCTCCATCTGCGCCAACACGGTGACGACCCCGGCCCTGACCAACTCGGTCAACGGAACGCCGCAGTCTACCGACACCCGGTGGAGACGGTGCATGAGGGCCGGGTCGATCTTGGAACTCGGCCATGGGTACGGGCGGCGGGGCACGGTTCAGTCCTCCCCGGGCAACATCAGGGCGATGACCGGGCTTGCGTCGTCGCCGGGTCCGCACGCCGCCACCAGCGCGACCGCGTCCGTCCCCGGGTGGAACCGGTGGGTGAACCGGATGCGGTCCTGGCCTCTCTTGGCGCCCTTGATCGCGGCTCGCAGCCAGAGCAGCAGCACGAGGAGTCCGACCTGGACATCGTCAGGGCTCGTACCCCCGAGCAGCCCCCACACCCCGGCGGTCAGGGCGACGGGGCGCCTGAAGCCGAGCAGGCCAGCGGCATCGGAGACGTCCACCAGGACGCCGTCGGCCAGGGCCTGGTCTCGGGAATAGCTGGCGATGAGGTCGGGGTCTTGGCTCATGACCCCATCGTCCCGGCACCGCTGAAGCGTTCATCGAAGTGGCTCCGGCCATGTGGGGCTAGGACATCCATGCTCGCCTCCAGTCAGTGAACCTGCGGTTCACCGTCGATGGCCGTTTCTGACCCCGTCGCGTGGTTCAACAACCTGCCACCTGTCTTCCCTGCCCTACCCCCACCCCCTGCCCACGGTCCCGCCTACCCGTCTTCGAGGTCGATCTGCACGCCTTCCATACCATCCCGCACCACGAAAGCGGCCACGAAGGTGATGACCTCGCCGGAACCGTCCAGGCTCACATTGAACCGCACCTCGGTCGGGTCCCCGCCCTCGAAGACCACCTGGAAGCGTAGGTGCCACAGGACCGCATCGACCCGAGCCAGGGTGCGGTTTAGGTACTCGATGATCGCCCAGGCGCGCCGGGTGACGAAGACCGGGGTCTTGAAGCCCTCGACGGCGGCGATGTCCGTCACCACGACCACCTCAGCGGCGGGGGCTCTTCCTAGGCAACGACGCAAGGGCATGGGGCCCTGATCGTGGCCTTCGTCGGGCTCCCCGCACGGCAGCATGCTGGGTAGCTCAAGCGGCTAGGCACCCCCACCCACCGCGGTGGTTGCCCACCTGTCAAAATCACCTGCCCCATGATAGCAGTGGGGTACCGCACCCCGGGGCCTCCTATTGGGCCCTCTAGTCGGTGGTCGTTCATGAACCGGCGGTTCAGCGGAAAGACCAGCCAGGAGGAGGACGCTCCTGGCCCCGTGTGCACGACCCTTGATGCCGGGGCCGGCGAAGCTGGGCGGGTACCTCACCGACCGGGCACGGCAGACCCCATACACCCCCACCTCCACCGTCCGAAATCAGCATAACAGTATAAGGGGGTGAGGGAGTATATCCGCCCATGCCGCCGCCGATCTTCCCGCCAGGGTAGCCCATCTCGCCCCTGACCCCCCCCCCAGCGACCCAGGAAGGCCACCGCGCCACCGCAGCCCCATGGTCACCCCCAGTACGTGAACCGGCGGTTCAGACTGTGGGTCATCTTGGCCGCCCCGCCACCCCCGTCCCTGATGACGCGCGTTTGGATAACCGGAACGCCGCTCAGCCTGTCCGGCCCCCACTCCCGCCCGCGGTCGGACCAGGGGCCTTTCGACCCTGTCCACGGGGTGTTCGACCCCCCATCCGCGACCCCGGGCGTGCCCTCCCCGATGCCTCGGACTAGGTCGTCCTCATCGCCGGTGAACCGGCGGTTCAGACCTGCTCGCCGCCACGCCCATGACCACCCCCTCACGCCAAGGGCAGCGCATCCACCAGCGACTCCATCCCCAGTGACCGGACCCTGTCCCAGTACAGCGCCCGCATGACCGCCCTGCGGTCGTTCCCCTTCGCGTCCTTGGCCCGTCGCCTCCCCCACCACGCCGCCGCCTCCGAGTAATCATCGCCGCGGAGCCGCTGAAAGATCCTCCGTTGACGGGTGGTGAGGTCAGCAGGGACCACGGGGTCACCCTCCAGGCGACGCAGCTCATCGACGAGGTAGGCCCTCAAAGCAGACGTGACGATGCGCCTCCGCTCAGGTGGCTTCCCGACGCCGACGTAGAATCGCACCCCGCCCGCGCCCGCCCCCTCCGGCAGGGCGCCCAGCAGCCTCCCCCATCGCCCCCCCTCACTCGACCTACCCCGGACCTCGAAGCGCAGCAGGTCCTGCGGGATGGTGACACCCTTCTTCTCCCCCAACTGCACCGCCTTCGCGTAGAACTTCACGTCGGTGGTGATGTAGGCGGTGGTCGTGTAGTTCGTCTTCCTGCCGCGCCCCTGCATGAACTTGGCCGCCTCGATCACCTGGAGGCAGGCGGGGGTGAACACGTCAGCGCAGACCTCCACGCTGCTGAGGGCGAAA
>JAKLKR010000103.1 GCA_023150565.1 Planctomycetota bacterium
TCCGCCAGCTCGCGCATGCCCACCGAGCGGCCGCGATGGGCCTGGGGCCGGTTGGTGATGAAGCGCTCGCGCTGCGCCCCCAGGGTCAGCTCCCAGGCGAGGTCCTTGCCTTCCGTCGACACCGCCACCAGCAGCAGGCGCGGCGGATCCTGGTCGCCGCAGCCCTCGCCGGCGCCCGAGCTGGCGCGGCCGTCGTCGGGATGGACCAGCCCGACCCGCTTGCCGCTCAGGTAGCCGTCGGTCATCTCGCGCCCGGTGTAGGCGCCGAGCGCGGTGGCTTCGGCCCACAGCGCCTCGGCGCCGGCCTCGCCGGCACGGGCGCGGCGGAACAGCGACACCGCCCGCCCCACCCATTCGGCGCTCTTGAGCCGGCCCTCGATCTTGAGGCTGGCCACCCCGGCGCGCTCCAGCTCGGGCAGCAGGCGCACCGCCGAGAGGTCCTTCATGTCCATCGGCCGGCCGCGCGCCGCGCCGTTGCACGACCAGCCCACCCGGCAGATCGAGGTGCAGGTGCCGCGGTTGCCGCTGTGGCCGCCCACCCAGCTGGTCAGGCTGCAGCGCCCGGACACCGAGAAGCAGATGGCGCCCTGGGCGAACACCTCGATCTCGGGCCCCTGGCCGGCGCAGGCGGCGATCTCGTCGACCGCCAGCTCGCGCGCCAGCACCACCCGCCTGGCACCCAGGCGGGCGGCGGCGCGCACCCCGGCGCTCGACGACACCCCGGCCTGGGTGCTGACATGCAGTTCGAGGCGCGGGAACAGCGGCGCCAGCGCCAGCAGGCCGGGATCGGCCACCAGCACCGCGTCGACCCCGCAGCGTTCGGCCCAATGCAGGGTGCGGGCGGCGCGCCCGAGTTCGCGCATGCCGAGCTGGATGTTGAGGGTGAGGTGGACGCGCACCCGCGCCGCGTGCGCCTTGTCCACCAGGGCGGGCAGGTCGGCGACCTGGAAGCCCTCGGCGCCGCGGCGGGCGTCGAGCTCGCCCAGGCCGAGATAGACGGCATCGGCGCCGGCGGCGATGGCGGCGTCGAGCTGGGCGGGGCCGCCGGCGGGGGCGAGGATCTCGGGCATGGGCGCACGATAGGCCCCTGGCAGCCCGCGCCATCATGCTGACCCCGGTGGAAGGCCTCAGCCGGGCTGCCCCCCCTCGGCCAGCCGCACCACCGCCGCCGCGATCGCCTGCAGCGGCAGCACCTGGTCGGCGGCGCCCAGGGCGATGGCCTCCTTGGGCATGCCGAACACCACGCTGGTGGCCTCATCCTGGGCGATGGTGGGGGCGCCGGCGTCGTGCATCAGCTTGAGCCCCTCGGCGCCGTCGCGGCCCATCCCGGTCAGGATCACCCCGATGGCGTTGCGCCCGGCGTGGGTGGCCACGGTCTTGAACAGCACGTTGACCGCCGGCTTGTGCAGACCGATGCGCGGGCCGTCGTGCAGCCGCACCTGGTAGACCGCGCCCGAACGGGTGAGCAGCAGGTGGCGGTCGCCGGGCGCGATCAGCACCTTGCCGGGGGCGACGATGTCGCCGTCCTCGGCCTCCTTGACCTGGGTGGCGCAGCGGGCGGCCAGGCGGCCGGCGAAGGAGCGGGTGAAGCCCGCGGGCATGTGCTGCACCACCACCGTGCCGGGGGCGTTGCCCGGCAGCCCGGTCAGCACCGTCTCCAGCGCCTGCACCCCGCCGGTGGAGGCGCCGATGGCCAGCACCCGGTTGGTGGTGCGCGACAGCAGCTGGCGCGGCCCGGCCGCCGCCGGCACCCGGCGGCCCACGGTGATGCGCCCCACCGCCTTGATGCGCGCCGCCAGCTCCGGCACCAGGTCGCCGAGCGAATAGGCGGCGTGCGGCTTGCACATCACCTCGAGCGCACCGCAGTCGAGCGCCTCCATCGCCAGGTCGCCGCCGGCCGGGGTCAGCGACGACACCACGATCACCGGCAGCGGCATGTGCTCCATCACCCGGCGCAGGAAGGTCAGCCCGTCCATGCGCGGCATCTCGAGGTCGAGGGTCATCACGTCGGGCCGCTCGCGCACCAGGATGTCGCGGGCGACGAAGGGGTCGGGGGCGGAGCCCACCACCTGGATGCCGGGGTCGCGCGCCAGCGCCTCGGACAGCACCCGGCGCACGGTGGCGGAATCGTCGACGATCAGCACCCGGGTGGTCATGGCGGACCCTTGCGGTAGATGGAGGGGCGCACCTGATCGAACGGGTGGCGGATGCCGGTCAGGCTCTCGGCACTGCCGATCGCCAGCCAGCCGCCGGGGGCGAGCAGGCGCCCCACCTCGGCCATCACCCGGGTGCGCACCGCCTGGTCGAAATAGATCATGACGTTGCGGCAGAACACCACCTCGAAGCCGCCCTTCATGGGATAGGGCGGCCGGGCGAGGTTGAGGCGGTTGAAGGTCACCAGCGCGCGCAGGCGGTCGCACACCCGCCAGGCCTCGCCCTGGCGCACGAAGTAGCGCGCGCGCAGGTCGGCCGGCACCGGCCGCAGCACGGTCTCGGAATAGAGCGCGTTGCGGCAGCGGTCGAGCACCTTGGTGCTGATGTCGGTGGCCAGCACCGCCAGGTCGACCGCCTGCTCGTCCAGCCCGCGGCCGCGCAGCACCTCGGCCAGCACCATGGCGATGGTGAAGGGCTCCTCGCCGGTGGATGAGGCCGCCGACCACACCCGGATACGCCGCTGGCCACGCTCAAGCAGGCCGCCGACCACCTCGGCGAGCATGGTGAACGCCGCCGGCTCGCGGAAGAAGCTGGTGGTGTTGGTGGCGATGGCATCGAGCAGCAGCACCATCTCCTCGCCGCTGGCGTCGGCACGCACATGGGCGATGTAGTCGGCCACACTGGTCTGGCCGAGCTGGTGCATGCGCCGCGCCACCCGGGCGGTGACCAGACTCTCCTTCCCCTCGCGCAGGGTGATGCCGGCGCGTTCGTAGACCAGGGCGCAGAAGGCGTCGAAGGTGCGAGCATCGATGTGGATGCCGCCGGATCCGGACTCAACCATCGCCGCCCCCAGACCTGGGACACATGGATGGGCGGGCGGGGGGCATAGGCGGCTCCAGCAGATATGATCTCGCCAGGGATATGCCTCAGGATGGCGATGCGCGCAACCCCTTCATTGACGAAGGCCGGCTCAGCGCGGCAGGTAGAGCCCCTGGAACCAGGCCATGCCGTCCCAGATCCCGCGGTGCAGGTGCACCCCCAGCCCCAGCACCACCAGGGCGGCCACCGCCAGGAACGGGCCGTAAGGCAGCCGGGTGTTGACGTGTTCCCTGCGCAGCACCCATTTGCGCCACAGGCTGGGCAGGCCGACCACGGTGCCGATCACCGACGACACGAACACGGTGTAGACCACCCCGACCGGACCGAGGAACGCCCCCATCGGCGCCAGCAGCTTCACGTCCCCGAAGCCCATGGCGTACTGGCGGGCCACCACCGTGCCCACCAGCCCGACCAGGTAGAGCGTCCACCAGCCTGCCAAGCTGCCCAGCACCGCCGAGCCCAGCAGCAGGCCGAACTCCACCAGCGCACCCACCCCGCTCAGCAGCAGACCGGCGGTGATGGCGATCTGCACCGCGCTGACGGCAGCGAACCACCAGATGCCCACCAGCAGGCCGCGCGACTCCTCGGGACTGACCTGACCCTCACCCTCGCCGGGGAAGCTTTTGAGCACCTTCACCAGCAGCGAACCGCTCGCCACCAGCGCCAGCACCGCGAATGACGAAATCCACAGGAACGGGGACAGGAAGTCGCCCGGCCCCGACCAGGCGTCGCCGAAGGCCCAGCGCAGCGGATGCCAGCCGAGATCGAGCACGGTGCCGGCGGCGGCGGCCAGGAAGGGCGACAGCGCCTGCATCGGCTTGGACAGTTCGTCGGGGATCATCTCGTGCTCGAGGTCGATCACCGAGGCCACCAGCAGGTACCAGGCCAGCACCAGCAGGCAGGCGGCGGTGAGCGCCTGCGCGACCGGCGCCCCGCCCCACCACGGGCTGGCGGCGAGGTGCGGCGCCCCGCCGGCGACGGTGGCCCACACCACCGCTCCGGTGAGGGCGGCGCTGACCAGTTCCAGCACCAGGTAGCGCGGGCTGAACGGCGACCCGCACCAGCGGCAGCGCCCGCGCAGCACCAGGTAGGACACCACCGGCAGGTTGTCGTACCACGCCACCCGGGTGCCGCAGGCATAGCAGCGGCTGGGCGGGTGGACCACGCTCTCGTTGCGCGGCATGCGGTGGATGCACACGTTGAGGAAGGAGCCGAGGAAGGCTCCCAGCAGCACTGCGACCACGACCGCGATCATGGGCCGGAGTAGAAGCCCGGGGATGGGATGCGAAAGACCGCAGGCGCCACCACCGGGGTGGACCACACCAGCCGCCCGCGCCCGGCATGCACCACCCAGGCGGCGTGCTGGGCGAATACCCGCAGCAGGGTGATGGTGCGCGCCTGGCGGTGGGGGATGGCCCAGCCCGGCTCGCACCAGCGGCGGTCGCGGGATCCGCCCACCGCCGCCAGCCGGGGGATGCCGCGCCGGTCGAGCCAGGCGGCGAGCTGGCGGTCACGTATCCGGTTGACCACCGCCGGAAGCGCCTGGCTGCGTGGATTCCAGGCCGTCACCAGCGCCAGCGGCCCGGCCAGGCGGGCATCGCGCCAGCTGCCGTCGGCCCCCTGCACCCGGTAGCGGGCCTGGCGGTAGATGCGCTCCCAGTCGGGCATGGCGGCACGGTGGCCGCCAACGCCGCCCGGCAAGGATTCAGGCTGCAATTACCGCCATGGGGCCGGCGTCGAGCACACCCTCGGGCAGGTCGGCGCGCATCGCCTCCGGGCGCTCGCAGGTGCTGGCGATGTCGACCGCGCTGCCGCTGGCGCTGGCCTCGCCGATCGCCTCCATCACGTCCAGGGCGTGCATCGCCAGTTCGGCGCTGGCGCGGTGCGGGCGGCCGGTGCGGATGGCCAGGGCCATGTCCGCCACCCCCACCCCGCGCGAGCCGTCGCGGTAGGGATGGGTGCGCTGGTATTCCATCAGCGGGTGCATGCCGGCGCGGCTCAGGCGCACCGGGCCGTCGGTGAAGTTGGGGTCGGGCACCTGGATGGTGCCGGCGGAGCCGAACAGCTCGATGTTGGGCAGGGTGTGGCCGCCCCGGACATCGAACGACACCGTCAGGGTGATCACCGCGCCGGAGTGGAACTCGAGGATGCTGACCACATGGGTCGGCACCTCGACCGGCACCGTGGTGCCGCGCAGCGGCTGCGACAGGATGGTGCGGCTCGGCCAGGTGCGCTTGGCCACCGCCGATACCCGCCGCACCGGCCCGATCAGGGTCACCAGGGTGTGGAGGTAGTACGGACCCATGTCAAGCAGCGGGCCGGCGCCGCGCTGGTAGAGGAAGCCGGGATTGGGGTGCCAGTCCTCAGGCCCGTTGCTGATCATGTGGCAGGCGCCGCCGATGATGTCGCCGACCAGGCCCTGATCGATGTAGTTGCGCGCCGTCTGCACCCCGGCCCCGAGCACGGTGTCGGGGGCGCAGCCCATGCGCAGGGAGCGCGAGGCCGCCGCCTGCATGATGGTGCGGCCCTCGGCGCGCGAGATGCCGAAGGGCTTTTCGCTGAACACGTGCTTGCCGGCCGCCAGCGCCTGCAGATCGACCGCGGCGTGGGCGCGCGGGATGGTGAGGTTGACCACCAGTTCGATGCTGGGGTCGGCAAGCATCGCCTCGACCGAGGTCCCGCAGGGGATGCCGAGGTCCTTGGCGAAGGCCTCCGCCCGCCGGACGTCGAGGTCGGCGCAGGCCGCCAGCTCGACGCAGGAGGCGAACCGCCGGCAGGCGGGGACATAGGCCTTGCGGGCGATGTCGCCGCAGCCGATCAGTCCGATGCGCATGGGGGCGATGGTGGTCATGGGGAGTCCTCGCTGGCTGGCCCCATCCTAGCCAGGCGCGCTTGGGAATGCCAATGCCAGGGAACGGGGCGGCTTTCGTTTTCCGGCGGTGGGACGGCCATCAGATCCTGCATGGATGCTGCTGCCAGGCTCCCTGCGATGGCATTTCCCCTGACCCGGCCATCGTCCGGGCATGCAGACGACCGCCGCCGCCAGCCGCGAGATCCCCTGGAACTACACCTCGGCCGAGGACGGCCAGGTGGTGCGCCTGGTGCTGGGCGAGCCGGTGTGGCAGGCGCTGGAACGGCTCAAGGCCAAGCGCGTCACCGGCCGCAGCGCGCGCCTGCTGCTGCGCCTGATCGGCGACCTCTTCATCCTGCGCCGCAACCCCTACCTGTACCAGGACCTGATCGACTCGCCCGAGCGCCTGGTGGCGTTCTTCACCGCCGCCGCCGGCGACCTCAAGATCATCCGCGAGGGCGCCGGCGGCGAGGCCGACGTCACCCTGGTGGTGGATGCGGTGGCCGCCGGCATCACCGCCCTGCGCCGCGAGATCACCGACGCCCCCGACCGCCAGGCCCGCCTGCGCGCCGAGCTGGGGGCGGTGATCGGCGCCGCCAACGTGCGCTTCGACCCCTTCACCCTGGTCGCCCACGCCACCGACGCCACCGACTGGCGCCTGCACCTGCCGGTGGCGGTGCTGACCCCGGAGCACGAGAGCCAGGTCGCCCCCCTGCTGGCGGCCTGCGCGCGCCTGGGGCTGGCCACCATCCCGCGCGGCGGCGGCACCGGCCTGACCGGCGGCGCGGTGCCGCTGGTGGCGGGCTGCGCCATCCTCAACACCGAGCGCCTGCACCGCATCCGCGCCATCCGCCCGGCCGAGTTCGCCGGCGGCAAGCGCGGCGCGGTGATGGAGGTCGAGGCCGGGGTGGTGACCGAGGCGGCGATGCACGCGGCGGCCAAGCAGGGGCTGGTGTTCGCCACCGACCCCACCAGCGCCTGGGCCAGCACCATCGGCGGCAACATCGCCGAGAACGCCGGCGGCAAGACCGCGGTGCTGTGGGGCACCGCGGTCGACAACCTGCTGTCGTGGCGCCTGGCCCTGCCCGGCGGCGGCGAGCTGACCGTGCGCCGCCAGGACCACCCGCTGCGCCGCATCCTGCCCGACGAGACCGCGCGCTTCGCCGTCGAGGGCCCCGGCGAGCTGCGCCAGGTGATCGAGCTGCCGGCCAGCGAGCTGCGCCGGCCCGGCCTGGGCAAGGACATCACCAACAAGGCCCTGCGCGGCGTCCCCGGCCTGCAAAAGGAGGGCACCGACGGGGTCATCACCAGCGCCGAGTTCGTGCTCCACCCCGCCTACCCACTCAAGCGCACCTTCTGCCTGGAGTTCTTCGGCGCCGGCATGGACGAGGCGGGGGCGGTGATCGTGGCCCTGTCGCAGGAACTGCCCGACCGCGGCGAGGAGGCGCTGCAGGCGCTCGAGCACTTCGACGAGCAGTACGTGCGCGCGATCGGCTACCGCACCAAGGCGGCGCGCGCCGAGGCGCCCAAGGCGGTGCTGCTGATCGACCTGGTGGCGCACGACGCCGCCCAGCTCGAACGCGGCAGCGCGCGGCTCAAGGCCCTGGTCGCCGGCTACCCTGCGACCTGCCTGTTCACCGCCCGCGACGAGGCCGAGGGCCACCGCTTCTGGGCCGACCGCAAGAAGATGGGCGCCATCGCCCGCCGCACCAACGCCTTCAAGCTCAACGAGGACGTGGTGCTGCCGCTGCCAGTGCTGGCCGAGTTCTTCCGCCGGGTCGAGGCCTGCAACCGCGCCGAGGAGCGGGTGGTGCAGGCCGAGTTCGCCGCCGCCGCCGGCGCCGCGGTGGCCGAGGAGCTGGCCGACGACGAGGCCAACGCCGAACGCGCCGCCGCCGCCGCCGCCCTGGTGGCCGAGACCCAGGCCCGGCTCGCCGCCGGCGCCGATGCCGGCGAGGGCGCGCTGTCCGGCCGCCTGGCCGCCGCGCTCAAGGACCTGTGCGCCGGCTGGGAGGCCCTGCACCGCCGCCTCGACGCCCTGCACGCCGCCTGGCGCGGGCGGCGGGTGGTGGTGGCCACGCACATGCACGCCGGCGACGGCAACGTCCACGTCAACATCCCGGTGTTCTCCAACGACCGCTGGATGATGCGCCGGGCCTCCGCCGCCGCCGACGCGATGATGGAGCTGGCGGTCGAACTGGGCGGGGTGGTCAGCGGCGAGCACGGCATCGGCATCACCAAGTACCGCTTCCTGACCCAGGACCGCCGCGACGCCCTCGCCGTGCACCGCGACCGCCTCGACCCGCGCCGGCTGATGAACCCCGGCAAGCTCGAGGACGAAGCGGTGCTCGACCTGGTTTTTACCCCGTCGTTCAACCTGCTGGAGCTGGAGGCGCGCATCCTCCAGCACGCCGAGCTGGAGAGCCTGGCGGACAAGATCAGCCGCTGCATCCGCTGCGGCAAGTGCAAGCCCGACTGCTGCGTGGCCAGCCCGGCCCAGGGCCTGTTCTTCCACCCGCGCAACAAGAACCTCGGCATCGGCGCGGTTGTCGAGGCCATCCTCTACGATGTGCAGCGCAACCGCTCGACCCGCTTCGCCCCCCTGCGCTGGCTGGGCGAGATCGCCGACCACTGCACCATCTGCCACAAGTGTCTGAAGCCCTGCCCGGTCGAGATCGACAGTGGCGACGTCACCCTGGCCCAGCGCGCCATCCTCGCCGCGCACGGGGTGGCGAACAAACCGATCGCCACGCGCATGGCCCTGGGCTACCTCGAAAACCGCTCACCAATGGTCAACGCCGCCTTCCGCGCCGGGGTGATGCAGTGCGGCTCGGCCTGCCAGCGCGCCGCCGGGGCGGTGGCGCGGGCGGTGGTGCCGGCCGGCTCCGGGCTGTGGAACACCTACGCCGGCGGCATACTCGCCGCCCCGCTGGCGGCGCCGCACGCGGGTGAACTCTACGACCGCCTGCCCGCCTGCGGCGAGGAGCAGGCGCTGGTGCTCTACCCGGCCGAGACCCGCTGCGCGGCGTTCTACTTCCCCGGCTGCGGTTCCGAGCGGCTGTTCTCGGACGTGGGCCGGGCGGCGCTGTGGCTGCTGGGCAGTATCGGCGCCGTGGTGGTGCTGCCGCCACCGCGGCTGTGCTGCGGCTTTCCGCACCAGGCCAACGCCATGGACGCGGCCGCCCGCATCGCCCTGCGCGACACGGTGATCCTCAGCCAGATCCGGCGCATGATGAGCCACCTGGCCTTCGACGGGGTGGTGGTGACCTGCGGCACCTGCCGCGACGCCCTCGACCACCTGGGCGCGCCGGGGATCTTCGCCGCCCCGCTCGCCGACGTCGCCGCCTTCGCCCGCGGACGCGGCCTGGCGGTACCGGGCGGCGGCAACGCGCTCTACCACGCCCCCTGCCACGACTCGCTCGGCGGCGGCGCCCAGCGCCTGCTGGCCGACTGCGGCATCGCCACCACCGCCGTGCCCCACTGCTGCAGCGAGGCCGGCACCCTGGCCCTCAGCCGTCCGCGCATTGCCGGCGCCATGCGCGCGCGCAAGCGCGAGGCCCTGGCCGCGGCCGAACCGGCCCCCGGCACCACCGTGCTGACCAACTGCCCGTCGTGCCTGCAGGGCCTGCACCGCAACGCCGCCGCCACCGGCACCGTGCCCCGCCACATCACCATGGAACTGGCCGAACGCGCCGGCGGCGCCGGCTGGCGCGAACAGGTGTCGGGGATGTTTGCGCGGATCGAGGTGGTGTCGTTCTAATGCCGAAGGCCACAATCCCAGCCAGGAAACGCGACAAGGGGTTCAGAAAAGTGAATGAACCACCAGATATCTACATTGTTGAACCTACCATAGATAACCCCGTCTTCGAAGGCTGGGGTTTATCCGAAGGCGAGTCTCAACTGGGCCGAGACTCCATCCTCGACGACATAACTCCAGGGTGGACAGAGATCAATCAATCCCAATGGAGGCCGACCCGGTTGTCGAACAAATGGCGTCCGCCAGTCGTCGAAGGCCGAGTTGCCACATTCAATGATTATCCCTGTCTAAATCTATCTCTGCCAGTATTTAGCACCAGGGCCATGAAAAGGCTTCACGTGCTCCTCGGTGATCATGGAGAGTGGCTTCCACTTACTTCGTCACCTGGCGGCTATTGGCTTTTCAATGTCCTTACTGTCGTTGACTGCCTGGATAAGGTTAAATCGCGATGTGAGTTCTTTGATGATGAACCATCAAGAATTATGGCCATTGATCAGTATGAATTTGACCCGGCCAGAATTACCGATTCGCCAATATTTCGAATTCCCGATGATCCAATGGTTGTCTTTGCAACAAGTGCTTTCGTAAATACTGTTCGATCGGAGGATTTGCACGGATTTTCCTTTTATAAAGCATGGCCGCTTCCTGCGCGATCCGATTATCGCAAATTCAACGAGGGGCAGACGTATTGTCATCGGGATTTTGTCCTGCAATCCATAATAATTGTTTTATCGAACCGAAACCAAAAAGAGGCTGAATTTGCGGGGCAGTTCCTTGCCTCGGTGGATCGTCTCCTTGTATCAAGGTCGATAAGCCAGCCGTATCTCGGGCGTATCGAGGGGGAGGAATGCCATGATAACGCAAGGCGGATCTTTATTAGCTGCCCTTGTGTCGACACTATACGCTCGCAAATAATTGAGGCCTTACATTGCCTGCCGAGACAAATGCTGATAGCGGCCTATGTTCGATTTGGGCACTTCACCAACCCGAAAGCCCGGGAAGAACCGCTGGACGAGGGAGTCTCGCAAAGGTCATCTAAAAAGAAAAGTCGTCAGATCGCGCGAGCGCCCGGGGATAGATGAGTATAACCGACAGTCGTTCATCGTGGTCAGTGCCTTATGTGAAGTACATAGATGGGCTGTTGGCGTAAAGGGGCCACACCACTCTTGGCGTAAAGGGGCCACACCACTCTGGCCAACCATCATCCACTACTCCCCTGCCACCTCCGCCTGCCACCGGTCCAGATTCTGCTCGTTGGCCGGCACGACGATGTGGGCCACGGCGGCGGCGATCTCGGCGCTGGCAAATACCTGCCGCCAGCTCACCAGGGTGCCCGCGGGTGTACGCTCGAAGCCGAGGTCGAGTTGGAACAGCGGTTGGCAGGTGTGCTGGAGGACGATGCTCCGACCCGGTTCGATGGCGACGAACACCGCCTCGTTGGGGTAGTCCTTGCCGTCAGGGCCATGCATGGTGAAGACCCAGCGGCCGCCCGGCGTGAACTCGAACACCGCGAAGGTGTTGCGGAACCCGGCCGGACCCCACCAGCGCGCCAGGCGGGCGGGTGTCGCGAAGGCGGCGAACACCTGTTCTGGCGTGGCGGCAAAGTCGCGTGAGGTCGCGAAGGTGGTCATGGGGCGGATCCTGCCCGGCCCACCTCATCGGTAAAGGATACAGGGGATCAGCATCGCCGGGATGCAACGCATGGGCTCTTCCGGAGCGTCGAGGCCCACGTCGACGGAGCCTCTTGTGCGCCGATCTGGGACCATGGCTGCGTCACCGCGGCGTCGACGTGGGCGTCGACGCTCCAGAAGAGCCGTCCACGGCACACGATCAGCCTCAGCTTAACGCCAACGGGCTGAAGCCGGCGCTACAGCGCCGCGCGCACCCGCCGGGCCAGTTCCTCGGCCTCCTGCACCTGGCCGTCGATGTCGGCGCCCAGGCTGAGGTCGGGGATGCCGGCGATGGCGGCGTCGAGCTCGCGCTGGATGGCCTCGCGGCGCTCCTTCACCGCGATGCGGTGCACCAGCGGGCGGGCCTCGAGCAGGCGCTGGCGGGCGCCGGCGAGGCGGGCGTTGGCCTCGCCCAGCACCCGCTCGACCTGCTCCAGGCCGCTGCGCAGGCGCATTTCGGCCTGGCCGGCGGCGGTGCCGCTGGCGGCGGTGGCCAGGCAGTAGGCGCATTCCTCCAGCGCCGCCGCCAGTTCGCGCAGCAGGCCGGACTGACCGGTGGCCTGGGCCATGCGCCCGCCGCCTGCCGGCACCGCGTCGTCCCAGGCCCGGTTGAGGGCGGCGATGCGCTCCTCGGCCCCCTTGGCGCCCTGGCCGTCGAGCCGGCGCGCGCAGCCGTCGAGGTACAGCGGCAGGCGCTGCAGGCTGGTGAAGGGCAGGCGCGCGGTCCAGCCGGGCGCGGTCAGGCGGTCGAGGGTGGCGGCGACCCCGCGCGCGGCCGAGGCGGCGGCGAGGTTCTTGGCCCCCTGCTTGAGCCGCCGGCGCAGGGCGTCGGCGCGCTCGGCCGCCTGGTCCAGCAGCGCGTCCAGGCGCAGGCCGGCGAGGGCGGCGCGCGCCCGCGCCAGCAGGTCCTCCCACGCCGCCTGGTCGGCCACCCGGCGGCGGTCGAGGTCGCCGAGCGCGCGCAGGGCGAGCTGGCGGCGCAGCGCGCCCGCCGGAGCGCCGAGGGCGGCGCAGCGAGCCGCCAGTAGCGCCGGAACCGGGGCCAGCGCCAGGGCCTCCAGCTCGGCGGCGAGGGCGGCTTCGAGCAGGGCGTCGACCCCGTCCTGGTGCCAGGCCTCGCCGGCGCGCTGGCTGGCATAGACCGTGCGCCGCGCCGCCACCGCGCCGTGGGCGTCGCGCGAGCGGCCGAGAGCGACGAAGGCCCTGATCCCGAGGTATTCGACCGCGCCCACGCAGTCGCCCGGCCAGACGGCGCCGGGGGCGGTCTCCCACTCGGCGCGCAGCAGGCGCAGGCGGTCGCCGCCGGCGGCGCCCTGGGTGGCCAGGAACGACGGGTCGCGCCCGGCGTAGGCGTCCTTGCCGTCGCCCCCCACCAGGCGGAAGCGCAGGCGCAGGTGCGCCGGCAGCTGGGCGGGCTCGAAGCGCGCCGCGATGCGGTGGCGGCTGCGCAGCAGCTCGGCGAGGGCGTGCTGGAGCGGACGGCGGCCGATGAAGGGCGTCAGCGCCTCGGCCAGCTCGGCGGCGCTGCGCGCGAGCGGGATGAGCGCCCGGCGGTCGTCCTTGGGCAGCTGGGTGAGGTAGGCCTCGACCGTCTCGCCGCGCCAGGCCGGCACCAGCCAGTCCAGGCGGGTGGCGTCGAGCGCCGGCAGGTCGGCCTCGACCAGTTCGAGGGTGACGCCGTCGTCCTCGTCGCCGGGACTGAAACGGTAGCTCAGGCGCAGGGTGCGCCCGCCCATCACCACCTGCTCGGGGGCGCCCTGCTCGGCGCGCTGCGCCGCCTCGGGGGTGGTGAAGTCGGCCAGCCCCAGGCGCAGGGCGTCCTCGCCGTGCTCGCCCAGCCAGGCCTTGAGGCGGTCGGTGGCGGCGATCACCGGCGGCTGCCCGCCGCCCAGGCCCAGGCGGGCGCGGTAGAGCGCCACCAGCTGCTCGCGCTCGATGTACAGGCCGGGATCGCGCAGGCGGTGGCGCAGGCGCTGGGCGTCGCGGAACTGGCGGTGGTTGGCCGCCACCACCGGCAGCACCGGCGGTTCGTCGCCGCACAGGCCCTGCTCGACGAACACCTTGGTGGCGTCGCGCGCATCGATGCGCTCGTAGGGCACCTGGCGGCCATCGCGCACCGGCAGGCCCTTCCAGGTCAGCGTCTCGAGGCACACCACCTGCTGGCGGCGGGGATCCCAATGGGGGTCGCGGTGGCGGGCGCGCAGGCGTTCGCCGGCGAGGGCGACCACCCATTCCGGGTCGATGGGCGCGCACAGGCGGGCGAACAGGCGCGAGGTCTCGACCACCTCGCAGGCCACCAGCCACTGCGGGCGCTGCGAACGGCGCACCCCGGCGCGGGCCTTGCCCTGCTCGGCGCGTTCGGCGCGCTCGGCCTCGTCCTGCACCGCGCGCAGGGCGCTGCCGGGGTGGACCGCGAGCTGGCGGTCGCCGGCGCCCTTGTAGCAGCCGGCGGCCTTGTCCCACATCAGCACGTTGCCGAGCATGCCCGCCAGCACCGCGCGGTGCAGGCGGTCGAGCGGCCACTTGCCGTCCTCGAAGCCGTGCGCGGGCAGGGCGGCGTCGCCGTGCTGGCGGGCGGCGCGCGATTCGCGCAGGGCGGTCCACAGCTGGTGGCGCACGTCGGCCCACTCGCGCATGCGCCGGTAGCCCAGGTACAGCTCCTCGCACAGGCGCGCGCGCCGGCTGTTGCTGGCCTCGTCCTCCCAGCGCGCCCAAAGGCGCAGCACGGTGGCGAGGTCGCCGGCCTCGTGCACCAGGCAGCGCTGGGCGGCATCGGCCTTGGCCTCCTTGCCGAGCGGGCGCACGCGCGGGTCCTGCACCGAGAGGAACGCGGCCAGGGTGCAGGCCTCGTGCGGCACACCTTCGAGCAGACCGGCGATGAGGATGCGCGCCACCTGGGGGTCGGCGGGGATGGCGGCGAGGGTGCGGCCGAGAGGGGTGAGGCGGAGAAGAAAGTCAGAAGGAGGAAGGAGGAAGGAGGAAGGGTTGCCGTTGCTCGCATCCGACGCCGGTCCGGACTCCCCTGCACCGCTGAGCTGGTCGTTTCCGCCCTTCCTCCTTCCTCCTTCTGCCTTCCTACTTTCTTCCGAAACGGCGCCCAGCTCGTCCAGCAGCTGCCGCGCCTGCATCCAGGCGCCGGTGGCGGGGGCGTCGAGCCAGGGGAAGGCCTCGGGGTCGCCCAGCTCCATGTGCAGGCAGGTCAGCAGCACCCCGGCCAGGTTCGAGCGCAGGATCTCGGGCGCGGGGAAGGGGTCGCGGGCGGCGAAGTCCTCCTCGCCGTACAGGCGCACGCACACCCCGGCCTCGACCCGGCCGGCGCGCCCGGCGCGCTGGGTGGCGCTGGCCTGGCTGATCGCCTCCACCGGCAGGCGCTCGGTGCGGCTGCTGGCCTGGTAGCGCTTGAGCCGGGCCAGGCCGGTGTCGACCACCCAGCGGATGCCGGGGATGGTCAGCGAGGTCTCGGCGATATTGGTGGCCAGCACCACCTTGCGCCCGCGCGCCGGCTGGAACACGCGCTGCTGCTCGTGCGGAGTCAGGCGCGAGAACAGCGGCAGGATCGAGGCGCCGCCGAGGTCGTCGAGGCGGCGCTGGGCCTCGATGATGTCGCGTTCGGTGGGCAGGAAGCAGAGCACGTCGCCGGGCTCGCGCGCGGCGTGGATGTCGCGGATGGCCTGCACCGCCGCCGGCAGGTAGCCGACATCGTCGTCGGTCGGCGGCTGCCAGCGGATGTCGACCGGGAACATGCGCCCCTCGACCTCGACCACCGGCACCGGCGTGCCTTCCTGGCCGCCCGCAGCGGTGAAATAGTCGGCGAAGCGCCGCGCCTCGATCGAGGCCGACGACACCACCACGCACAGCTCCGGGCGGCGGCGGCGCAGCAGGCGGATCAGGCCCAGCAGCAGGTCGATGTTGAGGCTGCGCTCGTGCGCCTCGTCGATGATGATGGCGTCGTAGCGCGACAGCTCGCGGTCGTTCGAGGCCTCGGCCAGGAGCAGGCCGTCGGTCATCACCCGCACCGCGGTGTCGGCCCCGGCGCGGTCGTCGAAGCGCACCGAATGCACCACCGCCCCGGGCGGGGCGGCGGTCTCCTCGGCGATGCGCGCCGCCATCGCCACCGCCGCCACCCGCCGCGGCTGGGTCAGGGCGATCATGCCGTGCAGGCCATAGCCCGACTCCAGCAGCATCTTGGGCAATTGGGTGGTCTTGCCGCTGCCGGTGGCGCCGGTGAGCACCATCACGCGGTGGTCGGCCAGGGTGCGCAGGATGTCGTCGCGCCGCTGCGACACCGGCAGGTCGGGCGGGTAATCCAGGCGCAGGGGCAGGGCGGCGCGGCGGGCGGCCTCGGCGCAACTGGCCTCCAGGCGCTCCTCGACCTCGGCCAGCAGGCGCTCGGCGCCGCGCCCGGCGGCCAGGCGCGCCTCGGCCTCGTCCAGGCGCGCCGCCGCCCACAGGCGGTCGTGGACCATCGCCCGGGGCAGGAAGGGGCGCAGCGCGGCGGGCTCGGCGGGCATGAGGGGCCCGGTGATAGGCCTGGCGGGCCGCCAGGCCAGCGCTCAGCGCTGGTTGGACGGGGCCAGCACCCGCTCGCGCAGGGCGCGGGCCGGCTCATCGCCGGGCTGGGCGGCGAGGTGGACATCGAGTCGACGCACCGCCTCGCCGCGCCGACCCTGGCGCACCAGGAAGGCGGCGTGGGCCAGCGCCACCACACCGGCGTGGACGTCGTTGCCGGCGAGGGCGAACAGGGCCTCGGCACGCGCCAGCTGCCCCGCCTGCTCGGCGCACTGCGCCGCCCACGCCAGCACCAGGCCGTCACGCTCGCCCAGCGCTACCAGTTCGTCGAGCGCGGCCAGGGCCGCGACGGGGGCGCCGGCCTGCACCGCCAGGCGTGCCGCGAGCAGACGCTGGTCGCGGCTGCGCGCCGCCGCCGGCACCGCCGCCAGCCACTCCAGGCCCTGGCGCGGCTGGCCTGCCTCGCCGGCGCAGCGCGCCGCCAGCGCCGCCAGCGCCGGATCGGCGGCCAGCGGGGTGACGGTGGCGAGCGCGGCCTGGGGCAGGCCAGCCGCCAGCTGGGCCTCGGTAAGCTGGCGGCGCAGCCCTGGGTCCTCGCCCAGCAGCAGGGCTGCTTCCAGCGCGGCCAGGGCCTCGTCGCCGCGACGGGTGGCCTGCGCCGCCCACGCCAGTTCGCGCCAGCGCGCCGCCTCGCCGGGACTGCGCGCCAGCTCGGCGCGCAGGGCGATGCGCGCCTCCTCCTCGCGCCCAGAGCCCACCAGCAGGGCGGTCTCGGCACGGCGCAGGCGCTGGTCGTCGGGCCAGCGCAGGATGCCGAACTGCACCGCGCTGGCGGCCAGGCGCCAGTCGCCGGCACGGCAGGCGGCGTCGGCGGTGAACGCCAGCAGCGACACGTCGGCGCTGGCGGGATCCAGGGCCGGGCCGAGCTGCCGGCAGGCCTCGGCCCAGTCCTGGCGCTCGGCGGCGCAGCGCGCCAGGCCCAGGCGGGCGTGGCGCGAACCCGGGTCGATGCCCAGGGCGCGGCGGAAGGACTCCTCGGCGGCAGCGGCCTGGCCGGCCTCCAGGCGCTGGCCGCCCTCGCGCAGGGCGGCGGCGAGCGCGGTGGCGGGATCGTCGGCGGCGGCGAGCGCGGCCAGCGCCAGCAGCAGCAGGGGCACACGGGTCATGGCGGGATCCAATCGATGGTCAGGAGCTGGGTCGAGGCCACCGGCATCCCGGCGCGCAGCGCCGGGCGGTAGCGCAGACTGCGCCCCAGGCGGCGTGCGGCCTCGTCGAAGGCCCCGGGCGGGTCGCTGCGCTCGACCGTGACCGCGCCCACCGTGCCGTCGGCGGCGATGGCCAGGCGCACGCTGCTCGACCCGCGCAGGCCCTGACGGCGCGCCGAGCGGGGGTAGAAGCGCGCCAGGTCCCAGCCGCCCTCGCGCTCGGCGGGGCGGTCGGCTGGAGCGGAGCCGGTCCCGGCGACGGGCACCGGCGCCGCCGGCAGGCCGGGCAGGGCCACCGCGGGCAGGGCGAACGGCGCCGGCGCGACCGGGCCGCGGACGGGCGGCGGCAGGGCGTGGGCGGGCGGCCGGTCGACCGCCGGCAGGTCGAGGGCGGGCAGGGCGATGGACGGCGCCACCGCCGCCGGCGCGCGCTCGGCCTCGACCTCATCGGCGGCGGCGGTCTCGGCCGGCGCGATCACCATCGGTTCGACGATCGGTCAGCACGATGCGGGCACGCTGGTCTCCGGTGGCGCCGCGGTCGTCGGCGGGTTCTGGGCGGTGGATGTCACG
>JAKLKR010000104.1:0-3528 GCA_023150565.1 Planctomycetota bacterium
GACAGCTCCAGCACCAGCCGGCCGGCACGGTCGCCGCCGGCAGGGATGGTGGCGACCAGGGGCAGGTCCACCACTCCGCCCGCGGGCACGGTGACGGTGCGCTCCTCGCCCGCCACCCGCTGGCCGTCCAGCTCCAGGCGCCATGCCACGCGCAGCTCGGCGGCCTCGCGCCGGTTGTTGAGCAGGCAGGCGCCGCGTTCCAGGCGTTCGCCGGGGGCGACGATGCGGGTGCGCACGGTGCGCGTGCCAGGGGCGCCGGCGAGGAAGCCGGTGAGCGGCGCCAGGGCCTGCTCCTGGATGGTGCTGCCGGCCAGGCCCCAGGCGCACAGCAGGCCGATGCCGTCGGCGCGCCAGTGCAGCCACTGCTCGCGGTGGCGGGCGAGGTCGACCTCGCGGCGCACCGCCGGCTGGAGGTAGTTGAAGACGTACATCGGGGCATGGTAGGTGGGCAGGTCGGCCCAGGCCCTGGCGCGCGCCTCGGGGTCGGCGATCGGCTTCTCCTTCTGCGCGCGCTCGCGGATGCCCAGGGCGATGCGCTCGAAGATGCGCAGGGCGTCGTGCTCGGCCTCGCCGCGCGCGAAGGCGCGGTCGCCCAGGCTGATCGCCGCCCACGGCCCCGAGCAGTCGTAGCGGTTGCTGGTGTGGTGGCCCTTGGCGCGGCAGGCGTTGGTCCAGTTGAGGTCGAAGGGCGCGGTCTGCTCGCTGATGAACCACGGCTTGGCGCCGCGCGCCACCCACGGCGCGGTGCTGTCGATCAGCTCCTGGTTGGGCATGAAGCCGGCGTAGTGGGTGATGTGGGTGGCGTCGGTGAGGTTGCCGCTGTCCTGGGCGACGACCGGCCGCGAGGGATCGACGGAGCGGATGGCGGCGATGGCGCGCTGCTCGGCCTTCAGCGCCCGCGCCAGCACCGGCTGGGCGGTGAAGTCCTTGAGCCACAGGCCATCCATCAGCAGCGGGTTGAACATGCAGCCCATGGTCAGGTTGCCGCCGCCGCCGGGGCCGTCCCAGAAGAACAGGCTGGGACGGTTGCGGTGGCGGGCGGCGGCATAGCGCAGCACCCGTTCGTGCATCGCCCAGTAGCGCGGGTCGTCCTCGCGCCCCTTCTGGGCCAGGGCCTTGCGCAGGAAGATGCTGGAGATGGGAAGGTCGGTGCCGAACCCGGCCTCGTCGCTGAACGCCAGCTGCTCGTCGCCGCGGTGGGACTCGCCGTTGCCGGTGTTCCAGAAGTAGGTCAGGTGGTAGCCGCTGGTGTAGTTGAGGTGGTAGCGGTCGAGGTGGGCGGCGAAGCCGGGATTCAGCCAGTTGTACCACACCATGGGCATGAACAGGTTGACGGTGCGGCCATTGAGGCGCACGAAACGCCCGTCGAAGCGCAGGTCGCGCACTCCGAAGCGTTCCGGCAGGGTGGTGTCGAGCAGCGTGCCCTGGGCGTCTTCCAGCTTCACCACCAGATCGTAGAGGAAGGCCGCGCCCAGGTCCCAGCGCCGGGCCTCGGGCCAGGCCGCGCCCAGGCGCACCGGCGCGCCGTCGCCGGCGGTGAACTCCACCGCCGGCAGCTCCTTCACCACCTGGCCGGCGAGGGCGGCGGCGGCGCGCAGGCGGTAGCGCGTGCCCGCGGTCAGGCAGGCGGTCTCGACCGCGGCCTCCAGGCGGGTGTCGGCGCCCAGGCCGGGGGTGGTGATCGCCACCCCGGCCACGCGCGCGGCCTGCGGCTCGGACACCAGCGCCACCGCCCCGCGCAGGCCGCGATGGGCGCCCACCGCCGCCAGCCAGTCGGGCAGCTTGGCGTCGCCGCCGAGGATCTCGCCCAGCACCGGGCCATAGCCGGCGTCCTTCAGGCAGGTCACGTACAGGCAGAGGTCGAGGTCCTGCCCGGCCTTGGCCTGGGCGGTGACGTCGATGCGCCCGCCCGGCCAGGCGACCACGCCGCAGTCGACCCCGCCGGCGAACACCCGCGCCCGGGTCTGCACGTCGTCGATGTCGACCAGGATGCGACGGCCGGCCCAGGCCGCGGGGATGGGGATGGTGCGGCGGTACCAGCCGGCCCAGGCCGCGGCGTGGGTGCGGGCGAACTTGGTGTACCAGCAGCCGGTCAGGGGCTGGGCCGCGCTCCAGTCCTGCGGCACCGCCGTGGGCACCGCGGCGGGCAGCACCGGCTGGTCCTGCTCCAGGGCGATGGCCTGGGGCTGCCAGCGCCAGGGCGCCTCGAGCGGCAGGCGGGCGTGGGTCCCGGCCTCCCAGCCGGCGGTGGTGAACGACACCTCGAGCGGCACCTGCAGACGGTCGGGGGCGGGTTGGCCGTCCTCGCGGTACTCGGCCGCCAGCCAGTAGCGGCCGGAGCGCGGCGGAGTGGGCAGGGCGAGGTCCAGCCGGGCGGCCTGGGCGCCCCAGGTCAGCGCCTGCTCGGTGGAAGACACCGGCTGTTCGCGCCCGTCCAGCAGGCGCACGGTGAGCGTGCCGCTGGCGGTCCGCGCCCCCTCCTTGGCCAGGGTGAGGCTGACCGGCAGCCTGGCGCCCGCACTCAACCGCACGCAGCGCGCCTCGTCGCCGGCGCTGGCCGCCTGCAGCACGTTGGGCCGGTAGCTGGCGGGATCCGGGTCGTAGCGCAGCTCGTCGATGAGGATGGTGCCGCCGCCCCACATCGAGGTCACCGCGAACTCGTGCAGGCTGACGTAGGAGCGCGGGGTGCGCAGCACCTCGCGGCCGTCGATGGCGATGATGAACGGGCGCGGCGCATCGCCGCCGGGATTGACCACGTCGACGCGCGTCCAGCCGTCATGGCGCGGGATCAGGCGCAGCCCGCTCGAAGCCTCGGGCCCGCTGTGGCTGAACCACCAGGTGGGGTTCTCGCGTCCGGTGTCGAGGCTGAAGGAGCTGGTAGGCCCCCCGGCGCGCTCGCGGCAGGTCAGGTTCAGGCGCGGCCGGAAGCCGCCGCCGGGGGTCCCGCCGGCGAACAACGGATCCTTGATCCACAGCGTCAGCACCCCGCGCGGCCAGTCCTTGGGCAGTTGCTCGCCGAACCAGTTGCCGTTGAACAGGCATTCGGCCGCCAGCGCCTTGCCCGATACCCCGCCCTCGACCAGGCGGTAGGGCGAGGTGTCGGTGCGCAGGCCCTGCAGGTCCTGGTCGCTGTCGAAATGCCGCACCAGGGGCTCGGCGGAAGCAATGGTGGATGACAGCAGGAGGCCCAGAAGGGCACCGGTTGAACAGGAGCGCATGGGACCTCGGCCAGGCAGGATTACAAGGTATACTGATAAACCAACTGAATGTTTACCAATTCTCCAAGAAAGTCTACGGCATCTGCTGCGCACCCAGGATACCGTCCTCCCCTTCCAACTGGGAGCGGTTGCGGGCCACCGAACGCCCGTCGATCCAGGTCACCACCGCCTTGCCGCGGTGGGTCAGGCGGACCCGGCCCTCGGCCCATCCCGCTACCGGGGCGGCAGCATCCGAGTGCCAGTTCATGCCGCTGTACAAGGACGTGGAATCGTAGGTCGGCTTGTTGTGGCCCTCGGCCTGGAACGGGAT
>JAKLKR010000104.1:3538-17581 GCA_023150565.1 Planctomycetota bacterium
CCTGGCTGATCCGGGCGATGAGATAGGCGTCGCCATTGCCTGATACCTTGGTCTCTGTTGCTGGCTGCTTGGCGGCGGCATAGGCGGCGGCGGTGGTGGTCCACCGGTAGCCGTAGGCCGTCTTCTGGTTGTTGTATCGTTCCGGCCGCACGCTCGGGCACTGCAGGGGGTTGGGCCAGCGCAGATCGGCCCAGTTCCAATCGCCGCTGGCCGGCGGCGGATTGGTCTTCACGTACTCCACCGGCAGATAGCCCCCGAGCATCAGGGTGAGGTGGGGATTGCGGGCCGGCCGCATACCGGAGGCCATGGTTGATGCATCAATGCTCGGCGTGACCCCGTCGTTGTCGTTGGCATAGGCCACGGTCGCGAGCATGAACTGGCGCTGATTGCTCAGGCAGGTCACCTGCTTGGCCAGATCACGCACCATCGACACCGCCGGCAGCAGCATGCCGGCAAGGATCGCCACAATGGCGATCACCACCAGCAGTTCGATCAGGGTGAAGGCCGCGGCCGGGCTGGGGTTCACACGCACGGCAATATCCTCCATCGATAATTCAGTTTGTGAGTTTACGAATTCCCTTCAATGCAAGATCGCCGCTGGAGGTGCGGGCGGCACACACACGTGCGCCACCCGTAAGCTTATCACGGAATCGGCGGCTCCACCATCCCCTGCACGCCATCGTCCTTGCCCAACTGCACCAGGGACCGGGCCGCCGCGCGACCGTCGACCCAGGCCACCACCGCACGGCCGCGGTGGGTCAGGCGCAGGCGACCATCCGTCCAGCCAACCGGGGTCGGCGGGGTGGAGGCATCGGAGTGCCAGTTCGCACCGCTGTAGATGCCGGTGGCATTGAAGTACTGCACGTTGTGCGCCTCGCCCACCAGCGGCAGCACCAGGCTGACGGTGCGCAGGAAGTAGGCCCCGCCATTGCCGGCCGGTTGGCGTTCGCTCGCGCTCTGGCCGACGGAGGCATAGGACGCCGCCGTGGTGGTCCAGCGGTAGCCGTAGGCGGTCTTCTGGTTGTTGAAGGTGCCCGAGCGCACGCTGGGGCACTGCATGGGGTTCGGCCAGCGCAGATCGGCCCAGTTCCACGGCCCGCTGGCCGGCGGCTGGTTGGCCAGCACATAGGTGGTGGGGATGTAGCCGGTGCGCATCAGGGTGAGGTGGGGATTCCGGCCCGGGGCCGGATCGCTCATGCCGGCGGCATCGATGCTCGGGGTCACCCCGCGGTTGTCCGCCGCGTACATGCTGGTGGCCGCCATGAACTGGCCCTGATGGGCGGCGCACTGCATCTGCCTGACCGAGGCCTTCACCGAACTGATGGCCGGCAGCAGCAGGCCGGCGAGGACGCCGACGATGGCGATCACCACCAGCAGTTCGATCAGGGTGAAGGCGGTGCGTTTCATGGCGTTCCTCGCCGGGAGGGTGTGGAAATACGATGACCCCGGCCGCATGGACAGGGATGACTCCTGACCCGCCGGGGACATGGACGATCCTCGCCGCTGGGCAGTACCGGCCATTCACCCACGCTAGGCATCGGCAAGCAGGTCGCCCATCCCCGGATCGCCGAATCGCCTACCATTTCCTCCGATGGACGTGACCTTCTGGTGCAGCTCCCGCCACACCTGCCACCCGCGCATGTGGTGCGACGACCACGCCCACGAACCGTGGTCGAAGCTCTACATCGTGCGCCAGGGCCACGCCGACTACGGCATCTCGCGCGACGGCAGCGAACCCGTGCTGCGCACCCTGGAGCTGGAGCGCATCCATCTGATCCCGGGCGGCTGCCGCCACCGCCACGCCTGCGCCGCACCGTTCGTGCTCGACTGGTGCCATTTCACCGTCGCGGACCACGATCTCGGCCTGCGCCTGGCGCGGCTCGACCGGCCGGCCTCGTGGCCGCTCGCCGAGGTGCTGCCGGCCGACCTGCATGAGCGTGCGGTGCGCTGCGCCCACCACACCCCGGGCGACCGCCTGATCGCCGCCGGCCTGGTGTTGCAGCTGCTCGGCCGGCTGCCGGAACCTGCCACCGGCGGAGAAAGCGACCTGCACCGCCGCCTGGACCCGGCGGTGTGGTGGCTGGGCTACCACTTCCGCGAATCCGTGAGCGTCGCCGCGCTCGCGCGCAAGGTCGGGCTCAAGCCCTCGCGTTTCCAGCAGCTGTTCCACCAGCTGCACGGCTGCGGGGTCTATGCCTACGTGATGAACCTGCGCCTGTCCGAGGCCCAGCGCCTGCTCGCCACCAGCGACGCACCGGTGCAGGAGGTGGCGGCCAAGGTCGGCTACGCCAACCCCTTCCACTTCACCCGCATCTTCGGCCGCCACCTCGGCCAGAGCCCGAGCGCGTGGCGTGCGCAGGCCCAGGCGCGCTTCGGCGGGGATCAGGGCGATCGGGCCACCGTCACCCCGATGCCCGCCACCACCACGTAGGGCAGGTCGTCGAGCACATGGGTGACGGTGAAGCGCAGGAAGCGTGCCGGCATCGGCCGGGCGAGCGGGATATGGCGGATACCGGCATCCAGGTGCAGGCCCTCGATCCGTCCTGACGCCGCCGGCCGCCAGGCCACGCCGTCGTCGCTGAGCTCGAAGGCGTAGCCGTCGGGCGCGCCCTCGCGGTCGCGCGGCAGGATGGTGAAGCCGTCCACCGCCAGGGTGCGGCCCATGTCCAGCACCACCGCCTGCGGCGCCGCGCTGCGCGCGCGGTCGGCGTGGTAGGTGTGCCAGTAGTACGCCGGATCGTCGGTGAGCAGGTGCGCGACTCCGGCGTGACCGCCGTTGGCATAGGGGCTGTCGAAGGTGGTCGACACCACCGTCCAGCCGCTGCGGTCGACGCCCAGCACCGCGGTCACGGTGTCCGAACGCGAGCGGTCGTTGACGCAGGTCACGGCCTTCACCGTGCCGCCCGCGGGCAGCGGGAAGGGGCCGGCGTACAGCGGCGAGCCGGCGCCAGGCTCGCTGCCGTCGAGGGTGTAGCGGATGAGCAGGTTGGGGTCGGGGCAGCTCAGTACCACCATGCCGGCGGCATCGCGGCGGATGGCCGGGCGGTGGCGCAACACCACGTCGAGGGGCGCGGCGCACAGCTCGGCCGGCGCCGCCCAGGCGGCGAAGGCGCGGATCCGCGGCTCGGCGGCGCACTCCAGCACGCGCAGGCGCAGGGCGCTGGCCTGGACCGGGGCGATGCGCTGCAGGCGGCGGTGCCCGATGACGGTGCCGCGCCACACCGCCTCCCAGCCCTGCGGGGTGGCGGCCTCGACCACGAAGCGCCGCACGCGCTCGCCCTGGGTGATGTCTTCTTGCAGATTCAGCACGGTGGGCACCCGTCCCGCCGGCAGCGGCAGCACCAGTTCGCGGCCGGCGCCCGCCACCTGCGCCACCTGCCCGTCCTTGATGCGCCGGATGCGCTCACCGAACTCGGCGAAGCGCCGGCAGTCCGCCGCCGGGACCCGCCCGCTGGGGTCGATGACCATGCCCAGGAGCAGGTTGCAGTTGCCGCCCACGCTGCGGAACCAGCGCTCGGTGAGGTGGTCGAGGGAATAGAGGTGCCGGTCGTCGCCGGCGCGCCAGAACCAGCCGCCCTGGAAGGCGCGCACCTGGCAGCGGTTGGGCATGTCGGCCTCGCCGCAGGACCACACCTGGCCGTCGGGAGAACCGCCCAGGCCGGCGACCTCGCTGGTGCCGTCGAAGGCCTCCAGGTTGGAGGTGGTGTTCCAGAACGGGTCCGGCGGCTCGCCGCGTTCGTTGCCGACGAAGCGTGCCAGCGACGGCCATCCCGGCGGCCCGCCGAACACCACCGCATCCGGCTGCAGCCGGCGCATCAGCGGCACGATGGCGGGGCCGCCCTGCTCGGGCGGCAGCACCCCGCCGTCGAACCAGATCTCGAACAGCCTGCCGTAGTTCCCCCACAGCTCCGCCAGCTGGGTCTCGACCACCTGGTTGTAGCGGCGCTGCTCGGCGTCCGGCGCCCAGCGCGCGTTGCGTCCGCTCTGCCACTCCAGGCGCGCGCTGTATTCCTTGAGGAAGGCGGGATCGTCGACCAGCACCCTGCCCGGGTTGTCCACGCGCAGGAACGCATTGCACGAGGCGCTGGCATAGATGCCGGGCTTCATCCCGTACTTGGCGCAGGAGCGCATGAAGTCGGCGACCACGTCCCCCTTGCCGCCGCGCCACGGGCTGGAGGCCACCGAATAGGCGTGCGCCCGCGTCGGCCACAGCGAGAAGCCGCTGCAATGCTTGGCCACCAGCACCGCGTAGGTGGCGCCGGCCGAGCGGGCCGCCGCCACCCACTGGTCGGTGTCGAGGTCGCCGGGGTTGAACACCGACGGATCCGGGGTGTAGCCCCAGCGCCGGCGGAACTCGTAGCCCGGCTCGAACACCTGCATGTCGCAATGGATGATCACCCCCACCTCGGCATCCGACCAGGCGGCCTGGGCAGGGGTGGGGAGGACCAGGCGGGAGTTCGACACGGGCACCTCGCTGATCTTTTAAGTTTACGTAATCTCTATTGTTTTTCAAGCATTGACTGCCAAGGGTCGTCCGCAACACCGGACGCTGACGGTCAGGATGAACATGAACCGCCTCCGGCGGACAGGATCAGAGGCGAGATCAGAGAAGAGGTCATCCTGTCGGCGAAGCCGATCCTCCCTTTCCTGACATGACCGTTGTGCTGACGTGAATCGGCTGATCGGAGGATATGCCAGGACCACCGGCGCTTGCGCCATGGCGGCCGGGAAGCGGCCAGGCAGCATCGCCCGGCATGGACCAGCTCAGCGACCTGCTCTCCCGCCATGATGTGGTGCTGGAGGGCCCTTCGGCCGACTCCTGCGGCAGCGTGCCGCTCGGCAACGGCGACCTCGCCGCCAACGTGTGGTGCGAGGGCGACCGCCTGGGCATCCACCTCGCCACCGGCGACGCCTGGGACGCCCATGGCCGCCTGCCCAAGGTCGGCCGGCTGGAGCTGGCCTGGGAGCGGCCGGTGTTCGCCCACTGCCGCCAGACCCTGCGGCTGGAGGCGGCGACCGTCGCGGTGACCGGCGACGGCGTGCAGCTGGCGGTGTGGATCGACGCGGATGCGCGCGTGCTGGTGGTCGAGGGCGAGGGCCCCGCCCCCAGCGTGCGCCTGCACCCCTGGCGTGCCGAGCCGCGTCCGCTCTCACCCAAGGAATCCCACGGCATCGACCGCTGGCTCGAACCGGTGCTGGCGGCGGCGGACGAGCTGCTGGCATGCGACCAGGCGGTGGCGTGGTGGCGCGGCAACCGCCAGTCGCTGTGGGGCCCGGTGCTGCGCAACGAATCCCTGGGCGGCTGGGCCGACAGCCACCAGGACCCCCTGCTGCACCGCGCGGTGGGCGGCATCGCCTGGGGCGAGGGTTTCGTGCGCGGCGCCGACGGCCTGCTGCGCCATCCCGGCGGGCACTGGCGCCTGCTGGTGGCGGTGGCCTCGGGGCGGTGGCCAGTGGAGGCGGACGCCTGCACCGCCCTCACCGCCGCGCGCACCGCCGCCAGCGCCGCCGACCACGCCGCCCGCCGCTCCGCCCACCAGGCCTGGTGGTCCTCGTTCTGGCGGCGCAGCTGGATCCGCATCGGCTGGAAGGTGGCGCCGATGATCGCCGAGTGGGGCGGACAGGTCGAACGCGGCTGGCTGCTCCAGCGCTACGTCACCGCCTGCGCCGGGCGCGGGCCGTTCCCGATCAAGTTCAACGGCTCGCTGTTCACCATGGATCTGGGCCGTCTGCTGCCGCCAGGTCGTTCGCCCGAGCTGTGCGACGCCGACTCCCGCGCCTGGGGCGGCTGCTACTGGTTCCAGAACACCCGCCTGCCCTACTGGCCGATGCTGACCGCCGGCGACCACGAGATGCTGCTGCCGCTGTTCCGCATGTACCGCGACATGCTGCCGTTCTGCGAGCACCGCACCAAGGCCTGGTACGGCCACGGCGGGGCGTTCTTCCCCGAGACCCTGTACTTCTTCGGCGCCTACCGCAGCTACGACTACGGCACCGAGCGCACCGGCAAGCCGGCCGGGGAGCCCGACAGCCGTTGGGTCGGGCGCTACTGGTGCGGCGCGCTCGAACTACTCACCCTCGGCCTCGACCGCTGGGCCTTCACCGGCGATGACGGGTGGTTCGCCGACGACCTGCTGCCGCTGGCGCGGGCCATCCTGCGCTTCTACGCCGAGCACTATCCGCGCCGCCCCGACGGGACGCTGCACATCACCCCGGCGCAGTCGCTCGAGACCTACCAGACCGGGGTCGAGGACCCCCTGCCCGAAGTCGCCGGCCTGCGCCGGGTGCTGCCGCAGCTGCTCGCCGCCGTCCACCCCGCCATCGCCGCCGAGGACCGCTCCGCCTGGCAGGCGCTGCTGGACGCCACCCCGGCCCTGCCCACGGGCAGCGACCACGAGGGCACCCACCTGCTGCCGGCGGCGGTCTATCCCCGCGACAAGGTCGATAATCTTGAAAACCCCGAGCTGTACGCGGTGTTCCCCTTCCGCCTGTACGCGGTCGGACGGCCGGGGCTCGATGCCGCCCGCCGCACCTGGGACCGGCGGCTGTTCCAGGACGGCGGCTTCGGCTGGCGCCAGGATCCCATCCAGGCCGCCTACCTCGGGCTGGCCGAGCACGCCTGGTGGCTGGTGCGGCGCAACTACGCCAACCAGCATGGCGAGGACATCCAGCTGCAGGGCAAGATCCGTTTCCCCGCCTTCTGGGGCCCCAACTTCGACTGGGTGCCCGACCAGGACCACGGCGGGGTGAGCAACATGGCGCTCCAAGCCATGCTGCTGCAGTACGACGGCAGGCGCATCCTGCTGCTGCCGGCATGGCCGCGGCGCATCGACGTAGCCTTCCGCCTGCACGCCCCCGGCGGCACCACCGTCGAGGCGGAATGGAAGGATGGCCGTCTCACCCGCCTGGTGGTCGATCCGCCGGAACGGGCGGCGGATGTGGAATTGGCCACCTGACCACGGGATGACGGTATTTCCCACAGCAGGTCCGTGGACATCCGGCTAGGATGGGGCCATCGGAGCAGCCATGAAGCGCATCCTTCCCCTCCTCGCCCTCCCCTTGCTGACCGGCGCCCTGTGCGCCCAGGACGGGGCGGCACCCACCACCCCCCCGCCCGCCGGCAACGCCCCGGTGCATGGCGACGGCCCCGGTCACGGCGACCCGGCCAAGATGGCCGAGCGCCTGAACCAGCTCAAGGACAGGAACCCCGAGCTGTTCAAGCGCATCGACGCCAACGGCGACGGCACCATCAGCGCCGACGAGGCCGAAGCCCACCGCAAGAAGGAGGGTGCTCGCATCCAGGAGGCCCTCGACCAGATCTTCGTCCAGGCCGACAAGGACGGCGACGGCAAGCTCGACCGCAAGGAGTTCGGCGAGGCCGCGGCGATGGCGCGGCGGCAGATGGAGCAGGCCGGCCGCGGTCCCGGCGGCCCGGACAAGGGCGACCGCCCGCGCAAGAAGGACAAGGGCGACAAGGGCGACAAGGGCGACAAGGGCGACAAGGACGACGCCCCCGCCGGCGCCCGCTGAAGCGCATCCCGCCTACGGGAATGCCGGCACAAGGGGGACGGGCGCAGCCCGTCCCCCTTCCCGTTGACGCATCCCCCCCAGGGGCACGCTGCCGCGCCTCATGCCCACCGACTTCTTCGCCGTCAACGGCCGCGTCATGCCCGCGGCCGAGGCCACCGTCTCGGTCCTCGATCTCGGCTTCCTGCGCGGCATCGGCGCCTTCGAGACCATGCCCACCTATGGCGGCGGGCATCCCCACGCCCTCGACGAGCATCTGCGCCGGCTGTGGGAGTCGGCCGCCACCTTCGGTCTGGCGCCATTCTTCACCGTCGCCGACCTGCGCCGGGTGATCCGTGAGATCCATCAGCGCAGCGGCCACCCCGAACTGCGCATCAACCTGGTCGCCACCCCCGGCGCGCACACCGCCGGGGTGTTCGGCGGCAGCACCCCGACCTGGGTGGTGATCGCCCGCGACATCCACGCCCCGCCGCCCGAGGCCTATGAGCAGGGCGTGGCGGTGGTGACCTTCGTCGCCCGCCGCCCGCTGCCCGAATTCAAGACCACCAACTACCTGTCGGGCAAGGTCGGGCTCGAACAGGCCGAAAAACTCGGCGCCCACGAAGCGCTCTACGTCAGCCCGGAGGGCTACGTCAGCGAAGGCGTCACCAGCAACGTGCTGGTGGTGCAGGGCCGGCGGGTGATGACCCCGGTGATCGACTGCCTGCCCGGCATCACCAAGGCCGGGGTGCGCCCGGTCGCCGAGTCCCTCGGGCTGGAATGGTACGAATGCCGCCTCACCCGCGACGACCTCTACACCGCCGACGAGGTGTGGATCACCTCGGCGGTGCGCGAGGTGCTGCCGGTGGTGAAGGTGGACGGCCGTCCGGTGGCGGGAGGCGCGGTCGGGCCGTGGGCCAGGCGCGTGCGCGCCGCCTACCGCGAGGCCTGCATCCGCTCCGCCCTGGCCGACGCGCAGCGGGCTGGCGATGCCTGACCTATTGCCCGGCGCCGCCCATTTCCATGTCACCGAGCTGCCGGCCTACGAGCCCAGCGGCAGCGGCGAACACCTCTACGTCCTGATCGAGAAGGAGGGCCTCACCACCGACCAGGTGGGCGAGGCCCTGGCAGCCGCCTGCGGCCGCTCCTTCCGCGATGTCGGCTACGCCGGGCGCAAGGACCGCCACGCGGTCACGGTGCAGTGGTTCAGCGTGCTGGCGGGCCGCGAGGACGGCCTCGCCACCCTCGGCGAGCGCCTGCGCGGCGGCCGCGCCACCGTCCGCCAGGTGGCCCGCCACGGCAACAAGCTGCGCCTCGGCCACCTCGCCGGCAACCGCTTCCGCCTCGGCCTGGGCGGGGTCGGCGATCCCGCCGCGCTCGCCGCCGCGGCCACCGCCCTGGCCCACCAGGGGGTGCGCAACCGCTTCGGCCCGCAGCGCTTCGGGGTGAACGGCGCGACCCTGCGCCTGGCCCGCGCGTGGGGCGCCGGCGACCACCAGGCGGCGGTGGCGGCGATCGTCGATCCCGGCGGCGCCTGGACCTGGGGCGCCCCCCTGCCGGACGGCTTCCGCCATGGGCCCGAGGGCCGCGTGCTGGGGGCGCTGCGCAAGGGCGCCGAGGCCGCCGCCGCGCTGCGCGCCGCCGGCGACCCGCTGCGCCAGCTGGCGGCCTCGGCCGGGCAGTCGGCGGTCTTCAACGCCGTGCTCGACGCCCGCGTGGACGCCGGGCTGCTGCACCGGGTGCGCGCCGGCGACCTCGCCAGCACGGTGCGCGGGGCGCCCTTCGTGGTCGCCCCCGGCGAGGAGGACGCGGTCAGCGCGCGCTGCGCCCCGGGGGTGTTCGACGCCTTCACCACCGGCCCCCTGCCCGGCACCCGCCGCCTGGCGCCGGCGCCTGCGGTCGAGGCCGAGGAGCGCGCCTGGTCGGCCGGCACCGGCATCGACTGGGGCTGGTTCGCGGCCGGGGCGCTGGAGAGCCCGGGCGAGCGCCGACCGCTGCTGATGGCCTTCCGCGAGCCGCCGGTGGTCGAGGCCGCCGACGGGGTCACCTGGATGACCTTCGCCCTGCCCTCGGGCGGCTACGCCACCGAGGTGCTGGCCCAGCTCGGAGTGGCCATCCCCGCCGACCGGCGCGGGTAGGAACTCTTCCCTGGGACCGCCGGGCTCCAGCCAGGCAGCTCTAAGAGCCTGGATGAACCAGGACGATGGTCGCACGACCACGACCAACAGAATTGCCGGGCTGGAGCCCGGCGCTCCCAGGGAAGACGGATTCCGCCTGCCCTTCAGCCCGGCAGCGGGCGGCGGAACCAGCCGCCCGCCCGCGTCCACAGGCGGTCGACCACCACATAGAACGCCGGCACCACCACCAGGCTGAGCAGGGTGCTGAGGGCGACGCCGCCGAGGATCGCCACCGCCATCGGCTGGCGCACCTCGGAGCCGGCGCCCAGGCCGGCGGCCACCGGCACCGCCGCCGCCATGGTCGCCACCGAGGTCATCAGGATCGGGCGCAGGCGGATGCCGCCCGCCTCGACCATCGCCGCCACCGCGTCGAGGCCCTTGGCGCGCGCCTGGTTGGCGTAGTCGACCAGGATGATCGAGTTCTTCTTCACCAGCCCCATCAGCAGCAGGATGCCGATGCCGGAGTAGATGTTGAGCGAGAAGCCGCCCGCCCACAGCGCCACCAGGGCGCCGCCCACCGCCAGCGGCATGATGGTCATCACCGTCACCGGATGCAGCAGGCTGTCGAACTGCATCGCCAGCACCATGAACGCCACCACGATGCCCATCACCCACACCACGGTGAAGTCGCGCATGGTCTCCTTCATCTGCTTGGAGATGCCCTGCGGCACCATGCGCACCCCCGCCGGCAGCTCCCGGGCCAGCACCTCGTTGATGTGGGTCATGACCTCGTGCTGGCCGTGGCCGGGGGCGGGGTTGGCGAAGACCGAGATCGCGCGCGTGTTGTCCTTGCGCACGATCGCCTGCAGCACGCCGCGCTCGCTGGTGCGCACCAGCTCCTTGAGCGGCACCAGCGCCCCGCTGCCGGTGCGCAGGCGCACCTCGGCCAGGTCCTCGGGGCGCAGGCGGTTCTCGAGCAGCAGGTTGGCGCGCAGGTCGAGGCGGCGCCCGTCGAGGGTGAACTTGCCGATCTTGAGGCTGCTGAGCATGGCGTTGAGCGCGGTGGCGACGTCGTCGGCCGACACCCCCAGGTCGTTGCAGCGGTCGCGGTCGGGCTCGACCCCCAGCTCGGGCTTGCCGAGCTGGTAGTCGGTGTCGACGTCGACCGCCAGGCCGCTGTCCTCGAGCCGCTGGCGCAGACGCTGCGATTCCGCCACCAGCTGGTCCCAGTCGTCGCCGCGCAGGCTGAGGTCGATGTCGTAGCTGCGCCCGGGCGCGAAGCCGCCCTTGGACAGGTCCTGCACGGTGGCGGTGCAGCCGGCCATGCGGTTGAGGTCGGCGCGGATGACCTCCATCACCTCCAGGTGGCCGCGGCTGCGCAGGCGCTTGGGCACCAGGGTCACGAACACCACCCCGGCGTTGACCCCGGTGCCGCCGAACGAACCCACCACCGAGAAGGCGTTCTCGACCTCGGGCAGTCGGTTGAGGTACTCCTCGGCGCGGCGGAACACCCGGTTGGTCTCGTCGATCGAGGCGGTGGTGGTGGTCTCGATGCGGATCAGCAGCGAGCCGACGTCCTGCGACGGGGTCAGCTCCTTGGCCATGGGGATGGCCGACAGCGAGCACGCCGCGAACACCGCCGCCGCCGCCCCCAGGGTCAGCCAGGGCCAGCGCAGGCAGGGGCGCAGCAGCAGGCGGTAGCGCCGCGCGAGGGAGGCGAAGAAGGCCTCGGCGCCGCGCTGGAAGCGCGACGGCTCGGCCGCCACCGCGAGGAACTGGGCGCAGCGCGAGGGCGCCAGGGTCACCGCCTCGAGGTAGCTCAGCGCCACCGCCAGGCACAGGGTCAGGCCGAACTGCATGAGGAACTTGCCGATGATGCCGCCCATGAACACCACCGGCAGGAAGATCGCCACCACCGCCACGGTCGAGGCCAGGGCGGCGAAGGCGATCTGGTAGGTGCCGCGCCGCGCCGACTCGGGCGCGCTCAGGCCCATGGCGCGGTGGCGCTCGATGTTCTCCTGCACCATGATCGCGTCGTCGACCACCAGCCCCACCACCAGGGCGAGGGCGAGCAGGCTGAAGGAGTTGAGGGTCATGCCCAGCCACTGCAGCGCCGCCACCGTGCCCAGGATCGACATCGGGATGGCGAGCAGCACGTTGATGGTGGCCGACCACGAGCCGAGGAAGAGCAGGCACACCAGCGAGGTCAGGGCGACCGCCAGCAGCAGCTCGAACTTCACCTCGCGCACCATGCGCTCGACGAAGATCGCGGCATCGTAGTTGATCGCCAGGGTCATGCCCGCCGGCAGGGTGGTGCGGATCTCCTCCATCTCGGCGCGCAGGCGGGAGGCGAGCGCCACCACGTTCTCGCCGTGCTGCTTCTTGATCCCGATGGCCTCGGCATCGACGCCATTGTTGCGGCCATAGGAACGGGCGTCGGCGAAGCCGTTCTCGACCAGCGCCACCTCGCCCAGCCGGACCGGTGACTGGGCGGTGCCGCCCACCGGCAGGGAGCGCAGCTCGTCCAGGCTCCTGGCCTCGCCCAGCACGCGCACGTTCAGTTCGCGTACGCCGTTGTCGATGCGCCCGGCGGGCAGTTCGAGGTGGTTGCGACGCAATGCCGCCACCGCCTCCACCAGGGTGAGGTCGCGGGATTCCAGCCTGGCCTGGTCGAACCACACCCGCACGTTGCGTTCGAGCTGGCCGCCGACCTGGAAGTCGCCCACCCCGCTGACCCGGCGCAGGCGCTCCTGCACCTGGTAGCGCATGGTGTCGGCGAGCTGCTGGCGGGGCAGGGCCCCGGACAGGCTGATCCACATGATCGGGAACTCGTCGAGGTTGATCTTCTGCACCACCGGCGGGTCGATGTCCTTGGGCAGGCGCAGCTGGGCGGGGCCGAGCTTGGCCTGGACATCCTGCACCGCGGCGTCGATGTCGCGGCCGATGTCGAATTCGAGCACCACCTGGGCCGAGCCCTGGCGGGCGCTGGCGGTGATGCCGGTGACCCCCTGCACCTGGGCCAGGGCCTCCTCCAGCACCTCGACCACGTCGTTCTCGACCACCTCGGGGGCGGCGCCGTTCCAGCCCACCAGCACCGTCACCACCGGGATGTCGACGTCGGGGTTCTGGCTGATGCCGATGCGCATCAGCCCGTGCACCCCCAGCATCACCACCCCCAGCATGAGCATCCACGCCACCACCGGGCGGCGGATGCAGACGTCGGTCAGGTTCATCGCCGGCCCGCCCCGCTGGCGGCGGCCGCCGGCGCCGGCGGCTCCTCGACCTGCACCGCCGAGCCGTCGCGCAGCGGCTCGGCGCCGCGCACCACCACCGTCTCCCCGGCCGCCACCCCGTGCTCGACCACGATGTGGCCGTCGCGGGTGCGCGCACCCAGGCGCACGCTGCGCTCGGCCACCGTGCGCCGGTCGGCCGCCAGCACGAACACCAGGAAGCCGCGCTCGCTCGGCCGCACCGCCAGGTCGGGCACCACCACCAGCGGACTGGCGCTGCCCACCGCCACCACCGCCTTGGCATAGGCGTTGCCGCGCAGGGCGGCGGCGCCCTCGGGCAGCACCTCGGCCACCACCGGCACCTGGCGCGAGCGCTGGTCGGCGGATTCGGACACCAGCAGGATGCGGGCGCGGAAGCTGCCGGGGGTGCCATCGGCGGTGAAGGCCGCCTCCTGCCCGGCCTTGAGCAGGGCTGCGTCGGTGGTGGTGACCGCGAAGCGCAGCAGCAGGGGATCGCGCCGCACCAGGGTGGCCAGGCGGGCGCCGGGCTGGACGTACTGGCCGGTGGCGACGCTGCGCTCCTGCACCACCCCGGCGGCGGGGGCCAGCACCCGGCTGCGGCGCAGGTCGAGCTCGGCGGCGGCGAGGTCGGCGCGGGCGCGCGCCTGGTCGGCCTCGGCCTGGGCGAAGCGGGCGCGCGCCTGGTCGAGGTCGGTGGCGCTCACCAGGCCCGGGGTCCGGCCCAGCTCCTCGCGCCGGCCGAGGGCGATGCGGGCGTCGTCGGCCACCGCCTGGGCGCGCGCCTGGGCGGCGCGCGCCTGCTCGACCTGGATGGCGAAGCGTTCGGGATCGATCTCGGCCACCGCCTGGCCGGCGGCGAGGGAGTCGCCCTCGCGCACCAGCACCCGTGCCACCGCCCCGGCGACCAGGGCGGTGACCTGGACCTCCTCGAAGGGGCTGACGGTGGCCGGGGCGGTGACTTCGACCTGCACCGGCCGGGCCACCGCCTGGGCGACCTGGACCGGGAAGCGGGGCGCCTCGGCCTTGGCCGGGGGCGCCACGCCGGGTCCACCGCAGGCGGCCAGGAGGAGCAGGCAGGTCAGGACGGCTGGGACGCGGAGCATGCCGGACTGTTCCGCCCGGGCGGCGGGGTCCAGCGGGGAGACCAGCTGGCGTGGCACGGGCGTCCC
>JAKLKR010000105.1 GCA_023150565.1 Planctomycetota bacterium
CGCCGGGCTGTGGCTGGCCGACGGCGAGTGCAGCCAGGAGCTGTACGCCGCCGTCACCGGCGAACGTCCGGCCCGCCGGCGTGGTGCCGGGCTGCCGGTCGAGCAGGTGGCGGCGGCCGAGGCCGAGGATTTCTGCACGCGCCTGGGCGCGCGCCTGGGCGCCCGGGTGCGCCTGCCCGGCGAGGCGGAGTGGGAGCTGGCGATGCGCGCCGGCTCGTCGCAGCCCTGGGGCGCGCTCGACCCCGCCCAGGTCGCCACCGCGGTGGTGCATGCCGGCGCTACCGGCCCCGTCCCCTGCCTCCAGGGCACCCCCAACCAGCTCGGCCTGCGCCATGGCGCCGGCAACCTGTGGGAATGGTGCCGCGGCGCCTACGCCCCGCCACCGGCCGGCGACCTGGTCGAGGATCCGGCGCCGGCCGCCGGCCCCCGCCGGGTGGCGCGCGGCGGCTCCTGGGCCGATCCGCTCGCCGCCTGCCGGCTGGCCAACCGCGCCGCCCTCGACCCGGCGGTGCGCTCGCCCTGCGTCGGCTTCCGTTTGGCGGTGGAGCCATGACCAAGGAACCGATCCTCCGGGCGGCCTTCCTGCTGCTGCTGGCGTCCACCGCTGCTGCCAGCGAGGCGCCGACCATGGACCCGATCGCGCCGATGACCATGCGCGAGGACGAGGGTCTGGCCGCCGACCGCACCATCATCGTCACCGGCATCGGACCGGCCGGGGTGACGGTCGACGCCGGCACCGCCGACAGCGCCCTGGTGCGGATCCAGGCGGTGGCCTTCGATGCCGTCGCCGGCATCGCCCGCATCGAGCTGGATCCGCAGAACAACGCCCACGGCAGCACCCTGGTCTACGTCAGCGCCAGCGATGCCTCCGGCGCCGCAGTGGTGCGCATCTGCCGGCTCTCCGTCACCCCCCAGCCGGATCCGCCGTTCCTCTTCCCGGCCTCGATCACGCCCAGATCAGGTCAGACGGTGGCGATCACGGACAGCCACCTGCGGGTGGAGGATGCCGACCAGCCTCCCGACAGCGAGTTGGTGCTGAGCGTCACCCGCACCGCCCAGGTCGGCGACCTGCTGCTCGACGGCGCCACCGTGGTGGGGGCAGGCGGCACCTTCACCGTCGCCGATCTCCAGGCCGGACGCCTGACCTTCCGCCACAACGGCCGCTCGGACATCGCTTTCGATCAGCTCTACTGCACCGTCACCGATGGCGTGTTCCCGGCCCGCCATGAACTCTACCTCGGCATCTGGACCTCGCCCGGGCAGCCCCCGCAGATCGCGCTCGGATCGCCACCGGGGCCGTGGATCGAGGGCGGCGGCGCGGTGCCGGTGTGCCCGGAGGCGGTCTTCACCGACGCCGACACCCTGAGCTTCTCCGGCCTGCACCTGACCGTCTCGCTCGATGCCGAGCAGGCCCGCGCCGGCGATGCGCTGGAGTTCCGTCATGCCGGCAGCGGCGCCGGGCAGATCGCGGTCGACGGCCAGGCGCTGGCCTTCGAGGGCCACCCGATCGGCAGCTGGGCCGGCGGGGTGGACGGGCAGCCGCTGGTGGTGACCTTCGCCAACCAGGAATCCGGTCCGGCGGCGGTGCAGGCGCTGCTGCGCGCGCTGCGCTACCGGCACACCGGCCGCGACCCCGGCGCGGACCGGCGGCTGATCCAGGTGGTGGCCGAGGACCACGTCTCCGGCCCGTCCGCTCCCGCATCGGTCACCCTGCCGCTGCAACTGGTCGACGACCCGCCCGGCGTCGCCACCGTCGCCATCGGCACCCTCGCCGGGGTGGCACGCACGCTGCAGCTGGTGGCCAGCGATCCGGATTCGAGCGCGTTCACCTGGGCCATCACCGCCCAGCCGCAGGTGGCGGAGCTGACCCTGCTCGATCCCGCCGCCGGCCTGCTGCGCATCGTTCCCCGCCCCGGCCTGACCGGCACCGACCGCTTCACGGTCACCCTCAGCGACCGGGTCAACCCGCCGGTGGCGGCCACCATCGCGCTGCGCATCACCGGCTTCGACGACCCGCGTCCGCAGCCGCTCGCCGACCCGCCCTTCGCCGCGGTGGCGGGCGAACTGCTGCGCGCCGACATCCCCTGGGATGCCGTGGTGGCGGTGACGGCCGCGGGCGAGGTGCCGGCCGGCCTGGTGCTGACCCCGCTGTCCGCCACCAGCGTGCGCCTGGAATGGACCCTGCCGGTGGCCGAGCCGCCGGGCCTGCGCGCCTTCGCCCTGCTCGCCACCAGCCTGTCCGACCACGCCACCGGCCGCATGCCGGTGCTGCTGCGGGTGCTGCCACGCCCGGGAGGGATGCAATGACCCGTCTGCGCCGCCTCGTCCTGGGCCTGCTCGCCGGTGCCGCCCTGCCGGCGGTCGAGGCGCGGGTGGCCGATCTGCGCCTGCTGGTCGAGGCCCGTCCCACCGCGCTCACCTTCGCCTGGAGCGATGCCCAGGGCGGGCGCAGCGGCGACGACAGCTTCGCGCGCGCGGGTGCGCTCGGGGCCGGGATCCGCTGGGGCTGGGGCGCCGCCGGGCGGCCGCACCTGCTGCTCGCCGGCCTCGATCTGCAGGCGATCGACGAGCGCAGCTCCACCCTGCACCACCAGGGCGCGCTGGCGCGCATCGAGGCCGGCTACGGCTGCGCCCTGGCCGACGCCTGGACCTTCGCCCTGCTGCCCGGCCTCGCCGCCGGCCCGACCCGTCTGGCGCTGTCCCAGGGCGGCGGCATCGACCTGTCGGGGCGGGCGTGGGAACCCTCGCTGCGCGCCGGGGTGCGCTGGACCCCGGCCGAGCACCTGGCGCTCGGCTTGGAGGGCGGCTGGCTGTGGTCGCGGGAATCCCTCGATGGCGGCGGCGCCAGCCTCGACCTCCGCCGCTCCGGCGGCACCGTGGCGCTGTCGCTGGCCTGGGTGCTGGATGCCAGCCCGCGGCGGATCGAATGATCCGAAGCCCGGCCTTCCTGTCCCTTCTGGTGCTGCTGTCGGCGCTGGCCGCCGCCGAACCACCGACCATCGACCCCATGCCGCCCTTCAGCGTGGCCGAGGAGGAGCCCGATGCCGCCCGCCGCACCATCGTGGTGGGCGGCATCGGCCCGTCCGGCCAGCCCCTGACGGTGCGCGCCGGCAGTGCCGATGTGCGTCTGGCGACGGTGGCCGGGGTGGTGTTCGACGCCGCCACCGGCAGCGCGCGGGTCGAACTGTCGCTGCCGGTCAACGCCTTCGGCAGCACCCTGGTGTTCGTCGCGGTGAGCGCCGCCGACGGCACCACCACCACCCGCTGGTGCGAGGTGACCGTCACCGGCACCCCGGACCCGCCGAGCGCGGTCGGCGGCCAGATCGTGGTGGCGCCCGGGATGACGGCCACCCTGAGCGCCGCCAGCCTGCAGGTCGAGGACCCCGACCGGCCGGACGACGCCACCCTCACCCTGCGCATCACCGGCACCTCGCTGCTGGGGGACCTGCTGCGCGATGGCGGCGAGGCGCTGGGGGTGGGCGCCACCTTCACCCGCGCCGATCTCGCCGCCGGCCGCCTGGCGTTCCGCCACGGCGGGCTGCTCGATCCGCCCGAGGACGCCATCCGCTTCACCGTCAGCGATGGGGAGTTCCCGCCCAGCGCCGAGGGCTCCTCCCGGGTGCGGTCCTTCCTGCCGGTGCCGCCGCCGGTGATCGGCCTGTCGCCTGCCGCGCCGGTGTGGAGCGAGGGCGGGCCGGCGGTGCAGGTGTGTCCGGATGCGCTTTTCACCGACGTCAGTCCGCGCAGCTACAGCCGGCTGACCATCACCGTCACGGTGGGGTCCGGCTGGGGCGAGGCCGGTGATGTGCTCGATCTGCGCCATGACGGGGTGGGCGCCGGCCAGGTGGGCATCGGCGCGGGCGGGCTCATCCTCTTCGAGGGGCGGCCGGTGGGGGACTTCACCGGTGGCCGCGACGGCGCCCCGCTCGAGATATCCTTCGGCTCGCTGAGCTGCGACGCGGCCATCGCCCAGGCGGTGCTGCGCACCCTGCGCTTCCACCATCTCGGCGCTCCGCCCGCGCGCGCGCGCCGGCCGCTGGTGGTGGGCGCCGAGGAGTACCAGGCCGGTCCGTCCCTGCCCGCCAGCCGCGAGATCGTCCTGCGCCTGATCGACCAGCCGCCGGCGGTGATCACCACCGGGGTGGGTACCCTGGCGGGGGTCCGGCGCACCCTGACCCTGCAGGCGGCCGATGCGGATTCGCCGGCGTTGATCTGGGCGGTGGCGCGGCAGCCGGTCATCGCCGAGCTGGTGGTGGAGGACGCCGCCGCCGGCCGGGTGACGCTCATCCCCCACCCCGGGCTGAGCGGCCGCGACCAGGCGGTGGTCACGGTCAGCGACGGGGTCAACCCGGCGGTATCCGCCACCCTCGCGGTGGTGGTCACCGGCGGCGACGATGCCCGGCCGCAGGCGCTCGCCGACCCGCCCTTCGCCGCGCTCGCGGGCGAACCGCTGGCCTGGGAGGTGGCCTGGGATGCGCCCCTCGCCGGCTGCGCCCTGGTCGGGGCGGTGCCGGCCGGGGCGAGCGCGGTCCTGGTCGATGAGCGGCGGGTGCGGCTGGCCTGGACCCCGGCCGCGGATTCCCCCGCCGGGCTGGCCTCATTCGCCCTGCTTGCCGACGCCGCCGACGGCCGCGCCACCGGCCGGCTGCCGCTGCTGATCGCGGTGCGGTCCCGGCCGCAAGGGGTGCAGTGATGGTGCGCGCGTGGCTCCTGCTGCTGGCCGCGGCCCTGGCCTGGGGCAATGAGGCGCCGGTGATGGACCCCATCCCGGCCCTGACCTTCGCCGAGGACGAGCCGACCGCCGCGCGCCGGCTGATCACCGTCACCGGCATCGCCCCGGGCCCGGCGGACGAGTCCGGCCAGGCGGTCGAGGTGCTGGCGGCGAGCGGCGACACCGGCCTGCTGCGCATCGACGCCATCACCTATGACCGCGCCGCCGGCCGGGCCACCATCCAGCTCTATCCCATCTACGACGCCAACGGCTCGACCCTGGTGTTCGTCAGCCTGCGCGACGACCAGGGCGGGGTGGCGGTGCAGGCGGTGCCGGTGACCGTCACCGCGGTGCCCGACCGCCCGGTGATCTGGTGGGCGGCGGCGCCGATCCACAGCGGCGAGACCGTGCCGCTCCTGGGGCTGTTCAACTTCAGCGATGGTGACAAGCCGCCGGACAGCAGCCTGGTGGTGACCATCGAGGCGCTGGCCCATTGCGGCGATGTGCTGCTCGACGGCAGCACCGTGCTCGGCCGGGGCAGCCGCTTCAGCCGCGCCGACATCCTCGCCGGACGCCTGAGCTTCCGCCACAACGGCGCCGCCGGCTGGGCGCAGGACCAGTTCGACTACACCCTCAGCGATGGCGGTTCCACCAGCCCCTTCACCTACTGGTTCAGCCTCATCCTGCATCGCGGCGAGCGGCCGCTGATCACCCTGCCCGAGCAGCCGGTGCGCTGGGTCGAGGATACCGCGGCGGTGCCGGTCTGTCCGCTCGCCCAGCTCACCGATGCCGACAGCACCAGCTTCGCCACCCTCGATCTCACCATCACCAGCGATGGCGACTGGGCCGAGGCCGGCGATGAACTGGGCTTCGCCGACCAGGGCCGGGGGGCGGGCGAGATCGGCGTCGCTGGCGCCGCCCTGTCCTTCGGCGGGGTGCGCTTCGCCAGCTTCAGCGGCGGCGCCGACGGGGCCGTGCTGGTGGTGCGCTGCGAGAACGCCGCCGCCACCCCCGCCGCGCTGCAGGCCCTGCTGCGCCGGCTGACCTTCCGCCACCGCGGCGCGCCGGCGCGGCCGCAGCGCACCCGGCGCGTGCTCCAGGTGGTGCTCGACGACCGCGTCTCGGGGGTGTCCGACCCCGCCACCGCGGTGGTCGAGCTGGCCCTGGTCGACGCGCCGCTGCGCATCGCCACCAGCTGGATCGGCACCGTCGCCGGCGTCCCGCGCACGCTGGCTCTGGCCGCCAGCGGCGGTGGCGGTGGGCGGCAGTGGTCGGTGGCGGCGCAGCCGGCCAACGCCCGCCTGGTGCTGGCCGATGCCGCCGCCGGCCTGCTGCAGGTCATGCCCGGCGCGCCCGGCGCCGAGCCGGCCCTGCTCATGCTCACCGACGCCGCTGGCGGCGCCGCCACCGCGGCGGTGGTGGTGACGGTGAGCGGTGGCGACCAGGACCGGCCCCAGCCCCTGTGCGAACCGCCCTGGCAGGCGGTGGCGGGCGAGGAGCTGGCCTGGGCCCTGACCTGGGACCGCGCGGTGACGGTGGCGGTCGACAGTGGCCCCGCCGGCCTGGCGGTCGCCGCCGAGGGTCCGGCCGCCGCCCGCCTGCGCTGGACGGTGCCGGTGGCGGAAGCGCCCGGTTTGCGCTTCTTTTCCGTATTCGCCGACGACCCCGTCGCGCGCACCACCGGCCATCTGCCGGTGCTGCTGCGCGTACTGCCACGACCTGGAGGTGTGCAATGAGCCTGAATCTTGGGATTCGACCGCCACGACGCCACGGCGCCACGGAGGGACAGCGGTTGGTGCGGACGTGCCAGCATACCCAACAGGCGAAGGCGAGGAGCGCGATCTGCCGCTTACTCGTGGCGTCGTGGCGTCGTGGCGGTGATCCATCTGCCTTCTCTAGGATGAAGCCGATCGCTACCGCCGCCCTCGCCGTCCTTGCCCTCGCCGGCTGCGGCATCGGGGTGGGCGGCGATGGCGGCCAGGCGCCGGTGGTGCCGGCTGCCGGCAGCGGCATCGCCGGCGCTGCCGCCGGCACCCGCGCCACCTGGCAGGTGCTCGACCTCGGCAGCGGCAGCGTGCTCAGCGCCGAGAGCATGCCCGGCCTGGCCGGCGACCCCGCCTACCGCGACCGCCTGATGGCCTTCCGCTTGGTCGACCTGCAGGTCGCCAGCCTCGGCCAGCAGCCGGGCAGCTTCGGCCGCCAGGACGACGAGCTGGCGCAGACGGTGGCCGCGCCCGGCTTCTACCTTGGCGCCTTCGAGGTCACCCGCGGCCAATGGCGGCGGCTGGCCGGCAGCGCCCCGTGGGAGGGCATGCCGGGGCCATCGGCCGCCGACGCCGGGCGCGACGATCTGCCCGCCACCGGCCTGTCGGCCGAGCTGGTGCGCGCCGCCCTGGGCCGCTGGAGCGCCCGCCTGGCCCTGCCCCAGCCCTGGCAGTGGGAGGCGGGGGCGCGCGCCGGCACCGCCACCGCCTTCCCCTGGGGCGACGACGTGCGCGCCTCGGTGGCGGGGCGCTACGCCGCCACCGCCGACACCGGCGGGGCGCTGCTGCCGGTGGGGTCGCTGGCGGCCAATCCGCTCGGCCTGCACGATCTCTGCGGCAACGCCTGGGAGCTGGTGGCGGACGGCAGCGTGCGCGGCGGCAGCTGGGCCGACGCCCTGGTGCTGGCGCGGCCGGCCAACCGCGCCCTGCCCGACCCCGCCCTCGCCCACCCCGCCTTCGGGGTGCGTCTGGTGCTCAGGCCGTAGCTTCGCCCTGGCGCCAGGCCAGGGCGAGCAGCAGCAGGGTGCGCTGGCGCTTCTCGGCCGAGGGCCGGTGCAGCCATTCCGGCAGCAGGCGCAGGGCCTGGTGCAAGCCATCGGCAACCGGGTGGCCGGCGGGCAGGGCGGCGGCGCGGCCGTCGAGCCACTGGCGCAGCAGTTCGCCGCCCAGGCGCAGGTGGTTGCGCACGGTGCGCTCGCTCACCCCCAGGCGGACGGCGGCCTCGGCATGGGCGAGGCCGTCGCCCAGCACCGCCTGCAGCGCCGCCACCGCGCGCGCGGCGTCCTCGCGCAGCGGGGTGGCGGCGGCGGCGAAGGCGGCCAGGGCGGCGCGCCATTCATGCTCGTGCAGGCCGGCGAGGGCGGCGAGGTCGGGGCCGGGCCCCGGTCCGGGCGCCTCGAGGCGGTCGTGGCGCAGCCAGTCGCGCGCGAAATTGACCAGCGCCCGGCCGAGGAAGGGGCGGAAGGAGCCGCGGTCGCGGTCGTAGCGCCGGCGCAGCGCCTCCTTCCAGGCGGTGCCCTTCAGCTCGCCGCGCTCCAGCGGCTGCTCCAACTCGCAGAAGAACTGCTGCACGATGTCCTCGGCCTGCCCGCGTTCGATGCGGTAGCGGGTGGCGAGCAGGTCGAGGCAGGGATCGACGTAGTATTCGGCGAAGCGCAGGCTCTTGGGCGCGTCCGGGTCGGTGCGCGCCAGGGCCACGCTGGCGCGCGTCTCGGCCTCGTCCCAGGTGCGTGGCCGGCCATCGCTGCCGACCCCATAGAGCACGTCGAGGCAGCCTTCGGCCTCGGCCACCCCGTTGAGCGCCGCCAGCCGCCACCAGCGCGCCGCCGCATCGGGGTCGGCGGCCACCCCGCGCCCCGCCGCCAGCAGCAGGCCGAGGTTGAACTGCGCCTCGGGCAGGCCGGCGCGCGCCGCCTGTTCGCACCAGCGCGCGGCCGCCGCCGGATCGGCGGGGCAGCCATCGCCGGTGGCCAGGGCCAGACCGAGGCTGAAGGCGGCGCGGGCGTCGCCGGCGCTGGCGGCGCGCTCGAGGGCGGCGAGGTCGGGCTCCACGCCGGCAGTGTGCCTCCAGCGGAGGATCTCTCCACCATTGCCGGTTTCCCGACCCCGGTGCGTAAGCGGAGTGTGGATCACTGTGCCATCCCTGACCGCGAACTCCTCCGCCGCTGGAGCCAGGACCGCGACGAACGTGCCGCAGAACAGCTCTCCGACCGGTTGCATCCGCTTGCCGAACGCGTCTGCCGGGGGGTGCTGGGGGATGGCGCCGTGGCCGCGGACATCGCCCAGGAGGCGGTTGGCGCCCTGCTGCTGGAGGCCGGCACCATCAGCGGCGAGCCGGGGGCCTGGCTGCGCACCTGCGCCACCCGTCGTTGCCTGATGTGGCTGCGCAGCCAGCGTCGGCGCCGGCAGGTGGGGTTGGAGCGGGTGGTCGAACCGTGCGCACCCGCGGTGCGCCCGCCGGCGGTGGCAGACGACCCCCTCGCCCTGGTCGAGGCGGTGCTGGCGGTGCTGCGTCCGGCCGAGCGCGAACTGCTGGTGCGCTACTACCTGCTGGGCGAGACCCAGGATGCCATCGCCGGGGCAGCAGCCGTGTCGCAACCGGCCATCGCCCGCCGCCTGGCCCAGGCCATGCAGCGGCTGCGCGGCGACCCGCGCCTGCAGGCCTGGCTCGACCGCGCCGCCTGATCCCCGGCTAGGCCCTCTTCCAGCCCGGCAGTTGGGACCGCTCGAATTGCCGGGCTGGAGCCCGGCGCTCCCAGGGGCGCGTCTGTCTGTTTATGCGGTTCACGCGATTGCTATACGTCATGGCGGCTAGCCCTCGGCGCGGGCTGGCCGGGCCAGGTCCGGCTGCCGTCCGCGTGCCGGCGGCAGCATGCCTTCGGCCAGCATCCAGCGGTGGCAGTCGGCCAGCATCTCGTCCAGCGGGGCCGACTGGTAGCCCAGTTCGTCGCGGGCCTGCGCCACCAGTTCGGCCGGCGTCTCGCCGCCCTTCTCCAGCAGCATCACCAGCTGGGGCGTCAGCGGCGGGCGGATGCGGGTGAGGTACGACTGCCACACCAGCGGATAGGCCAGCAGGCGCAGCACCCACAGCGGGGTCTGGCGAGTGGGCGGCCGGCCGCCGACCAGGGCGGCGATGCGCCGGTAGACCTCCAGCCACGAGGCGCGATGACCGCCGAGGGTGTAGTCCTGGCCGCGCCGGCCGCGCTCCCAGGCGCTGATATGGGCGCGGGCGATGTCGCGCGCGTGGCAGAACTCGATCACCCCCGGCAGCACCACGGTCACCGGCGGCCGTTTGGCCAGCATGGCGAAGATCTGCGAGTAGTTGTTCCAGTCGTAGGCCCCGATGACGATCCCCGGCTTGGTCACCACCGCGTCCAGCCCGTGCGCCAGCCCAGCTTCCAGCTCGAGCTCGGACTGGCGCTTGGTGCGCACGTACTGGCAGGGGATGCGGCTGGCGGCGGCGGCATCGCAGCCGCGATGGGCGTTGGTGGCCCCGGTGGAGGTGAACACCAGGCGCCCGGCCTTGCGCGCCAGCGCGGCCGCGACCAGGTTGCGGGTGGCGACCACGTTGTCGCGGTACTGCTGCGCCGCCTCCAGGCGCCAGTGGCTGACGCTGGCGGCGACGTGGAACACGCCATCGACCCGCTCAGGCATGCTGTCCATTACCGCGGCGCGGTCGGCGAGGTCGACCGCGCGCACCTCCACCCCCAGGCCGGCCAGGCGGGCGGTGCGCGGCGACGGCCGGCAGGCCGCCACCACCCGCCAGCCGTCGCGCAGCAGCTCGTCGGCGAGGTTGCGGCCGATGCAGCCGGTGGCTCCGGTCAGATAGGCGGTCTTCATGGCGTCGCTCCTGCCGGGGACCGGCTGCCGAGGATGGTGGCGACCGACAGCCCCAGGCGGGCGAGGGCGCGGTCGGCATCGGCGACCAGGCGGCCGCTGCGCGTGCCGTGCTCGAGCGCCTCGAAGATGCCCCGCCACAGGCGGCGGTCGGTCTTGCCCTCGCGCACCAGCTGGGCGAACTCCGGTTCGAAGCTGCAGTAGCCGAGGGTGAGCAGGTCGACCACGCACATCGGCAGCACCAGCTCGCTGTTGGTCGCCACCGGGCTGTCGTGGCCGGGGTTGAGCAGGCCCAGGCGGCGCACCTCGGCGCGGATGTCCTGCTCGTCGGTGCGCCACACCGCGAGCGGGAAGATCTGGGTGGGCCCGCCCGGCTCCTCGATCGCGAAGCGGTCGCCGCCCAGACCGACGATGCGCTGCAGCTGCACCCACGACAGCCCGCCCACCACCAGGGGGATGCCCAGCTCCGCCGCCGCCTGCCGCCCGAGCTGGAAGATCAGGCTGCCGTCGGCGTGGTCGACCACCCCGTAGGCGCCGCGCCCGCGCAGGTCGAGGAAGGCGGCGCGCAGGGTCTCGGCGAAGCGCGCGCGGTGCGCGCCCAGCACCAGCAGATCGGTGCCGGTGCGCGCCGCCGCGCGCGTGCAGTTGGCGAGGGTGGCCGCCGGCATGAAGCCGTTGTCGACGGTCAGGCAGAGCAGGCGCAGCCCTGGGTGGGAGGTGCGCAGGCGGTGCAGGATGTAGGCGCTGTCCTTGCCGCCGCTCAGCAGCAGGGCGGCATGGTAGCGTTCGCTGCCGGCGCTGGCGCGTGCGAGGGTGTCGTCGAAGCGCCGTTCCATCGCCGCCGGATCGGCGGGCGGCGCCGCCACCGCGGGCGCGCTGCCGGGCCGGGCGCATTCCGCGCAGCGTCCGTCGCGGCCGAGCGGGGTGCAGCGTTCCGAGATCAGGCAGGTGCGGCAGCGCCGCGCCAGGCCGCGCACCGCCAGGCGCTGCAGCGGCCACACCCGCCGCACGTACCACTCGAAGAAGCGCGGATTCATCGGTCCTCCGCCGCCACCAGCTGCTCCACCGGCAGCCTGACCGAGCGCGCCGCCGGCGGCCGGGCATAGCCCAGCCTGGCGGCGAAGACCACCCGTTCGCTGCCGGGCCCGACCAGGCCGTCCCAGCGCCGGACCAGGTCCTGGGCGCGGCGCCACAGCGCGGGATCGGCGAAGCAGGGCCGGTCCTCGCGCACATAGGCGCCGAGCACCACCGGGGTGTAGAGGGGCTGGAGCTGGAGCCCGGCGGCGGTGGCGGCGAGCCACAGGCGCTGGACGGCGGCGCCGGCGGCGAGCTGGGCGTCGAGGTCGTCGACCGGCCCGTCGGCGATGACCGCGACCTGGGCGCCGCAGGCGAGGTTGGGGATGAGGTCGAGCTGCCAGCGGGGCTGGGTGCCGAAGCCGGTGCGGTTGAGCAGGCTGGCGCGGCGCCAGTCGTGCAGGGCCCAGCGCATGATGCGGCGGGTGAGGGGATCGAGGCCGAGCGAGTCCACCGGCAGGCGGTCGAGACTGAAGCGGTCGTCCCAGTCGATGATGTGCTGGTGGACGGCGAAGCACTCGCGGCTGAGCAGGCGGAGGGCGCCGAAGCCGGACATGAGCAGGGCCCCGCGCATCTTGCGCCAGCCGGTGAGCCAAGCCAGGCGGTGGCCGTCGCCCAGAGCCTGGGTCAGCGCGTCGCGCACCGGCAGTCCCAGGGCACGGGTGCTGAAGGGCAGCCGGCTGGTGCAGCGGCGGCTGATGTGGGCGGCGAGGGGCGAGGCTTGGGCGGCGGGCGATTCGATCAGGGTCACCATCCAGCGCGGATGGCGCTCGTCGCCCTCCAGCCGGGTGATGAGCGCGCGGCGCCCGACCTCGGCTGCGGCCAGGCGGATGGTTTCCAGCAGGGCGCCCAGGCTGAGCTGGGAGGCGCGCCCATCGCGGTCGTAGATCACCGTGTCGCGGGTGTCATGGCCGAGGATGGCGAAGGCGGCGCCGGCGGTGGGGACGAAGCGCCAGGGCTGGGTGTTGTCGCCGCTGGGCGCCCAGCGCGCACGCTCGATGACATGGCGGCGGGCCTGCTGGTCGGGCAGCAGGCACACGCTGCCGGCGGTGCGGGTGATGGCGGGGAGGATGGCAGACATGGAGGACCTTTGACGTCAATCGCGTGCAGGAATCGCGTGAACCGCAGGAACGGACCGACGCGCCCCTGGGACCGCCGGGCTCCAGCCCGGCAATTCGAGCCGTCCCAACTGCCGGGCTGGAGCCCGGCGCTCCCAGGGAAGAGCCGTCAAGCGCCCGCGCCACGGCAGGAGGCCGTTCATGCCCCCACCGCCTGGCGCACGCCGGAGGCGCTGCCATGGAGTCGTTCAATGGCGGTGACGGCGGCAGCGGACGGATCCATGGCGGCCATGCGCGCGGCGCCGGCGGCGACGCGGCCGGACATCAGCTCGTCGCTGGCGAGGGCGGCGACGGCGGCGGCGACGGCGTCGGCCCCGGCCTGGCCGGCGCGCAGGCGGCGGCCGAGGCCGGCGGCGGCGACCGCGTCCATGGCCAGGTACTGGTCGAGGTTGGCGGGGATGCCGAGCACCGGCGCCCCGGCGGCGAGGGCCTGGTAGGCGGAGGGGCTGCCGCCGTTGCACACCACCACGCGGGCGCGGCTGGCGACCAGGTCGCCGGGCAGCCAGTCGGCCACCCACACCCCCGGCCGGGGCCGTAGCACCGCGCGCCCGGCGGTGGCGACCACCACCGGCAGACCGCAGTGGGCGGCGCCGTCGACCACCGCCTCCAGGCGTTCGACCGCGCCGGAACTGCCGAAGCAGACGTAGATGCAGGACCGTCCGGGGGGCAGGCGGTCCCACCAGGCGGGCAGGGCGCTGACCGGCGGTGCCCAGGCGAGGTGGCCGATGGTGGCGTGGGGCGGCCCGCCGTCGCCCAGGGTCACCAGGCCGGGGGGATCCGGCAGCAGGCAGAGGTCGGCGTCGGCGTAGGCGGTGCGCACATCGCGGTGGGGCGCCAGTCCGTGGCGCCGGCGCACGGCGTCGAGCGGGCGGGCGTGCAGGCGGCGGATCCAGGGCTGGATGAGGCGGAAGACGCCGCCGACGCAGCGCGGCCCGGCCAGGCGCACCAGGGGGTTTTCGGGCACCGGCCAGGGGGTGACCTGTGCGGCGGGGTGCCAGTAGGCGTTGACCAGGTTGACGTAGGGGATGCGCGCCAGGCGGGCGCTGACCCCCAGGCTGATGCGGAAGTCGCCCACCACCACGTCGGGCCTGGTGCGCTCGAACACGGCCAGGTCCTCGGCCACCATGCGTTCGAGCTCGTCGCTGCGGTAGACCGGGCTGCCGGCGGCGAGGCGGCGGAGGAACTCGGCGGGCTCCAGGCTGGTCAGGGGCACGCGCTCGGCGGGCAGGTCGGCCCACACCGCCTCCCAGCGCTGCGGGCAGGCCAGCAGCGGGCGGTGGCCGGCGGCGGCCAGGGCCCGCGCCAGCACCGCCGGCCGCGCCAGGGCGGGCTCCAGGCTGGTCAGGGGCACGCGCTCGGCGGGCAGGTCGGCCCACGCCGCCTCCCAGCGCTGCGGGCAGGCCAGCAGCGGGCGGTGGCCGGCGGCGGCCAGGGCCCGCGCCAGCACCGCCGGCCGCGCCAGGTGGGTCACCGTCACCGCCTCGGCGCACAGCAGCACGGACAGGGGGGTGGGTTGGTGGGTCATGGTTGCGGACTTACGGATGTCAGCCGTGGATCCGGCGCTGGGGAGTTGAGCTCGCCAACTGGGCCGGTCTGCCTTGTCATCACGGAGCGAACCAGATGGGATCTTTCCGCCGGCCGCGCCTGGGTGGTCGCCGTCATCGTTTCCGCATGCAGCCTCACGGCTCAGGCCGCCGCGATCGGGCAGAGGGGGGCCGGCGCAGCCGGGGCGAGGCGGTGCTCGGCATCTTCGAGCTGGTCCGAGATGGTGCGGAAGAAGCGCGCCGCCGGCGCCCCGGCCATCAGGCGGCGGTCGAACGACATCAGCAGGTCCATGGTCGGGCGCACCTCGACCCGGTCGCCGATGGCCACCGGCCTGGGTTTGACCAGGCCGAACGAGATCCCGATGGGGTACGGCCAGGTGCCGACCACGGTGTCGACGCCGTATTTGGCTGGCGAGGAGATCAATGCCACCCCGCCACGATGCTGCACCCACTGGCTCGCCAGCAGCCGAGGCACGCCCACCACCGTGCGCGCGAACCAGGCCGGGGAATGTTCCACCAGTCGTCTGAACAGGCGCCAGCGCTGATGGGTTTCGCTGGTGCCGCGCACGATGGCGGCCAGTTCCCGGGTGATGGCGGCGATATCCTTGTCGTCGACCGCGCGCATGGTCTCGGTACAGGCGGCCTGGTCGAAGCCGGAGCTGTCGCGTTCCACCGCCACCGAGATGTCGATGGCCTCGAACTGGAACATCCTGGGCCCGAACGGACCGGGGAAGACCATGCGGTTGGCGGCCGGATGCAGGCGCAGGGCGTTGGCCAGGGCCTTGGCCACCAGCGCGGTGTAGCTCGGGCGGGTGCCGCCGGCCAGGCCCGCCTGATGCCGCAGGCGCTCCGCCGAGCTCATGTCGAGGTGGTTGACCAGAGCCACCTTATGATCAGAGACGTTCTCGCGGTTGAGGGAGCTGAGGACGCTGAAGTAGGGCGAGCAGGGGAGGCGCTGGAGTGGCATGGCGGATGCTCCACCCGTCCAATACGTGATGCAGGAACGGACCGGCAATCCCCATCAGCTTCCTTCCTCGGCCCCGGCCTCCATGCTGCGTCCCATGCGCGCCGCCGTCTTCCTGCCGTTGCTGGTGGCGGCCTCCTGCTGGGGTGCCACCGCCCCCACCATGGTCCTGCCCAGCCTGGTGACGATCAGCGAGGACGCCCCGCTCACCTACATCACCATCACCGGCATCGCGGTCGCCAGCGGCTCCCCCTTCATCGCCGCCTATAGCGGCGACAGCGAGAGGCTGGAGCTGGAGGGGGCCGAGTTCATGGCCGGGGCGCCGGGCAGCGCCTGGGTCAAGGTCATCCCGCGGCCGGACGCCAACGGCCAGGTGTGGGTGTTCGTGCAGCTGTTCGACATGGCCTCGGGCAGTCCGGATCCGGTGCTGATCGACTCCATGCGCGTCCAGATCACCCCGGTCAACGATCCGCCGCTGCTGTACGCCACCGCCGCCCTGCGCCTGGCGCGGGGCGCCCGGGCCGAGGTCGCCACCGCCAACCTCACCGCCAGCGATGTCGACAACACCACCCTGACCTTCACCCTGACCCAGGCGCCGGTCCGCGGGCAGCTGCTGCTCGACGAGGCGGACCTCGCCGCCGGCGCCACCTTCACCCAGGTCGATGTCTCCAACCACCGCCTGAGCTACCGCCATGGCGGAGCCGACGACGCTCCCGACTCCTTCTCGGTCACGGTCAGCGACGGCACCGTCACGGTCGGCCCGCTGGGCGTGGGGGTGACCTTCGGCGCCGGCGCGGTGCCCTTCGTCGGTCTGCCCGGGATCCCGGCCACCTGGCGCGAACGCGGCGGTCCGGCCCTGGTGCTGCCGGCGGCGGTGGTCGAGGATCCCGATACCGCCGCCATGACCGGTGGCCAGGTCACCGTCGCGGTGGTCGGATCAGGCCAGGGCGAGGACCGCCTCGACATCCACGACTTCGGTTTCGGCAGCGGGCAGATCGGCCGCAGCGGAACCGCCGTCACCTACCAGGGCCAGCCCATCGGCACCGTCGTCTCCGGCCAGGGCACCGCGCCCCTGCGGGTGGCCCTGAGCGGACCCTATGCCACGCCGGCGGCGGTGCAGGCCCTGCTGCGCGCGGTGACCTTCGACAACCCCAGCCGCGATCCGAGCATCAGTCCGCGCATCTGCGAGGTGGTGGTGGACGACGGCGAGCACGGCTCCTCGCCTCCGGTGCGCGGCACGTGGGGGATCACCCAGATCGACGATCTGCCCGAACTGCCGGCCGGGCTGCGCCTGGCCACCCTGCCCGGCCTGAGCCGCGACCTGCTGCTGGGTGCGGTCGATCCCGACCACAACAGCAATCGTCCGATCTGGACGGTGAGGACCCAGCCCGCCAATGCGGTGGTGACCATGCTCGACGGCGAGGCCCAGGGCGGCCCCAAGGTGCGCATCAAGCCCACCCTGCCCGGCATCGGCAGCCTTGAACTGCAGGTCCTGGATGACAACCACCAGGTGGCCTGGACCGTGGTCCCGGTGGTGGTGGCCACCCTCGACGAGCTGCGCCCCCATCCTGCCGCCGATCCCCCGCGCACGGTGGTGGCGGGTGAGGCGGTGGATGTGGTGGTGCCGTGGGATGTGCGCGACCTGGACGCTGGCGCGGCGCTGAGATTCTCGACCACCGGCAGCGCGCCCACCGGCCTGGTGCTGACCGCCCAGGGCAGCGACCGCGTGCGCGTGACCTGGCCGGTGCCGGCGGCGACCAAGGCCGGCACCCGCTACCGCTTCCAGGTGGTGGCCGAGGACCCGGTGCGCGGCATCCCCGGCTTCCTGCCCGTCGATGTGCTGGTGACCCCGCGCCCGGCCGGGAGCGGCTGATGCGCTGCTGGCCGTTGTGCGTCTGCGCGCTGCTCGCCGGCTGCGGCCTTGGCCTGGGCAAGGGCTCGGGCTCGTCGGGCCCGACCGGGGCGGTGGCGCAGACCGCCGCGCTCGGCAACGCCGCCTGGCTGGTGCTCGACCTCGCCAGCGGCCAGGCCACCCCCAGCGCGGCGCTCCCCGATCTCGACCAGTCGCCGGCCTACCGCGACCGCCTGCTGGCGCTGCGCCTGGTGGCCGGGACGGCGGCGGTGGGCTCGGCGCCGGGCGCCTTCGCCCGCCAGGACGACGAGGCCTATGCCACCGTGGCGCAGGCGGGAACCTACGTCGCCGCCCTGGAGCTGACCCGAGCGCAGTGGCGCCGCCTGGCCGGGACCCAGCCCTGGACCGCCTTCGCCGCCGGCGGCGCCGACGACCTGCCCGCCACCGGGATGTCGTGGAACGAGGCGCGCGCGGTGCTGGCGGGCTGGGGGGCCGGCCGGCTGGCGCTGCCCGACGACCAGGTGTGGGAGGCGGCGGCGCGCGGCGGCGCCGCCGGCTCGTTCCCCTGGGGCGAGGACCGCCGCGCCGCGGCGGCGGGGCTCCATGCCGTGACCTGGGACAGCGACCGCTCCCTCG
>JAKLKR010000106.1:0-17085 GCA_023150565.1 Planctomycetota bacterium
CCGGCGCACGAAGGCGCGGCGGCCGGCGGGGTCGGCGAGCAGGGCGGCGAGCGCGGCGTGGTCGGCGGCGTCGTCGACGCCCAGCTCCCAGCGTTCCAGGGCGGAATGGTCAGCCATGGCCGGTCTCCGCCAGGCGCGCATCGATGCAGTCCTGCAGCCGGCGCCGCACCTTGGCCAGGGCGGTGATCACCGCCCGCTCGCTGCGCCGGATGCGCTCGGCGATGGCGCGCATGGGCAGGTCCTCGCCATAGCGCAGCTCGATCAGGGCGCGGGCGGGGGCGGGCAGCAGGGCCCGGCAGCGCGCCAGCGCCCGCAGCAGCTCCTCATCTCCGGCCGCATCCGCCTCGGCGAAGGCGGCATCGATGCGGTCGAGCAGCTCGGCCGGGGGCAGCGCCTGGATGCGCCGGCGCTCCTGCCAGTGGCGCAGGGCGAGGTTGCGCACCACCCCGCGGCACCAGCCGGCGAGGTCGGCGATCGCCTCGCCGCGCGCCTCGGCCTGGGCCAGGGCCAGCCAGGCGTCCTGCACCAGGTCGTCGGCGGCGGCGCGCGAACGCACCAGGGCGTAGGCGTAGGCGAACAGCCGCGCCCGGTCGGCGAGGAAGTGCACGGACAGCGGCGCCGGGTGCTCGGCCATGGGCCCTCCTGCCCGTCCGTCGCCGGCGGGGGGCGCCGGTAAGCCCCGGCGCAGACGCCGGGCCGGCGCCTGGGTGACACACGGCGGGCGCGTCACACGCGCGTCGCCGCCGCCGTGCAGCGCCCGCTTACCCCGCCCCGCGCTCGCCGACCGGCCTGATGGAGCCCCGTCCATGCCCAACTGCCGCCTGCTCGCCCTCGCCGCCCTCGCCGCCGGCCTGCCCGCCGCCGACGCCACCAGCCCCGGCGTCCCCGCCGCCCCCGCGCCCACCACCTGCGGCATCGGGGTGGAATGGCCCTTCTCCGGCGACGACGACGGCGACGGCCGTGTCGCCATGCGCTACCGCCCCGCCGGCGGCGCCTGGCGCGCCGGCATGCCGCTGTTCCGCATCCCTGCCGGCACCGCCGCCGGGCGCAGCTGGACCAGCCGCCACGCCGGCAGCCTGTTCGACCTCGCCCCCGCCACCACCTACGAGATCGAGCTGACCCTGGCCGACCCCGACGGCGGCGGGACGGTGCGCACCCTGTCCGCCACCACCCGCGCCCTGCCTGCGCCGGCGGCGGGTGCAGTGGTGCGCCCCGCCACCCCCGCCAGCTTCGCCGGCGTGCTCGCTGCCGCCCGCGCTGGCGACATCGTCGAGCTGGCTGCCGGCACCTACCCCGGCTTCACCCTGGCGGCGGACGGCGAAACCGGCCGGCCGCTGGTGGTGCGTGCGGCGGCGGGGGCTGCTGCTGTGATCGACGGTTCAATCGAGCTGATCGGCCGCCGCCATGTGCAGCTCGCCGGGCTCACCGTCAACGGGCGCATCCGCCTCAACGCCAGCACGGCGGTGGCGATCACCCGCTGCACGGTCAACGCCCGCGCCGACCGCGGCGCCGGCGACGGCATCGTCAGCTTCCTGTCCAGCCGGGACGCCTACATCGCCGACAATACCGTGCTCGGCACCACGGTGTGGAGCGAGGCAGCGCTGGGGGTGTCGGGCGCCAACCTCGGCGAGGGCATCTGCCTGACCGGCCCCGGCCACGTCATCCGCAACAACCGCGTGCGCGGCTTCCGCGACGGCATCTCGCTGATGGAGTACGCCGAGGCGGTCGACCAGCACGACATCGACATCGTCGAGAACGAGGTCGCCCAGTGCGCCGACGACGGCATCGAGGCCGACTTCGCCGCCGGCAACGTGCGCGTGCTGCGCAACCGCCTGACCGACTGCTTCATGGGCATCTCCTCCCAGCCCGGCCTGGGCGGGCCGCTCTACCTGGTGCGCAACGCGCTCTACAATGTGGTGTTCGAGGCCTTCAAGCTGCACAACGGCAGCCACGGTGATGTGCTGCTGCACAACACCGTGGTCAAGCAGGGCGATGCCCTGTCGGTGTTCGCCGGGGCGCCGATCACCCGCCTGTACAGCCGCAACAACCTCCTCCTGGGCGGACCCGGCCGCACCTGGGGCGGCTACGACACCGGCAGCGGACGGGTGATGTGGCTGGAGGACCTGGTCGCCGCCGGGGCCGATCTCGACTACGACGGCTTCGGCTCGACCGCCGCCGGCTTCACCGCCCGCTTCGCCGGGGTGACCGCCACCAGCCTGGCGGAGCTGCGCCGCCTGACCACCGAGGCGCACGCGCAGGCGGTCGATCTGGCGGTGTTCGCCGCCGCGGTGGCGGTGCCGGCGGCGCCGATGTCGGTGTCCTCCGCCGCCGACCTGCGCCCCCGCACCGGTGGTGCGGCGGTCGACCGCGGCGTGGCCATCCCCGGCATCAACGACGGCTTCGCCGGCACCGCCCCCGATCTCGGGGCCTACGAGGCGGGCGCCCCCCTGCCGCCCTACGGCCCGCGCGACGGGGGCGTGGGCGATGCCGTGCCGCCGCGTATCGGCGGCCTGGGCATCTCGACAATCACCGCCGACACCGCGCTGGTGAGCTGGACCACCGACGAGCCCGCCGACAGCCAGGTCGACTACGGCCCGGACGCGGCCTACGGACTCAGCAGCCAGCTGTCGGCGACCCTGACCACCACCCATGCGGTGACCCTGGGCGGGCTGGCTGCCGGCACGGTGATCCACCTGCAGGTGCGCAGCCGCGACGCCGCCGGCAACGCCGCCACCTCGGCCGACACCAGCTTCCGCACCGCCGACCTGCCCGGGCTTCCACCGGCGCAGGAGGTCGCGGCGGCGGCGCTGCCCTGGCGCAGCGCCGGCAGCCTCGCCCCCGGCAGCGCCGCGGGCGGCGGCGGGGGCGGATGCGGCACCGGCGCCCTCGGCCTGGCCCTGGCCGCCTGCTGCCTGCTGGCGCGCCGGCGGTCCTGAGCCGGGGGCCGCCTTCAGCGGAAGAACCAGGCCGCGGTAAGCCCACCGCACAGGCCCTGGCTGGACAGCCGGGTCTCATAGGTGCGCGACTGCGCAGTCTGGCCCAGCAGGCTGGCGGAATCGTGCATGGTGAAGCTGGTCTGGCCGCGCACCCAGCGCCCGAACAGGCCGATCCCCAGGGACCCCCAGCGGCGCATCACCGCAACCTCGGCGCCATAGCTCAGCCAGGCCCCGATGCGGGTGTCGTGGGAGTATTCCTTCACCCCGCGCGGACCCACCACCCCGGCATCGCTGCTGATCAGGGCCGGTCCGATGCCGCCCAGGGCGGTGGCGTCGCAGGACCAGCCCTGGGCCGGTCTCCACCGGCCACCCAGGCGCAGGGTCGCCGGGATCACGTCGAGGCGGTAGTCGATGGCGGTGTCGGTGGCCAGCACCGGCTGGGCATCGCCACGCACGATCATCCACCCCAGCCCGACCCCGGCGTGCCAGCCGAAGGCCTGGTCGATGGTTTTGCGCCGCTGCCACGCCAGCTCGACCTGGGGGCTGCCATGCCAGGCGTTGGGCACCGCCTGGGGGTGGCCGACCAGCGCATAGCCGCCATCGCGCACGGTCGGGGTCGAGAGCAGCGACAGGCGCAGCTCGTCCCGCCACACCGGGCGGTCCTCGTCCAGGCCGATGAAGTCGCCGGTATCGGCATCGGACCCCTGTGCGCCCGACCAGGCGGCCGCCAGCAGCAGGAGCGGCAGCATCCGCGCCGCCCGCCCCCGGACGCCGCCCAGTGCCAGTCGCCAGGCGACGAGGAGCCCTGCCAGCAGCAGACCGAGGCCGGAACCCAGGCCGCAGTGGCTGACCTCGGCGGTGCGGTCGTCGACCAGCAGGGTGATGACCCAGGGCAGGAGCGCACCGCTGCGGTTGCCGACCGCATCCTCGGCGGTGGCGGTCAGGAGCACCTGGCCGAAATGCGGTAGGACCACCTGCGCCGCCCAGCGGCCATCGGGACCGGCCACCGTGCGCGCCGCCGGCAGGCCGTCGGCGAGCACCACCACCAGCGACCCGGCCTCGGCGGTGCCCTGCACCGTCAGCCAGGGGCCCCAGGTGGAGCCGCCGCTGGGGATCGCTCCGGCGCCGTCGAACACCTGGGTGATCACCGGCACGAGCGGCACCGCGCTGTCGATGACGAGGGTGAGGTCGGCGGCGCTGGCGGTGTTGCCGGCGGCATCGGTGGAGGCCAGGGACAGCACCCGCCCGCCCTCCGCCAGCACGGTGGCGGTGAGGTCCGCGGTCCAGGTGCCGTCAGCGGCCGCGCTCACGGTGGCGAGCAGCGCCCCGTCGATGCGCACCGCCACGCCCGCGGCGGGATCCGCCAATCCACGCAGCACCAGGGTACTATCGGCGGTGCGCAGATCGCCGATGCTGCCGGTGTCGTCGCTGATCGCGGTCAGACGGGGGGCGGTGACGGCGGTGTCGACCACCAGGGTGGCGGTGATCCCGGCCGGGGACTGGTTGCCGATGGCATCGCGCGCGCTGATGGCGAGCAGATGGGCACCATCGGCCAGCCGCAGGCCCAGCCCGGCGAGGTCGACCTGCCAGTTGCCGGCGGCGTCAACCATGACGATGCCAACCTCCGTCCCATCAAGCGACAGGGTGACGACGCTCGCCGGTTCGCCGTTGCCGATCACCAGCGGAGCGGTCGACGAGGTCAGCCAATCACCGGCGGTGCCGGTGTCCGGCCTGACCCCGACAAACGAGGGAGCGCCCACCACGCCATCGACGACCACGTCCTGGGCCCCCGCCACGCCCACATTCCCGGCCGGATCCATGGCGGTGGCCGATAGGTGGTAGGTGCCGTCAGGGATGCCGAAGGAGGTCAGATCCAGGCTCCACCCCCCGTCGATCCCGGCGGTGACGATGCCCAGGTCGCGGCCGTCGCTGACCACCCGCACCTGTGCCCCGGCTTCGGCGGTACCCAGGATGACCAGGGTGCGGTCGTTGGTCATGAAGTCGGCGGCCGCGGAGTCGGTGGAGATGGCGGTGAACACCGGCGCCGCCGGCGGGGTGAGGTCGACGGTGAGCGGGAAGTCGGCGGACGGCCCGCCCGGCAGCCCGGCCAGGTCGACGCTGGTGGCGGTCAGCCGGTGCCCCCCCTCGGCCAGGGTCGCGGGCAGCGACCAGCTGCCATCGGCCAGGGCGGTGGTGCTGCCGAGCAGGACGCCACCGTCGAACACGGTCACCGCAGCACCCGCCTCGGCTATGCCGGCGATCGCCAGGGTGCCGGTGGAGGTCACCGCGTCGCCGGCCAGGTTGGTATCGGGGACGACACCCAGGATGGTCACGTCCGGCTGGTTGGCGGTGTCGACCACCACGCTGCGCGCCGGCGAGGGGGGACTGGCATTGCCGGCGACATCGGCGGCGGTCAGAACCACCGGGTAGGTGCCGGCCGAGAGCGTACGCGAGGTCAGGTCCAGGCTCCAGGCGCCGGTCCCGTCGGCATCGGCGCTGCCCAGCGCCACCCCGGCCACGCTCACCGTCACCCGTGCCCCGGCCTCGGCGGTGCCGGACAGCAGCAGGGTGGTGTCGCTGGTCAGGAGATCGCTGTCCGAAACGCCGGTGTCGCTGGTCACCCCGGTCAGCAGGGCGTGGGACGGAGCCACGGTGTCGACCGCCATGGTCCAGGGTCCGGCCGTCGCGCTGAGGTTCCCGGCGAGATCGCCGGCGGCCAGGGTGATGGCGTGTGCGCCATCGGCGAGGGCGGCGCTCAGGGCCAGGCTCCAGCCGCCGGAACCATCGGCGATGGCGATGCCTGCCTGGATCCCGTCGATGCGCACGGTCACGCTGTCGCCAGGGTCGGCCCGGCCGGACAGCACCGGGGTGGCGGCATTGGTGATGCGGTCGCTGGCGGAACGGCCGCTGTCGGGGCTGATCGCCAGCAGCACCGGGGTTCCGCAGCGGGTGTCGACCGTGACCGTCAGCGGCGTGGATGCGGCGCCGGCGTTTCCGGACCGATCGCTGGCGAACGCGCTCACCGCATAGCTGCCATCGCTGAGCGCGGAGGCCGCCAGCGCGGCGCTCCACGAACCGTCGGCTGCGACGGTGGCGGTGGCCACCGCGCTGCCGTTGCGCAGCAGGGTGACGATGGTGCCGGCCTCGCCCAGGCCATGCACCTGCGGGGTGGTGTCGCTGGTGATGCGGTCGCTGGCGGAACCGCCCGTATCATCGGCGATGCGCTGGATGCTCGGAGCCGCCGGGGCGGTGCCGTCGACCACCACCAGGCGGATGGCCGACGCTGCCGACTGGTTGCCGGCGGCATCGCGGGCGAACGCGCTGAAGGGATAGCTGCCGTCCGCCAGGCTGGCGGAGGTGAGATCGAGCGTCCAGCGCCCGCCGGCATCGGCGGTGGCGGTGGCGAGGGCGCTGCCGGCCAGGCGGACCGTCACCTGCGCCCCCGCCTCGGCGGTACCGGCCAGCACCAGGGTGCGGTCGCTGGTGACGAAGTCGCCGGCGCTGCCGGTATCATCGCTGATCGCAGTTATGGCCGGGGCGGCGGGGGCGATGGTATCGACCACCACGGCATGGGTGGCCGAGGCCGAGTTGCCCGCCCCGTCGGTGGCGGTCGCCCGCACCGTATGGCTGCCATCGGCGATCGCCGCGGTCACGCTCGCGGTCCAGGAACCGGTGCTGGTGGCGGCGGCGGTGGCGATCACGGCGGTGCCGCCGTCGAGACGGATGGCGATCGCCGAGCCGGCCTCGGCGATGCCGGAGAACACCAGGGTGCTGTCGGCGGTGATCCAGTCGCCCTGGATCGCCGTATCGCCGCTCAGCCCGAGGATCGCCACCGAGGGCTGCAAGGCGGTATCGACGACGATCGTCTGGCTGCCGGCCGGACCGGTGTTGCCGGCAACATCGGTCGCCGTCGCGGTCAGGGGATAGGTGCCATTCGGCAGGGTTATGGCGATGAGGTCGAGGGTCCACGCCCCACCTGCCGCGGTGACCATGCCGATCGCGCTGCCCAGGTAGGACACCGTCACCGTCGATCCCGCCTCGGCGGTGCCGTGGATCACCAGCGTCTGGTCGGTGGTTTCCCATGGCACCGTCCCGGTATCGGTGTCGATGCCGGTGAACACCGGCGCCGCCGGCGCCACCGTGTCGATGGTGAGGTTGAATGCCGCCGAGGTCGCGCTGTTGCCGGCTGCGTCGCTGGTGATGGCGACGATGGCATGCGCGCCGTCAGCCAGCGAGATGGCGCCGGCGTCCACGCTCCAGCTCCCGTCGCCCGCCACCACCCCGGCGGCGGTCGCCCCGGGCGCGATGGACACCGACAGGATGGCGCCGGGCTTGCCGGTGCCGGTGATCACCAGGGTGGGATCGTTGGAGATGCGGTCGCCGGCCACCCCGCTGTCGTCGGCGAACCCGGCCACCACCGGCGCGGCCATGCTGGCGTCGATGATGTAGGCGAAGGCCGGCGAGGCGGCGCTGGCGTTGCCGGCCGCATCGCTGGCGGTGGCCGACAGGACATGGCTGCCCTCCGGCAGGATGACGGTGGAGTGGTCGAGGATCCAGGCCCCGGCCCCATCAGCCGTCACAGTGGCGATGAGCACGCCATCATGGCGGACCGCCACCCGGGCATCGGCTTCGGCGGTACCGGTGAACACCAGGGTGCGGTCGCGGGTCAGGCGGTCGCTGGCGCTGCTGCCGGTATCGCCGCTGAGCGCGGTGATCGCAGGGGCCGGCGGAGCGGTGGCATCGACCACCACCGTGCGGACCGCCGAGGGCGGGGAAACGTTGCCGGCTGCATCGCTGGCCACCGCGCTGAACTGGTAGCTGCCATCCGCCAGGCTGGCCATCCCGAAGTCGAACGACCAGCGCCCACCCGCATCTGCCGTCACGGCGCCGATCAGGCTGCCGGCCAGGCTCACGGTCACCTGCGTTCCGGCCTCGGCGATTCCGCCCAGCACCAGGGTGCGGTCGCTGGTGATGAAGTCGCCAGCCGTGCCGGTGTCGTCGCTGATGATGATGATCGCCGGGGCGGACGGGGCGACGGTGTCGACCACCACCGAGCGGCTGGCCGAGGTGGTGTTGCCCGCCCCGTCGGTGGCGGTCACCGCCACCGTGTGGACGCCATCGGCGATGGCCGCGGTCACGGTCGCAGTCCAGCCGCCCAGGCCATCGGCGGCGGCGGTGGCGGCCACGGTGGCCCCGCCATCGAGCCGGATGGCGATCGCCGACCCCGGCTCGGCGACGCCGGAGAACACCAGGGTGTTGTCCGCGGTGATCCAGTCGCCCAGGACCGCGCTATCACCGCTCAGGCCCAGGATCGCCACCTTCGGCTCCAACGCGGTATCGACGACGATGGTCTGGCTGCCGGCCGGACCGGTGTTGCCGGCCGCATCGGTGGCGACCGCGGTCAGGGGATAGATGCCATCCGGCAGGGTCACGGCGGTGAGGTCGAGTGTCCAGGCTCCTCCCACCGAAGGCACCACCCCGAGCGGACTGCCGAGGTACGACACCGTCACCGTCGACCCCGTCTCGGCGGTGCCGTGGATCACCAGGGTCTGGTCGGTGGTATCCCATGGCACCGTCCCGGTGTCGGTGTCGATGCTGGTGAACACCGGCGCAGCCGGCGCCACGGTGTCGACGGTGACGCTGAACGTGGCTGAACCCGCGCTGTTCCCGGCGGCATCGCTGGTGGTGGCGATGATGGCATGCACACCATCGCTGAGCACGGTTGAACCGGCATCCACGCTCCAGGTCCCATCGCCCGCCACCGTCCCCGAGAAGCTGCCGCCGGGGACGATGGCCAGGGCCAGCGTCGATCCCGCCTCGCCGGTGCCGGTGACCACCAGGGTGCTGTCGTTGGTGATGCGGTCGCCGGCCGCGCCGCTGTCATTGGCGATGCCCACCACCACCGGGGCCGCCATGGTCGCATCGATGGTGAAGAGGAAGGGCTGCGAGGCGGCGCCGCTGCTGCCGGCCGCATCGATGGCGGTGGCGAGCAGGGTGTGGGCTCCCTCCGCCAGGGTGGTGGCGGTGTGGTCGAGGACCCACCCGCCGGCGCCATCGGCGGTCACGGTGGCGATGGCGAGACCGTCGAGGCGCATCTCTACCCGCGAACCCGCCTCGGCGCTGCCGCTGAACACCAGGGTGCGGTCGCTGGTGATGCGGTCGCCGTCAATCCCACTGTCGTCGCTGAGCGCTAGGACGGCCGGCGCCGAGGGCGCCAAGCCATCGACCACCACCAGCCGGGTGGCGGAGGCGGCCGACTGGTTGCCGGCGGCATCCGACGCCACCGCGCTGAAGGGGTAGCTGCCGTCAGCCAGGGTGGCGGTGGTGAGGTCGAGCGACCAGCGCCCGCCGGCATCGGCGGAAACGGCGGCGAGGGCGATGCCGGCCAGGCGCACCGTGACCAGCGAACCCGCCTCGGCGGTTCCTGACAGCACCAGGGTGCGGTCGCTGGTGACGAAATCTCCGGCGGTACCGGTGTCGTCGCTGATCGCGGTGATCGCCGGGGCGGCGGGGGCGGTGGTGTCCACCACCAGGGATCGGCTGGCAGAGGCTGCGTTGCTCGCCCCGTCGGTGGCGGTCGCCACCACCGTATGGCCGCCGTCGGGGATCACGTCGGTGACGGTGGCGGTCCACGATCCCTGGGCGTCGGCGGTGGCGGTGCCGGCCACGGTGGCGCCGCCATCCAGCCGGATGGCGATCGCCGATCCGGCCTCGGCGATGCCGGAGAACACCAGGGTGTTGTCGGCGGTCACCCAGTCGCCCTGGGTGGCGGTATCCCGGCTCAGGCCAAGGATCGCAACCTTGGGCTCCAGCGCGGTATCGACGGTGATGGTCTGGCTGCCGGCTGCACCCGTGTTGCCGGCGACATCGCTGGCGGTCGCGGTTAGGAGGTAGGAACCCGCCGGCAGGGTGACGGAGGTGAGGTCCAGGGTCCAGGCCCCGCCGGTGGCGGGGACGCTGGCGATGGGGGTGCCGAGATAGGACACCGTCACCGTGGTTCCGGCCTCGGCGGTGCCGTGGATCACCAGGGTCTGGTCGGTGGTATCCCACGGCACCGTCCCGGTATCGGTGTCGATGCTGGTGAACACCGGCGCCGCCGGCGCCACCGTGTCGATGGTGAGGTTGAATGCCGCCGAGGTCGCGCTGTTGCCGGCGCCATCGCTGGTGAAGGCGGTGATGCTGTGCACCCCGTCGGCCAGCACCAGCGCACCGGCATCGACGCTCCAGGAACCGTCGCCCGCCACCACCCCGGCCACGGTGGCGCCAGGGGCGATGGTCACCACCAGCCCCGCTCCCGCTTCGCCGGTGCCGCTGATCACCAGAGCGGGATCGTTGGTGATGCGGTCGCCGGCGATGCCGCTGTCGTCGGCGAAACCGGCCACCACCGGCTCAACCATGCCGGCATCGATGGTGAAGGCGAAGGTTGAAGATGCGGCGCTGAGGTTGCCGGCCGCATCGCTGGCAGTGGCGACCAGGTTGTGGGAGCCTTCGGGCAGGGCGACGGAGGTGTAGTCGAGCACCCAGGCCCCGCCGGCGGCAGCCGTCACGGTGGCGATGGACACGCCATCGTAGCGGATCGCCACCCGGGCTCCCGCCTCGGCGGTGCCGCTGAACACCAGGGTGCGGTCGCTGGTGAGGCGATCGCCGGCGCTGATGCCGGTATCGCTGCTGAGGGCGGCGATCACCGGGGCGGCGGGAGCGGTACCATCGACCACCACCGCACGATCCGCCGAGGAGGCCGACTGGTTGCCGGCGGCATCACTGGCCACCGCGCTGAACAAGTAGGTGCCATCGGCCAGGCTGACGGTGCCGAAATCGAACGACCAGAGCCCCCCGGCATCGGCGGAGACGGCGCCGATGGCGCTGCCGGCCAGGCGGACCGTCACCAGCGCCATGGCCTCGGCGTGGCCAGACAGGATCAGGGTCCGGTCGCTGGTGCGGAAGTCGCCGGCGGTGCCGGTGTCAGCGCTGACCGCGGTGATGGATGGGGCGGCCGGGGCGGTGGTGTCGATCACCAGGCCATGGCTGGCGGTGGTCGCGTTGCCCGCCCCGTCGGTGGCGGTCGCCGCCACCGTGTGGCTGCCGTCGGCGATCACCGCGGTGGCGCTCGCCGTCCAGGATCCCAGCGCATCGGCGGTGGCGGTGGCGGCCACGGTGGCGCCGCCGTCCAGACGGATCGCGATCGCGGCACCGGGTTCGGCGATGCCGGAGAAGACCTGGGTGGGATCCGCGGTGATCCAGTCGCCCTGGATCCCGGTATCGCCGCTCAGGCCCAGGATCGCCACCCTGGGTTCCAGCGCGGTATCGACGAAGATGGTCTGGCTGCCGGCCGGACCGGTATTCCCGGCCGCATCGGTGGCCACTGCGGTGAACGCATAGGAACCATCCGGCAGGACGACGGATGTGAGATCGAGGGCCCAGGTCCCGCCCAGCGCGATCACCGTGCTGAGCGGGCTGCCGAGGTAGGACACCGTCACCGACGAACCAGCCTCAGCGGTGCCATGGATCACCAGGGTCTGGTCGGTGGTCTCCCACGGCACCGTGCCGGTGTCGGTGTCGATGCCGGTGAACACCGGTGCGGCCGGAGCCACCGTGTCGATGGTGAGGTTGAACGCAGCCGAGGTCGCGCTGTTGCCGGCGGCATCACTGGTGGTGGCGATGATGGCGTGCAGGCCGTCGGCCAGCACGGTGGTGCCGGCATCCACGCTCCAGGTCCCGTCGCCCGCCACCATCCCGGCGAAGGTCGCCCCGGGGGTGATCGCCAGCGACAGCACCGACCCGGCCTTGCCGGTGCCGGCCACCACCAGGGAAGTGTCGCTGGTGATGCGGTCGCCGGCGGCGCCGCTGTCACCGGCGAACCCGGTCACCACCGGAGCGGGCATGCTGCCATCGATGGTGAACAAGAAGGCGGGCGAGGCTGCCCCGGTGTTGCCGGCCGCATCGCTGGCGGTGGCGACCAGGCTGTGCGCCCCCTCCGCCAGGGTGACCGCGGTGTGGTCGAGGACCCACGCCCCGGCGGCATCCGACTGCACCACCGCGATGAACGCGCCGTCGAGGGCGATGTTCACGCCGACATTGGCCTCGGCGGTTCCGCTGAACACCAGGGTCCGGTCACGGGTGAGGAAGTCGCCGGGGGAGCCGCTGTCGTCGCCGATGGCGGTGAGAACCGGGGAGGCTGGCGCGGTTCCATCGACCACCACCGTGCGGACGGCGGATGGGGTCGAGACGTTGCCAGCCGGATCGGTGGCGGTCGCGCTGAACGCATAGCTGCCATCGGCCAGGCCGACCACCCCGAAGTCGAACACCCAATGCCCGCCGGCATCGGCGCCGACGACGGCGATGGCGTTGCCGGCCAGCCGCACGGTCACCAGCGCCCCTGCCTCGGCATTGCCGGACAGGACCAGGGTGCGGTCGGAGGTGAGGAAGTCGCCGGCGGTGCCGGTGTCATCGCTGACCGCGGTGATGGCCGGGGCGGCCGGGGCGGTGGTGTCGACCACCAGGGCGTGGCTGGCGGTGGTCGCGTTGCCCGCCCCATCGGTGGCGGTGGCAGTCACCGTATGGCTGCCGTCGGCGATCAGTGCGGTGGGGGTGGCGGTCCAGCCTCCCAGCGGGTCGGCGGTGGCGGTGGCGGCCACTGGTGAGCCGCCGTCGAGCCGGATGGCGATCGCCGAGCCGGGTTCGGCGATGCCGGAGAACACCAGGGTGTTGTCGGCGGTGATCCAATCGCCCTGGGCCGCGGTATCGCTGCTCAGGCCGAGGATCGCCACCTTGGGCGCGAGCACGGTGTCGACGATGACGATCTGGCTTCCGGCCGGGCCGGTGTTGCCGGCCGCATCGGTGGCGACCGCGGTCAGGGGATAGCTGCCGTCCGCCAGGACGGTGGCGGTCAGGTCGAGCGACCAGGCGCCGCCCGTCGCGGTCGCCACCCCGAGCACGCTGCCGAGGCAGGACACCGTGACCGTCGAACCCGGCTCGGCGGTGCCATGGATCACCAGGGTCTGGTCGGTGGTCTCCCACGGTACCGTCCCGGTGTCGGTGTCGATGCTGGTGAACACCGGTGCGACCGGCGCCACCGTGTCGATGGTGACGTTGAACGCCGCCGAGGTCGCGCTGTTGCCGGCGGCATCGCTGGTGGTGGCGATGATGGTATGCAGGCCGTCGGCCAGCACGCTGGCGCCGGCGTCGACCGTCCAGACCCCGTCCCCGGCCACCACCCCGGCGAAGGTGCCGCCTGGCGAGATGGAGAGCGTCAGGTCGGACCCGGGCTTGCCGGTCCCGGTGACCACCAGGGTGGTGTCGCTGGTGATGCGGTCGCCGGCGGAGGCGCTGTCGTTGGCGAATCCCGTCACCACCGGTACGGCCATGGTCCCGTCGATGATGAAGAGGAATGGCGTCGAGGCCGCGCCGATGTTGCCGGCCGCATCGATGGCGGTGGCCACCAGGGCGTGGACTCCGTCCGCGAGACTGACAGCGGTGCGGTCCAGCTCCCAGGCACCGCTCCCGTTCGCGAGCACGCTCCCGACCGCGACACCATCGAGCTGCAGGGCCACGGTGGCATCCGCCTCGGCGCTGCCGGTGAACACCAGGGTGCGGTCGTTGGTCAGGCGGTCGCTGCCGCTGAGGCCGTTGTCGCTGCTGAGTGCGCCGACCACCGCCCTGCCCGGGGCGATGGTGTCGACCACCAGATGGCGTGCGGAGGATGGCACGCTGACGTTGCCGGCGATATCGGTCTGGACCGCGGTGATGGCGCGGGCGCCGTCGGCCAGGGGCGCGCCAGGCAGGGCATGGCTCCAGGCGCCGCCGGGGTCGGCGGTGACGGTCGCCGAGAGGGTGCCGTCCACCAGCACCTGGACATGGGCCCCGGCCTCGGCGGTGCCGCTAATCACCGGACTCTGGTCGCTGGTGATGAAGTCGCTCGCCGAGCGGCCGGTATCCTGGTCGACACCGGAAACCACCGGGGGGGCGGCGGCGGTGTCGATCACCAGGGCGGCCGCGTGGGAATAGGCGGTGAAATTGCCGGCGATGTCCTCGGCGCGCAGGGTGATGGCATGGCGGCCGTCGGCCAGGGCGGCTCCCGTCCAGGGGTGGTTCCAGCTGCCGTCGGCGGCAATCAGGGCCGGCGTACCCTTGGCGGCGCCATCGATGTACACCGTCACCCGGTTGCCCGGCACCACCGCCGGGGCATCGGCGGTGCCGCTGATCTGGGGGGTGCTGTCGTTGGTGATGAGGTCGACGGAGGAGTCGCCACTGTCGCCGGAGACGCCGCCGAGCACCGGCACGGTGGGCGGCGGCGTGCGGTCGACGGTCACGCTGGCGGTGGCGGGGCTGGAATCCGTATTGCCGGCGCGGTCGGTGGCGGTGGCGGTGAAGAGGTAGACCCCATCAGCCAGGCTGGTGGCGGTGAGATCCAGCGACCAGGCGTAGGGCGCGCTGCCGGCGCAGGTGGCGCTGCCGACCGCGCTGCCGGCACGGGTGACCAGCACGCTGCAGCCGGGTTCGTTGGCGGTGCCCCTGATCACCAGGGTGCGGTCGTTGGTGATGAGGTCGCTGGCGGATCGGCCGCTGTCGCTGGTGATGCCGCTGATGACGGTCTCGGGCGCGATGGTGTCGATGGTGATGGTGGCGGCGCCGGCGGCGGTGTTGCCGGCGATGTCGGTGCAGGCCAGGGGCAGGGAGATGGCGCCCTGGCCGCCGCTGGTCAGGTCGATGGCGGCGAAGCTCCACGCCCCGCCGGCCGCCACCGTGCTCACGGTGGCGCCGCCGAGCCTGGTGAGGGTGACGGTGGCCCCCGCCTCGGCGCTGCCCGCCAGGTCAACCACCTGGTCGTTGGTCAGGAAGTCGCTGGCCGAGACGCCGGAGTCGATGGTGATCGCGGTCAGGACCGGGACCGGGGTGACGCTGTCGATGGTGAAAGAGAAGGCGGCCGAGCTGACGCCCTCGTTGCCGGCCTGGTCCACGGGCACCACCCGTGCCACATGGGCGCCGTCCGCGAGCTGGGCGCCGGTGAGGGTGCGGCTCCACGGGCTGGTGGGGGCGGTGAAGGTCTCCCGCGACACGTTGTCGATGTACAGGCGCAGGCGGTCGCTGGCCTCCAGCCCGGTGGCCGCGCCGGTGAAGGTGGGCAGCTTGGCGCTGGTGATGCGGTCGCCGGGCACCCCGGTGTCGGGCGAAAGATCGGCGATGGTCGCCGCCGCCAGACCGGGGGGCAGGGTATCGACGGCCACCGCCTGGGTGGCGGCCGGGCCGGTGTTGCCGGCCGGATCGGTGGGGGTGGCGCGGAAGGTGTAGCTGCGCGGGGGATTGCCGCTCAGCCCATGGGCGCTGGCGTCCCAGCTCCAGGCCGAGCCGCCGGCGCGCACGGTGGCCGAACCCATCACCACGGCTCCGTCGAGCAGTTCCACCAGAACGTCGCAGGCCGCTTCGCTGACGGTGCCGTTCACGGTCAGGGTGGTGTCGTTGGTGATGAAGTCGCTCGCCGAGGTGCCGGTGTCGCTGGCGATGGAGGTGATGGCGGCGGTGGGTGGCAGCACATCGACCACCAGGCTGCGGCTGGCGCGGCGGACGTTGCCAGCGGTGTCGGTGGTGGTGACCTCGAGGGCATGGGTGCCGGGGGCCAGGGCCAGGGCCTGGGACCAGGACGGGCTGGCGAGCGGATAGGTGGCCACCCCATCCACCACCAGCAGCGAGGCGGCGCCGGGTTCGGAGGAGCAGGTCCCGGTCACCGTCTGGCTGAGATCGAGGGTGATGAAGTCGCTGGCGGAATAGCCGGTGTCGTCCGCCACCGCGGCGATCACCGGGGTGGCGAGGGTGGTGTCGACGGTGACGGCCAGGCCGGGACCGGTGCCGGTGTTGCCGGCGATGTCGGTGGAGGAAGGCGTCAGCAGGTAGGCGCCGTCGGCCAGCGCCGGCAGGGCCAGGCTCCAGGCGCCCCCGGCATTGGCGGTGGTGGTGACGGAGCCGGCCGCGACGCCGCCGCGGGTGATCACCACCGTGACCGTGCCGCTGGCCTCGGCGGCGGAGCCGGTGACGGTCAGGGTGCTGTCGTTGGTGATGAGGTCGGCGGCGGCGCTGTCGTCGCTGATGCCGGTGATGAACGGGACCGGGGCGGCGGTGTCGATGGTGAACGCCAGCGCCGTCGAGGTCCGCGGCGGGTTGCCGGCGGCATCGCCGACCTCGGCGGTCAGGCTGTAGTCGCCATCGCCCAAAGCCGGCGCCCAGGTGCAGCTCCACACACCGCTGGCGTCGGTCGAGGCGGTGGCCGTGGCCCCGCCCGGGCTGAGGGCCAGGGTCACGGTCGATGAGGGCTCGGCGCGGCCGCTGAAGGTCGGGGTGCCGTCGTTGGTGATGCGGTCGCTGGCCGAGCGTCCGCTGTCGGTGCCCATCCCGTTGGCCAGGGGCTGATCGAGCCGGGTGTCCACCGCCACAGTGAGTGGAGGCAGCGCGGTGCGGTTGCCGGCGGCGTCGGTAACACTGGCGGCAATCACGTAGCGGCCATCGGGCAGGATGCTGCCCAGATTCAGGGTGGCGGAGCCGGCCGAGACCCCGGCCGAACCCAGGGGCAGGCCGTCGATGGTGAAGTCGACCCGGCTCAGCCCCGAGGTCCCGACCGGGTCCCCCAGCCCACGCGCACCGAGGATGAGCGGCTGGGTGCGGGTGATGCCATCGCTGGCGCTGGTGCCGCTGTCGTTGTCCAGGGACAGGGTCCCGACGGTGGGGGCGAGGTGGTCGATGTTCCAGGTGAAGACGTTGGAGGCGCCGTCGCTGGTGGTGGCGGTGAAGGCGTAGCTGCCGTCAGGCAGGTCGACGATCGGGGTGAAGGTCCAGCGGCCGTCGCCGCCGCTGACGACCAGCTGCGATCCGCTCCAGGAGCCGCCGTTCCCCGCCATCGCATCGATGGACAGCAGCGTGAATGGCCGGGCATGGCCGTTCAGCTGCGGCCGCTGATTGGCGGTGGATCCCTGGTTGGTGACCAGGTTCTGGGTGATGCGCGGGGCGAAGCGGGTTGCCGCGGGATCGGCGGCGTTGGCCACCGACAGGGTCGCCACCGCGGTGCCGATGCTGTTCCCGGCCTGGTCGCTGGCGGTGACCTGGAAGCGGTGGACGAGGTCGCGCAGGGCGAAGGGGACGGTGAAGGTCCAGGTGCCGGCCC
>JAKLKR010000106.1:17095-17335 GCA_023150565.1 Planctomycetota bacterium
GCCGCTGAGCACCACGGTGCGGTCGTCGGTGGCGCCGCCGGGGGCCACCACCCCGGAGCCGATGGTCGAGTCGCTGTCGACCTCGAAACCGGTTATCGCAACCAGGGTCGGCGGGGTGGTGTCGATCACCACCGTACGGGCGGCGGCGCTGGCGGTGTTGCCGGCGGCATCGCTGGCGACGGCGGCGATGGCATGGCTGCCGTCGACCAGGCTGACCGCCACCGTCCAGGAACCGCTGGC
>JAKLKR010000107.1 GCA_023150565.1 Planctomycetota bacterium
GTGCGGCCGGGCACGTACTCCATCGCCAGCCACAGCCGGCCCTGGTGCTCGCCGGAGTCGTGCAGGCGCACCACATGCGGGGAATCCACCAGCGCGGCGGCGCGCGCCTCGTTGGCGAAGCGGCTGCGCGCCCCCGCCTCGCTTTCGGCCCCGCCGCCCAGCACCTTGAAGGCCACCACCCTCCCGATGGCGCGCTGGCAGGCGCGGTAGACCGCGCCCATGCCGCCCTCGCCGAGCAGGTCGCCGAGATCGTAGCCGCCCCAGGCCTGCCCCGACCACGGCCCGCGCCGGCCGTCGGGGGTGAGCACCGCCGGCGCCGGCGGCGGCTCCGCCTCGGCCCGCGGCGCCACCGGCACGGTCGCCGGGGTGTCGATGCGCGAACCCTGGTCCTGGCCGACCAGGCCCAACAGAGGTGAGGCGCTCATCCTACAACCCGCCTTTGGCGGTGGATGGTTCATGGTTCATGGTTGACGCACATCGGGTTGCAGGGGAACCGATGACCGACGCGCGGGCCGTTGGCGTTGCGCTGGCCGACCATCAACCGCGAACCATCAACCGCATCTTCCCTGCTCATTCCAGCCCCCGCGGCTCGGGGTCGATGGTCCAGGCCAGGGCCAGGCCGAGCCAGGCGCCGGAGGAGGTGAGGCGCAGGCTGGCGTCGTCGCCGCGCAGACGCTGCTGCGCGTACAGCCAGCCGGCCTCTCCACCCAGCGACCAGTGCGCGCCCGGGCTCCAGCGCAGGCCGGCGCGCAGGCCGGCCTCCCAGGCCGGGCCGCGCAGCTGGAGGTCGCCGCTGGCGCCGCCATCGCGGCGCAGGCGCGCCAGCCCGAACCCGGCCAGCGGCATCAGGGTGAGCGCGCAGCGTTCGCCCAGGGCGTGGCCGTAGCCGGCCTCGATCCGCGCCAGGACGCCTTCGCCGGTCAGGTCGTCGACGCCCTGGCGCAGGGCCAGGACCTCGGCCCCCGCCAGCAGGCGGTGCGGGCTGCCGCTCGCGCCCCAGCCCCAGCGCACCCCGGCGCCGGCGCCCCAGGCCTGGCTGAACGCGCCGTCGCTGCTGCGCGCGCCCAGGCGGTCGTCCCAGGCGAAGCGGAACGCGGTCGGGCGCGCCTCCGCCACCAGGCGCAAGTCCTCGAACTGCTGCTCGGCCGCGGCCAGGGCCGTGGGCAGGATCAGCAGCAGCGGCAGGAGGCGGCGGACCATGGCGGATGCGGTGCCATGATGGAGGGCGCGCACGGCCGGGACAGGCGGGGAGGTGGCGGGTTTCACCGCGTGGATGATCCTGGGGCGGGGGTCGGGGCGGGGCCATCGGACGTATGCAGGCGGCGGCGGAACCGGCAATGCGTCTCGCACGGGGATCGCCGGGCGGCCATGCGCGGGCACCGCTTCCCTCCCGCGCCCTGCCGGTGGGATCGCCGCCATGCCCGCTCCCGGAGAACCCGCCGGCTTCCGCCTCGCCGCCCCCTACCAGCCGATGGGCGACCAGCCCACCGCCATCGCCGGGCTGGAACGGGCCCTGGGCGGCGACGTGCGCGCCGCCACCCTGCTCGGCGTCACCGGCAGCGGCAAGACCTTCACCGCCGCCAGCCTGATCCAGCGCCTGCAGCGCCCGACCCTGGTGCTGTCGCACAACAAGACCCTGGCGGCGCAGCTCTACAGCGAGTTCAAGGGCTTCTTCCCCGACAACGCGGTGGAGTACTTCGTCAGCTACTACGACTACTACCAGCCCGAGGCCTACGTCCCCTCCAAGGACCTCTACATCGAGAAGGAGTCGGACATCAACCAGGAGATCGACAAGCTGCGGCTGTCCGCCACCCGCAGCCTGCTCTCGCGCCGCGACGTCATCATCGTCGCCTCGGTGTCGTCGATCTACGGCCTCGGCTCGCCCAGCTCGTACCAGGACCTCACCGTGCAGGTGGCGGTGGGCCAGGCGGTGGCGCGCGACGACCTGCTGCGCGCCCTGGTCGACATCCAGTACAGCCGCGGCGACCTCGGCTTCCAGCGCGGGCGCTTCCGCGTGCGCGGCGACACCGTCGAGCTGTGGCCGGCCTACGAGGACACCGTGGTGCGGGTGTCGTTCTTCGGCGACGAGATCGAGGAGCTGGCCAGCGTCGACGCCCTCACCGGCGAGGTGAAGGGCCGCCACGAGCGCCTGGCGATCTTCCCGGCCAAGCACTTCGTCGCCGACGAGCCCACCGTCGAGCGCGCGGTGCAGACCATCCGCGACGAGCTCGAGCTGCGCCACCGCGCGCTCATGGCGCAGAACGCCCTGGTCGAGGCCCAGCGCCTGCAGGCGCGCACCAGCCACGACCTGGAAATGCTGGCCGAGACCGGCACCTGCCAGGGGATCGAGAACTACAGCCGCCACCTCACCGGGCGCAGACCGGGCGAGCGGCCCTACTGCCTGTACGACTTCTTCCCCAGCGACCTGCTGGTGGTGGTCGACGAGAGCCATGTGACCATCCCCCAGCTGGGCGGCATGTACGCCGGCGACCGCAGCCGCAAGGAGACCCTGGTCCAGCACGGCTTCCGCCTGCCCAGCGCGCTCGACAACCGCCCGCTGACCTTCACCGAATGGGAGGCGATGACCGGCCTCGACCGCAGCGGCCCGGCCGGCCCGCACGAGCCGCGCCTGGTCTTCGTCAGCGCCACCCCCGGCCCCTACGAGGCGGGCAAGGAGGGCGCCCGCGTCGAGCAGCTCATCCGCCCCACCGGCATCACCGACCCCGAGGTCTCGGTGCGCCCCACCAGCGGCCAGGTCGAGGACCTCATCCGCGAGGTCAAGGCGCGCTGCGCGCGCGACGAGCGCGTGCTGGTCACCACCCTGACCAAGCGCCTGGCCGAGGACCTGAGCGAGTACCTCACCGAGGCCGGGGTGCGCACCACCTGGCTGCACAGCGACATCGACGCCATCGAGCGCATCGACATCCTCAACGGCCTGCGCGAGGGCCGCAGCCAGGTGCTGGTGGGGGTCAACCTGCTGCGCGAAGGGCTGGACCTGCCCGAGGTCTCGCTGGTGGTGATCTTTGACGCCGACCAGCAGGGCTTCCTGCGTTCGCAGACCTCGCTGATCCAGACCATCGGCCGCGCCGCCCGCCACGTCGCCGGCCAGGTCATCCTCTACGCCGACCGCGAGAGCCCGGCGATGGCGGCGGCGCTGGGCGAGACCGGACGCCGGCGCGACTACCAGCGCGCCTTCAACCAGCAGCACGGCATCGTCCCGCGCCAGGCCCAGCGCGCCGGCGACCAGCGCAGCGCCTTCGCCGAGCAGATGGAGGGAAGGAGGGCGGCGGAGGGCACGGTCGCCTACCAGGGCGAGCGCTTCGGCCCCGCCGACCTGCCCGAGCTGATCAGCCGCATGACCGCCGCCGCCGAGGAGCTGCGCTTCGAGGAGGCGGCGCGCCTGCGCGACCTCATCCACGCCATCGAGCGCGACGGCAGCGCCAGCGCCGCCGCCCCCGCCGGGGACGGGGGTCCGGCCAAGAAGCCGCGCAAGCGCGGCCGCCGGCGCTGATCAGCCGTTGCCGGCCGGCGGTGCGGGCAGGATCACCTGCACCGATGCGAAGCCCGCGGTCGAGACGCCGCCGTTCTTGCCGCCCGCCACCTCCAGGCCGGCCTGGATGGTGGTGCCCAGGCCGACGGTGGCGCTGCCGATCTTGACCCAGGCGACGCCGTCGGCCGAGGCCGAGGCGGTGACCAGGGTGCCCACCCGCTCCAGCTTCAGCCAGCGCCGCGCCGGGCTGGGGGTGCCGCCCGAGGTGCTTGCCAGGCTGCCATTGAGGGTGGTGCGGCGCACGAAGCTCAGGGCTCCGGTGGGGCTGACCTGCACCGCCGCGGTGCGGCTGCCGACCGCGGCGCTGTCGCGGAAGATCAGGCCGGCGCGGGCGGCGGAGGTGCCGTTCTGGGTCGCCACCTGGGCGATGATGGTGACGTCGCCGGCGATCGGCTGGGTGAGCATGGCCGCGGCATCGGCCCTGGCGGCCAGGCCGTTGCCGGCACTGGCCAGGCTGAAGCGGGCCGCGGCCCAGTCGAAGGCGATGGTCGGCGCCGGGGTGACAGTGCCGATGGTGGCCAGCGCCCACGGCACCGGCAGGCCGGCGCCGGTGACCACCACCGTCACCTCGGCATCGGCCGAGGCCCCGCCGGCATCGCTCACCCGCACCAGGAAGCGGTCGGTGCCCACCGCGTTGGGCGCCGGCACGTAGTCGAGCCGGTCGCCGGTGATGGTGGCGCTGCCCAGGGCGGGGGTGCCGACCACGGCATAGGTGAGGGCGTCACCCTCGCGATCGCTGCCGGCCAGGATGCCGGACACCGCGACATTGGCGGTGGTGGCCAGCGGCAGGGCGGCGAGCACCGGGGCGTCGTTCACCGGGGTGACGGTGATCGCCACCGTCATGGCGGCGCTGCGGCCCCAGGGGTCGCGCACCAGCAGGGAGACGCTGTCGCTGCCCGACCAGTCGGCGGCGGGCACGTAGGTCAGGTCGGGGGCGGTGCCCACCAGGGTGCCGTGCTGCGGGGCGCCGGTCACCTCCCAGGTGAGCGCCTCGCCCTCGGGATCGCTGGCGACCACACCGAGCCCGGCCTGGCCGTCCTCGGCCATGGTCAGCGGCGCGGCGGTCAGCAGCGGAGCCTGGTTGGCGAGGCCGGCGTCGACCACCGGGGTCGCCACCGGATGGACGAAGGCCGTGGCCAGGCCGGCGACGGACAGATCGCTGTCGACCAGGTCATTGCCACCCTGGTCAGGCGCGCTGAGGCTGCCGACCAGGGCGGGCATGGCGACCTGGTAGGGGCCGAGCACCAGGCCGTCGAATCGGTAGCCGCCATCGGTGCCGGTGACCGTGCTTGCCAGCAGGGCACCGACGGTGGTCCGGCATTCCACCACCACCCCGGCCCGGCCCGGTTCGCCGGCATCCTGGATGCCGTCAGCGTCACCATCGAACCACACCCGCCCGGCGAGGGCGCCGAGGGCCTGGACATAGCCGGCATCGGCCCGCACGGTGGCACCATCGACAGTCAGGACGACGAAGCCGGCGCTGTCGGCATCGCTGTCACGTTCGTCGTCAGCGCCCTGGTCGGCGAGGGTGATAGCCTCGAGCGAATTGCGTTGGAACACAGCCCGATACTGGCCCGGAGGTACTTGGAGCCATTCCCATCGGCCATTCACCATCTGATGCACAACCGGGTACGGGGACCAGCCGCCGCCGTTCCAGGCCTGGAGCGCAGGCGAAGGCGAGGTTGGATAGCCAGTCTCGGCATCCTGGCGGATGCCATCGCGATTGGCGTCCATCCAGCGACCTAGGCTGATCCCGCCACGACCATCTACGAAGCCGGCATCCGCCGCCAACGCCTCGCCGTCGGCGATCACCAGTTCCACCGTGCCGTCCGCCGCCACGTCGCTGTCGCGGGAGTCATCGCCGCCCTGGTCGGCGGCGGCGAAGCGGAACGGGGAATAGGTGGTGAAGCGCGCCCGGTACCGGCCCGGGACCAGCGACGACCACACCCGGCGGTCCCCCGCCTGGGTCGGGGTCGTGTACACCTGATACCATGACGACCCCATCCACTGCTCCAGCTGCGGGATCGGCGCCGGCACCGGCTCGGTCTCGCCGTCCTGCCGCACCCCATCGCGGCTGCGGTCCAGCCACTGCCCCAGGCTGATGCTGCCCGGCAGCGGTTCCGCCGCCGCCGCGGTCGCCGCCGCCAGTACCAGGGAACTGATGAGAATGCGCTTGGGCATGGCCACCTCGCTTGGGGGCGCAAGCTATGGCGATCGTCCTTTGTCCGCAAGACGCAGCTGCTCGTTCCTGCGCCACCCCACCATCCAGCTAGCGGGGCTCCGCCCAGCCCGATGGGCCATTGTGGGCTGCACCCCGCTAGCAGCTGTTGCTGCAGGGGTTGTGCCCCCGCACCCCCGAGTCCTTGAGGGCGGCGACTTTGGCAACTGCGACCTGCTGAGTCAAAGTCGCCGCCCTCAAGGACTCTACCCCAACCCCTCCTGCCCGGCCTTCCAGGCGCCCATGAACAGCAGCACCACCCCGGCGAAGAGCACCACCCAGCCCCAGCCCAGGCCCATGCCCAGGCCCACCAGCGACACCGGGGCGGAGGCGCCCATGCCCCCCTGCAAGGAGCCGATCATACGATCGACCTCGTCCAGCTTGCTGTAGACCATCACCAGGCGCAGCGCCAGCAGCGCCCCGATGGCGGCCGCCACCTTGTAGAGGAAGCGGAAGGAGCCCAGGAACATGCCGATGGCCGCCACCGCTCCGGCGAGCAAAGCCAACGAGGCCCAGGCCTCGCCCACCCGCCACAGGCTGATGCCCTGGCCGAAGGCCGAGACCGCAGGCAGGAACGGGCCGAGCACCAGGCAGAGGGCGCCGCCGCCGGCATACAGGTGGGCCTGGCCCCAGCCCACCGGCTCCGACCCGCTGCGGCGGATGCCGAAGCCGGCTGCTTCGGCCGGGACCGCGCCCGGGGCCGCAGGGGCGGTCGACGTGGCGGTGGACGGCGGCGGCGCGGCCGCCTCAGGTTTCCAGCCCAGGCGGAGCACCTCGGCCTCGGCCGCGGCGCGGTCCCTGGCCTCGATCGAGAAGCTGCGTTCGCGCACACCCATGGTGGCTTTGATGAGGAAGCGGGCCATGCCTCCAGCCTACCACAGGTTCGCCCGCCGCGCACGTGTCCAGTCGACAGCAGTGGGAAGCAGGAGGTGGGTCGCACCTACCACCTGCCACCACTCGTCCCTCAACGTTCCGCCAATTCGATGAACGGGGTCGGTCCGCAGCTCCAGGCGGCGGTGTCGAGGGACAGACGCAGGGCGCCGTCGCTGGCAGTCACCGCGATCTCGTCGGCGCGGCTGCCGTCGAGGGCCAGGGCCCAGGCGCGCAGGCGCGGGGCGGCGGGGTCGCGGCGCAGGGCCAGGGCGACGGTGGCGGTGCGCACCAGCACCGGGGCCTCGCCCAGCTTCTTGAGCATGTTGCCCTCGCTGTCCTCGTACTCCTCGCCGCTGTTGCGCGCGTCGGTCGCCACCACCAGCAGCACCCGCCGCGCCGCCGCCAGCGGCGCGCGGTCGAGGGCGATGGCGCTGGCCGACAGCGGCACGCTCGCCGCCGTCACCGTCAGGTCGCCGGCGCTCAGCGGGCGGGCGACCTCGTCGGCGCACAGCCCGGCCAGGCCGGGGGCGGCCACCGCCAGACGGCGCTGGCGGGCGTCGAGCAGGATCTCGCCGGTGTCGCTCTCGAAGCGGCCGAGAGCGGCGTCGGTGCGGTTGCCCGCCGGCAGGATGCCCTTGGCGCGCAGCTGGGCGACCACCGCGGCGAAGCCGCTGGGGGCGCCATCGTCCTGAACTCCCGACACCATGCCGGTGCTGACCACCTTGGCCCCGCCCTGGAGCGGCAGCGAGAGGTCGGCGGCGGGCGCGGCGGCGGGGCCGCCTTCGACCCGGGCCGCGAAGCCGGTCAGCAGCAGGGTGCGCGACTGGTCGCCGGCGATGGCGGCTTCGGACTGGGCCAGGGCCTCGGCCTTCGACACCGCCACCTCGACCCGGTGCTGTGCCGGCGCCACCAGGCGGCCGCGCCAGGCGAAGCCGGTCACCACCTGGTTGGCGCGGTTGATCGGGTCGGGGCCGACCGAGAAGGACTTCACCACCGTGCCGGCGAAGCGCACCGGCTGGGCGTGGGCCAGCAGCATGTCGTCCTGCTGCAGGGCGGCATAGGCGCCCACCGCCAGGCCCTCCTCGTAGCGGTAGCGGTTCCAGTACACATGGCCGTACTCGGTGACCAGGAAGGGCCGCCCGGCGATGCGGGTGGCCTCGATGCCGCGCCACCAGCCGAGATCGTCGGACAGCGAGCTGGCCTGGAGGATCTTCGAGCCCTTGGTGATGAAATCGGTGGGGTGGGCGTGGTAGCCGTGCATGGTGACCGCGCCCATGGCCGCGCGCGGCAGGAAGTAGCGCAGGTTCTTGAGGTAGTCGTAGTGGGTGAACAGCCCCTGGTAGCCGCAGTCGCGCGCGGTCTTCTCCATGAAGGCCGCGGTCTCGCCCTCGACCTCGACCAGGAAGTCCGCCACGTCTGTGCGGCGCGCGCCCGCCGCCCAGGTGTCGCTGAGGTCGAAGAGCGGCGCCTGCGCGAAACCGGCGGCGCCGGGGGCCGGATCCTTGCCGCCCCAGGCGGCGCGGAAGGCCGCCACATCGGCATAGCGCCTGCCCAGGAAGCGGCGCCAGGGCGCGACCAGCACGGTCTTCCAGCCCTTATGCGACCACAGGTTGTTCTCCTGCTCGTTGAAGCCGAGCAGTACCGCCACCTGCGCATCCTCGCCCAGGGTGGTGCCGGTGTGGGGGTTGCGATGGGTGAGCAGGGCGCGCACGCAGTCGGCGTAGTGCCGGCGCGCGCGCTCGTCTCCGTACATCCCGGCGCGCACGTCGGGCGCGAGCGGGTCGTTGAACCACGGGTTGACCGGGTAGTAGCCGGTCCAGCCGGTCATGGCGTCGAGGAAGAGGTAGATGCCGCGCTTCTTCAGCGCCGCCACCAGGCGGTCGAGGGCCTCGACGTGGGCGGGCGGGAAGGGGTTGCCCTCCGCCGCGCGGCGATCGAACTCCGCCAGCACCTCGGGGCCATCGACCTTGCCCCACTTGGGCCGGCCGGCGAGGTAGAAGTCGAGGAAGTGGAAGCGCACCAGGTTGTAGCCCTGCAGGCGCACCGCCTCGGCCCAGGCATCGGGGTCCTCCAGCTCGCGCTTGGCCTGCACCCAGTCGGGGCCGGAACAGCCGAAGAAGCGCACCGGGGTGGCGGGGTCGCTGGCGAAGGCCAGGCGCCCGTCCGCACGCGCCACCACCCGCCCGCGCACGCCGGCGGGGGCGTGGTCGATCCACGCCGAGCAGTCGAGCGCGCTGCCGGCCTTCACCACCAGGTCGGCGGTGGGCAGCGCCTTCCACTCCGCCCCGGCGGTGATGGTCAGGGCCTTGCGCTCGGGCAGCGGCAGGTCGCGCGCCGACAGGGTGGCGCCGACCACGATCCACAGCCCGGCGCCGGTGGTGGTGAGCTTCACCGCCGCGGCATCGCAGTCCGCGCCGAGATCGAAGCGCGACAGATAGACCCCCACCAGCGCGCTCTGGTTGGGCTTGGCCACCACCACCGCGCCGTTGGCCAGCGACACCGGGTTCCACCAGTCCGCCAGTTCGCGCCCCAGTTCGACGGTGGCGGTGCGTTCCTGGCCGTCACGGGAGCGCACGGTGAGGGTGCCGATGGTGCCGGCGCCCTTGGCCCAGCAGGCGGTGTGCAGCAGGTAGAGGTAGCGTCCGCGCGCCCCGGCCGGGAAGGCGGCGGTGGCCTCGGACAGGCCCTTTTTGAACGATTCGTGGCGGAACGACAGCACCGCCTTGCCGCGGTTGGCGGCGGGATCGGTGAGGCGGAACGGCACCCCGCCGAAGCTGCCGCGCCCGACCTCGAACTCGGCGAAGGAGTTGGACCAGCCCTGGTCGGACCAGCCGCCGACGCCGTCGCCGGGCTTGTCGTCGGCGAAGCCCATGTTGGCCACCGCCCCCAGGTCGGCCGCCCACCAGGTGGGGGCGGGAGCCGGGGTGGCGGCGACGGTGGCCGCCGGCGCTGCGGCCGGCGCGGTCACCACCGGTGCGGAACCGCCCTTGTCCCGCTCCGGGCTGGTGTTCTGGCAGCCGGACAGGGCGATCAGGGCGAGCGTGGCGACGACCAGGGGAAGGGGCTGACGCATGGGGACCTCTTGTTGTTATAACGATTCAAGTTGCTATTCGTTGAGCCTATCCCGACGCCTGCCATAGCGGCATTGACAGACGAGTACCGTGGTGGGAGATCGGCAGCCATGCCTATCACCCGCTGCCTGCCCACCCTGTTGCTGACAGCCCTGGCCGCCGTCGCGCTCGCCGCCGAGGGCGATGACCAGCGCTTGGCCAAGGCGCGCGAGGAGTACGCCAAGGACCTGGACCAGGCCAACCAGGCCTATCAGAAGATCGCTGAAAAGGCGCGCGCCAAGCTGGTGAAGACCCTGGAATCGGCGGCCGTCGCCGCCGAGAAGCGCAAGGACGACGCCGGCGCCCTGGCCCTGCGCAGCGAACTCACCGAACTCAACGACCAGCCGCTCTTCCCCGCCCCGCCGCGCGCCGCCGCCTTCGCCGACCTCATCGCCGCGATCGGCCCCAAAAGCGTCGGCGCCGACCGCAAGACCGCCAATGCCAGCGAACTGGCCAAGGCCGAATACGTCGTCATCTACATGTCGGCGCACTGGTGCCCGCCCTGCCGCGCCTTCACCCCCGAACTGGTGAAGCAGTACCCGTCGCTCAAGGCCGCCAACGTCGAGGTGGTGTTCGCCTCGCGCGACAAGGGCGAGGAGGAGATGTACGGCTACATGAAGGAGGCGGCCATGCCCTGGCGCGCGGCCCCCTTCGTCAGCGCCAATGCCGTGCTCGCGCGCTACGGCGGCAAGGGCATCCCCAACGTGGTGGTGCTGAACCGCGACGGCACGGTGTTCTCCAAGAGCTACGACGGCGAGACCTACCAGGGCCCGCAGAAGCCGATCGACGACCTCAAGGCCAAGCTCAAGATCAAGTAGGCCGTCGCCGCGCCCCTCTGCGACATCAGGCGTTTCCGCCAGCGCTGGCGCACCCAGGGTCAGGGCACCGCGGCGGTGGCGCGGAAGGTCCCCGGCATCAAGAAAGCCGGCCAGGCGGTCAAGGATTCCATGCACGGGCTGCTGGACGAGGACCGCGCGCCGCTGCTGGTCAAGCCGGCCCCGCCGCGCGTGTCGTTCCGCCATGTCACCGTGCCGGGAGGCCTCAAGCGTCACTATGCGCTTAAGCTGATGCTTTCGGCCGCGTTGCGCCCTAGGTGATAATACGGTATACTTACACACTATGGCCACCACGTCATCCCTGCGCCTGCAACTTGCCGGCCTGGCCGCCCTGACCGTCAGCGGCCTGCTGGTGTTCGCCGCCACCGCTTGGCTGCTGGTGCAGCGAGTGCAGGTGACCGGGCCGATCTACCAGGACATCATTGACGACAAGGATCTGCTCGCCGACATCCTGCCGCCGCCGGCCTACATCATCGAGAGCCACCTCACCGTGCGCCTGCTGCTGGAAGCCCCCGACGCGCCGGCACGCGCCCCCCTGCTGGCCAAGCTGACCGAGCTGGAACGGCAGTACGACGAGCGCCTGGAGGTCTGGCGCAAGCTGCTGGAGGCCGGGCCGGTGCGCGAGGCGCTGCTCGACGCCAGCGAGCCGCCGGCGCGCCAGTACTACCAGGCGCTGCGCCAGGAGCTGCTGCCGCTGCTCGCGCGCGGCGCGGTGCCAGAGGCGACCACCTTGGTGCATGGGCGGCTCGACCCGCTCTACGCCCGCCACCGCGAAGCCATCGACCAGCTGGTGGAGCGCATGAACGGCCATTTCGCCACCGGCGAGGCCACCGCCATCGCCGCCATCCGCCGCAGCCAATGGATCCTGGTCGCCATCGCCGCCCTCGCCCTGGCGATCACGGTGGCGGCGTTCTGGCGCTTCGCCCGCCGCCTGGCCCATGGCCTTGGCGCCAGCGCCGGGGTGCTCGAGGCGATGGCCGGCGGCGACGGCGGCCGCCGCCTGCCCGAGGACGGCCCCGCCGAGCTGGCGCGCCTGGCGCGCGCGGTGAACCGCACCGTCGACGGCATGGCCGGGGTGATCGGCGGGGTCACTGGTCGCACCACCGGGCTGGCGGCCCACACCGCCCAGCTCGACCAGGCCTGCTCCGCCCTGGCGCGCTCCAGCGACACCACCCTGCAGCAGGTGCAGGCGGTGGCAGCGGCCTCCGAGCAGGTCTCGGCCCAGTCGGCCACGGTGGCCGCGGCGGCCACCGAGATGGAGCAGTCGATCCGCGGCATCACCGATACCCTGGCCGAGCACAGCGCCCGCACCCGCGAGGCGGGCGAGCGCGCGGACCAGGCCAAGGCCACGGTGCTGGAGCTGGAACGGGCCGCACATGACATCGGCGGGATGGTGGCGACCATCCGCCAGATCTCGGGCCGCACCAACTTGCTGGCGCTCAACGCCGCGATCGAGGCGGCCTCGGCCGGCGAGGCCGGGCGCGGCTTCGCGGTGGTGGCGGGCGAGGTCAAGGCGCTGGCGCAGCAGGCGGCGGAGGCCTCCAACGACATCAACACCCGCGTCGACACCATCGGCACCGACATGCAGGCCGCCACCCGCGACATCGCGCGGGTGTGGGAGCTGGTCCAGCGCCTGCACCAGGACGGAGACGGGGTGGCGGCGGCGATGCACGAGCAGCTGGCCGCCACCGCCAGCATCAGCCGCACCATCGCCCAGGCGGCACAGGCGGTGCACGACATCGCCCAGGCCATGACCACGGTGCAGCAGGCCGCCCAGGCCACTGCCAGCGCCACCCGCGAGGTGCGCGTCGCCGCGGATGGCGTCGGCGGCGAGGCCGACGGGCTGCGCCGGCTGGTGCCGGCGGCGGCCTGAGCCGAGGCCCCGGGATTCAGCGCACGGGCCTGATCACCAGCCCGGCGAGATCGATCCAGCTCTCGCCGGCGATCCCGGGATGGCGGTACTGGCCGAACTTGAAGTAGTGGCGGTAGCCGTTCTGCATGTTGGCACCCTGGGCCGCGGCCACCTGACGGCCGTCCAGACGGATGAGGGCGCGGCCGGCCGCGCCCCGCGACCAGGTGATCTCAGCCTCGATCGCCTGCCACGCTCCGCGCCGGATCCAGATCGGCGGCAGCACCGGACGGGGTTCCACACCGTAGTTCAGCACCAGACCATCGCGACCGTCGAGCTGACCGAAGCCCAGGGCCACCGGCGGACTGAGAGCATGGCGCGCATCCCAGGACTCGCCCGCCCGCGGATCGGGCTGGACGTGCCACTGGCCCACCAGCCACCAGCGCTGCAACGGCGCATCGGCGGCGACGCTGGCAGGCAGGCGGAAACGCCAGGAATAGACCATGGTGTCGCCTTCGTCCCACGGCAGGTCGACCGCGATCTCGGCGCGGGTGCCGCCATTCACCTGGCGCTGGCCGGGGACGATGCCCAGGCTGAGCCCCTGGCCATCCGGGCAGGGACGGATGTTCCCGCGCCCGGCCACCTCGAACCCGGCGAAGGGGAGCAGGGCTGGCGACACTGCACGCATGAGCAGCGCACGCTCCTGGTCGGGCGACGCGGGCTCCTGGGCCCAGGCCAGAATGGGAAAAAGCAGGGCGACGAGGTAGCGGGAACGATCTGGACGCATGACGGCTCCGCGGGGGATGCCGGGGTAACGCCGCAGCCGTGCCCAGGGTTACACCTGCTCAGCCGCCCAAGGTGCGCACCAGGGCGGCGAAGTCCTGCTCCGACAGCCCGGCGTCGGCAGCCTGCTGGTAGCTGCGCTCGACCCCGCTGGTGAGCGGCAGCTCCTGGCCCAGGCGTGCGGCCAGGGCCAGCGCCAGGCGCAGGTCCTTGTGCATGTGCTTGACCGAGAACTGCGGCGCGAAATCGCCCGCCAGCAGCTTGGGGCGCTTGAGTTCGCTCACCCCCGACTTGGCGACGTTGAGGTCGAGCACCTCGAAGAAGGTCTGGCGCGGCACCCCGGCGCGCTCGGCCAGGCGCATGGCCTCGACGGTGGCCTGGAACACCCCGGCGATGCCGAGGTTCATCGCCAGCTTGACCGTGGCCGCGCGCCCGACCCCGCCCAGGCGCACCCGCGCCTTGGAGATGCGCGCGTACACCGGCTCGACCGCGGCGAAGGCCTCGGCGTCGTCGCCGACGAAGAACACGTTCTGGCGCTGCTCCGCCGCCGGCTTGCTGCCGGTGAAGGGCATGTCGAGGTAGCTGCCGCCCCAGCCGCGCACCAGCGCCGCCAGCTCCTGGGCCTGGTCGACGCCGATGGTGCTGTGCACCGCCACCGTCACCCCGCGCAGCAGGTCCGACACCGGCTCCAGCACCGCGCGCACCGCGGCGGCGTCGCTCACCACCACCGCCACCAGGTTGGCACCGGCGACCGCCCGGCGCAGGTCGCCCTCGAAGCAGGGATGGGCGGGCTGGGGCGAGCGGTTCCAGCCGCGCACCTGATGCCCGTCATCCTGCCAGTGGCGGGCCCAGATCGAGCCGATGAGACCGAGACCGAGGACGGCGATGTTCATGGCGGGAACGGTGGCGGGGCCGGGAGGGCTGGCAAGTCCGGGGCCTGCACCGCTCCTTGGCCCACCCATCCCGGCGCTACCCTGCAGCCATGCGCCCCACCATCGCCCTCGCCGCCCTCACCGCCTTCGCCCTCGCCGGCTGCACCCGCAGCCAGGTCTACACCTACGCCAAGCCGGCGGTGAAGGAGGACGCCTTCAACCGCGATGTGGCGGCGATCAAGGACACCAGCGGGGTGACCCGGGTGATCCCGCGCCTCGACGGCCAGGGCAACGCCTCGCTCGAGGTCTACGTCGACGAGGACAACCAGCTGCCCGGCCAGCAGAAGGCCGGCGAACTGGGCTACCAGCGCGTCCGCCACTGATCCGGGCGCCTCGACAGGCTCCGCGCAGACCCCCGCGACGCCGCCGGACCGCTCCAGCCACCTCAGCACGGAATGCAACCGCATCGTGACCAGATCCCTCGCCCAAGCCTGCATCCTCAGCCTTCTCGCCCTCGGCGCCGCCGCCTCCGAACCGGCGACCGCCGCACGCCTCGAGGGGGCCGACCTCGACTACGAGCGCGCCAGGCGTCAGCTACGCCAGCTCGAGCACCAGCTCGGCGTGGAGCGGCAGCGGCATGAGGCCATGCAGGCCAAGGCTCGCACCCTCGACGAGGTCGCCGAGCGCAGCCAGCGGATGCTCGACGAGTCGCGCAGCCCGGACAAGGACCGCGGTCGCCGCGATACGGCGGTTACAGAGAAGGTGGTCGAGCAGAACCGCAAGGACGCCGAGGCGGCCGATCGCGGTGTGGCAACCCAGGCAAGGAAGGTAGTCGAGCTCGAACAGCGCACCGCCGCCCTGAGGGACTCCCTCGCCAGCAGCGACGGGCGCGAGGACCGCACCGCGCGCCAGCGGTCGGTCGAGGCCTGGCTGGCCGGCACCCGGGCGAGCCGCGGGACCGCCGGATCCGATTTCGACCTGGATGCGGCAGTCGGCGAGTTCGCCTCCTCGCATCGGTCAACGGCCGGCGGACTGTCACGGATCCGGGAGATCGACATCCAGGTCAAGCTCTCCGACCAGGCCGGCGCCGCCAGCCTGGGTCAGGAGCGCCAGCGCCTGCAGGAGGATCTCGCTCGCCAGGAGGCGCTCCGCCAGCTGCTCACCCTGCGCTACCACCGCCACCTGCTGCTGACCATGCCGCTCGACGACCCCGCAGCCGCGCGGCCCGAGGAGCGCAGTGCCGCGCGTGCATCGGCCCAGGGCCAGTCGGATGCGGCAGATCTTCAGCCCGCCCTCGACATCCTGCGCCGGGACCGGGCCGCCGGGCACTTGTCCGACGAGGGTGCCGCCATCCTGCGCAATGGGCTGGTGGACGGGATCGGATGCACGATCCAGGATCCGCTGCGCAAGGTTCCGGTCGCGATCTCGCCCCGCCTCTACCATTCGGTCGTGGGCCGCCCGGCCCCGCCCTCGCTAGCGATGTGCGCGGAGTGGTGGATGGCCCAGCACCCCGGGACCCCGACCAAGACACCCGGCCGCTGAGCGGACCGCCAACCCGCACCCGCCCCGTCACGGGCCCGGGATCCGGTCCCTTCCGCGCCTGGACAGTCGGCGCCCATCGGCACCCTGCGCGGCCATGCCGACCATCGCCGACAAGCAGGCCGCCCTGGTGGCGGAGTTCGCCGCCCTCCCCGACTGGGAGTCGCGCTACCAGCGCATCATCGCCCTGGCCAAGGCCCTCGCCCCCCTACCCGACGAGCACCGCGTCGAAGGCAACCGCGTGCGCGGCTGCTCCTCGACGGTGTGGCTGTGGGCCGACCTGAAGGATGGCGTGGTGACCTACCAGGCCGACAGCGACGCGGTGCTGGTGCGCGGGCTGGTGGCGTTGCTGGTGCAGGTCTATTCCGGCCATCCCCCGGCCGAGATCCTGGCCGCCAAGCCGGCCTTCATCGAGCAGCTCGGGCTCAACCAGAACCTCTCGCCCAACCGCGCCAACGGCCTCACCGCGATGGTGAAGCAGATCATGATCTACGCCCTGGCCTACCAGGCCAAGCTGGCGCGGGGCGGCTGAGATGGACCGCCTGCGCCTCGCCCTGCTGATACTGGCAGCGCTGGCCTGGGCCGCCGCCGAGGAGGACTACGACCCGCGCGCCCATCCGGCGGTGGTGCAGCGCACCATCACCGGCTACACCCGCCCGCTGGCCCAGCTCGAGCTCGCCCCCGAGCTGGCCGGGCGCCTGCTGGTGGTGGCGGTGCAGCCCGGCGAGCGCCTGGCCGGCACCGCGCCGCCGGTACGCCTGGACCCGGTGCTGGCCGACCTGGCGGTGCGCCAGGCCGAGGAGGCCCTGGCCGGCAGCGAGGCCGTCCTGGCGGTGCGCCAGAGCGAGATCGACCGCCTCAAGGTCGAACTGGAGCTGTCGCGGCGCGAGACCGCGCGCACCGAGGAGCTGGCCGGCTCCGGTTCGGCCAGCCAGCGCGAGCTCGACCAGGCGCGCACCGCGCGCGTCCGCGCCGGCATGGTGTTCGCCGCCGCCGAGGCCGCCCTCGCCGCCAACCGCGCCGAGCGCGCCGCCGCCACCGTGCGCCTGGACGAGGCGCGCGAACGCCGCGCCCGCCACGACCTGTCCGCGCCCGCCGGCTGGGTGGTGATGGAACGCCTGCTCGAACCCGGTGCCATCGTGCAGCCGGGCCAGGCGGTGCTGCGCCTGGCCGACGTGTCGAGCCTGCTGGTGCAGCTGCGCCTGGACGAGGACGAGCTGGCGGCACTGCGCACCGCCGAGTCCGCCGGCGCGCTGCGGGTGCGCTTCGCCGCCGGCGGGCGCGAGGCCGCCGCGCGCCTGCGCCGGGTCGAGGTCGGCTTCGACCACGCCAGCCGCAAGCGCCTGGCCGAGCTGGTGGTGGCCGGCGCCGACGCCCCCGAGGCGAGCGGCGGGCTGGCGGTGACCCTGGCCCTGGCGGTGGCCGATCCCGGGCTGGCGGCGATCCCCGCCGCCTACCTGGCCTGGCGCCTGGAGCAGCCCTGGGCGACCGCCGCCGACGGCAGCGCGCTGGCGCTGCATCCGCGCCGC
>JAKLKR010000108.1:0-233 GCA_023150565.1 Planctomycetota bacterium
GGCTCCATTTGAACAGATCGGGTGAACCGATCACGGAATCCTGCCGCACTCCCCGATGGACGCTGGTCAGTTGCCCGCTGGCGGGCACCACATTTTCGTAACGGAGGTGTTCATCATCGATGAGCAAGGCACCCCGCGCCGGAATGAGATCGGCCAGTGTCAGGGAGCCGGCCTTCTTGGCAACGAAGGCGGGGATGGCAACTTTGAGATCCAGGCGGAAGGTCGAATCGGGT
>JAKLKR010000108.1:243-17021 GCA_023150565.1 Planctomycetota bacterium
GACCAGAGCGCTCTTGGTGCGGTCGATGGCCGGCAGATCCTCGTCCAGCACCAGGGCAGGCAGGGTGCACTGGTCTCCCCACGTCACCGCATAGGCAGGATCGCTGGCGGGGATGTGGTTCACCTGGCGCCCGGCGCAGCCGTCGACCAGCAGGGCCAAGTTGCCTGGGCGGCCATTGCCCAGGACGATCTGAATGCGGTGCCATTGGCCGGGCAGGAACCCGCCAGGAGTGGCGTAGCAATGCAGGATGCGATTGGGCAACCACAGGGGGGTGAAGGCCTGGGTCGTCCAGCCACCGCCGGCTTTGGCGGTCAACTGGGGCATGATCAGGGGGAAGCCGGATGTCGACAGGCAGCGCTCGTCCAAGGTGGGTGTCGCCGGATTGTCGGTGGTGAGCAGGTTGCCCATGCTCTCCAACCGCTCGACCGAGGGCGGGGCATAGGCCAGCACCAGCATCTCCTGGGTGCGGTCGTAGTAGAGTCCCAGGTGGTTCTGGCGGTCGGTGCTGCCCTGGTCGATCGCTGCCCAGGCGCCGAAGGTGCTGCCCAGGGTGCGGCCGAGCTGGTCCAGGTGGGGGCGCAGGTCGAGCAGAGGCACGATGCCGGCCCAGGCGGCATCCGGGCGCACCCAGAACTCGAGAGTGCGACCCGCCATCTCTGGCACCGTGGCCGAAAACGGCGGGAAAGGGCCGTTCAAATGGGAGAGATAGGCCAGTTTGGTGCCAGTGGGGCCGACATTGATGCCGTCCGGGCGAAGGGCGAGGGCGGGGTCGCTGCCCGTGGTCATGGGTGGGTGGGTGGCTGCCCCGGCGGTGGCAGAAGCTGCAGCAGTCACGATGGTCGGCGCATTGCCACCAAAATACGAGATCCAGTCGGTGGTGAGGGTCGTTGCCGGAGATATTGGGGCTGCGGTCAGGCCGGCATCGCTGAAGTCGACTCCGGCCGCCGGTTCATGGTCGCCGTCCTTGGGCAGGGCGCGGGGGCTAGTGTCCTTCAGGCGGTTGACCGGGTGCGGCCAGGTCACGATGCGACTGAATGCCCGGCTGCGGGCGGTGTGTTCCAGGTCGCCCTGGCTGAGCCAGCGGCGCTCGACCAAGCCTTCGTGGGGCAGGGCCTGGACGCTGCGGCGGGTGGCGGCGCGGGCGAGGGGCAGGCCTGCCCGGTCCAGCACTTGGGAACGGGCCTCGAGGGTGAACCAGCCGAGCGAGACGGTGTCGACCTGGGGATAAGCAAAGTTGCCGCGCTGGGGCACCGAGAAGGGCCACTGGGTCCCCATGTCGCCGCGCGACAGCGCGGCTGCCCCGTTCCAGGCCGGCAGGCCCTGCAACCAGGTGCGCACCTGAGGGGTGGCCTGGTGCAGATTGACCGTGGCCGCTATGCCGATGGTGCGGGGCTGGCCGGAATGGAACTGGATGGGGTTGCTGTGCACGGCATGGAGGTCGTAGCCACTGCCGGATCCACGGGCATAGAACTCGAGGGTGGTGGTGCCGTCGTCGGTGATCATCCAGTCGTCCAGGACCGAGCCTATGCCGTCAGAGGACTGCTGGTTCTGGTAGGCAGGATGAACCATCAGCACGGTGCCGTTATCGATCAGTCCGGCCCGGGCCTGGGCCAGGGCGTGGAAGGTCAGGTGCGGGCGCAGGCGCTCCAGTTCGCCGGGAGTGAGCGGTTTACGGAAGATGGATGTCGGTGGGACCGTGATTGGAAGTGGATGATCTGCAAACGGGGCTTTGTTGGGATCGACCTGCTGCAGGTCCTCGAGCTTGGTCAGTCGCTGATCCTTGGCCCCGAGCATGCTGCGCAGGCGGGCGATTCCGTCAGCCAATTGGCCCGCAGGACTGCTGTCGTCCTGGGCATGCTCCACCGGCGGGTTGGGAGGAACCACCGTGGTGTACTTGTAGCCCACCGCGATGCGCTGTGCGACCTCGACCTGGCTGTCGTCCCAGTCAGGGATGCCGAGTTGATCGAATAGGCGCTTCCAGCCCATCGGCCCCAGGCGGTTGGCATCCAGTTTGCCCTGTTCGTCCTCGATCCACACCCCTTGACGGGTGGCGGCATTGGCCGGAAGGCCGGTCAACTCGATGCGATTGACCAAGGTGGCACCCGCGGAGGACGCACCCAAGCCCAGACCGGTTACCGATGGCGTGCCATTCACTGTCAAGGGCAGGCTCGTCCAGGCGGCGGTGGCGGTTCCTAGGTGGCCCTGGTTAGCGCGGGCGCCGATATCCTGGGCATAGACCGCCAGGCCCTCGGCGGCCTGGCGCGCCTGCTGCTGTGCCGCCAGGCTGCGTGCCCCGCCCACGCTGGCGGACTGGATGAAGAGGAACGGTAGCCCCATCAGCATGAGGGCGGCGAGCAGCACCAGGGCGAGGATAAGGGCGGCGCCGGAACGGGTCATGGTCAACGCGACCCTGGGATCAATTCGGTCTTGAGGGTGCCGTCATTATTCAGGGTGATCTCAACCCGGCTGTCCGCCTGCTCGAAGTCGCCGACGAAGGACAGGACCTGGCCGGTGGCCCCGTTGACCAGGACCCGCCCTTGGGGAGTGACCGAGACCACCAGGTTGGTTGCGGGTCCGATGCCGCGCGGCAGCTGGCCGGCCTGGCCTTCGCCCAGGGCGGCGATGCGCAGGTTGTCGATCAGGGGGAAGCCGGGGTCGGCAGGCAGGACCATCTCGGGTTTCAACGGTGGTGCCGGGGGTGGATTGGATGGCGGGTAGTCGAGTGCGGTCTTGAGGTGGTTGGCGAGATCGCCGGTGACATGCATGCCGCCCAGCCACACCGCCAGGGTCGAGGCCGGCCCGGTGCCGGTGGAGAGCCGCCTGCCGGCTGCCACCTGGCTGGCGATGGCGATGCCGTCGCACAGCAGTTCCAGGCGGGCGCCGTCCCATGCCAGGGCCAAGTCGTGCCAGCCTCCGCAGGGCAGGCCCAGGCGGCGGAGGCGCGCCAGACCGGTGTCGGTGGCGGCGCTCAGGCTGTGGTCAAGGCTGGAGACGTAGACCGTGCCGCTATCGTGGCGTACCCAGCCGATCAGTTCCCACACCGGCACGGTGTTGGAGAATGGGGATCCATCCAATTTAAGGGGAGTGTCGGCTGCGCTATCGAACAGGGACACGTCGCGGCGCCAGAGGAACAGGCCGGCGGGGGCGTCGTCGCTGGTGCTCAGGCCAGCGTTGGCGCTGCCATTCAGGTCGGTGGACAGCAGAGTCAGGGGCAGGCATGGCGGGTTGAGCGCGCGGTAGACGGGGTTGGCGAAGTCGGGGAGGTTGACCGCGATCTGGATGGCGAACCCGTCGCAGCGCGAGGTGTTGCGCGAGGCCAGGCGCAGGCGCTTTTCCAGCAGCGGTGCGAGGGGAGCGAGCGCGGTGCCGCCGGCGGCCGGGTCGAGGTTGCCGATGATGGTCAGGGCGTCGCCGGTCTGACCGGGCACCAGCCAATTGGTGTCCGATTGCTCCGCCAAGGCGCCATCGAAGCCGGCGGTGATCAACTGCGACTGGTTGATGCCGGTGACGGTGCGTTCGTCGGCGCTGAAGACCAGGGTCACCGGGAAGCCGCTGGTGCGCGCCTGGTGCACCGCCTGGCGGATCATGCCCGCCACCAGGCGCTCGGTCGCCACCAGCTTGCTGGTGGTCTGGGTGCGGAAGAACGCGCCCATGCTCAGCGCCGCCACCAGCAGCATGATGCCGAGTACCACCAGCAGTTCGAGCAGGGTGAAGGCGTGGCGGCGCGGCATGGCGTTGGGCCTCACTGGCTCCAGGAGGTCAGGTCGTCGCCAGTCATGGCGTTATATTTCTTTTCGCCATACTCATCATTGTTGTTTTGACCTATCGACCAGAGTTGGAAGCCATCGCGTGCAGGAACTCCAGTGTCCTTGTCGATAAGGACTTTGGCGTTGGTGTCATCAAAGGGATAGTATTTGGCGGGACGGTAGCGAATAACGCGCCCCCAGGCATCAACGATAACCGGAGCGAAGGACTGGCCGCAAGTAGCCAGTTGGAGTGACAGCAATTGGCTGATGGTTTCCCATTCCGACTTGGTGGTTATGGCGGTGGCTAGCTTGGGGGTAGAGGGCGGGCCAAAAATTGCGCCATAGGCGTCGAGCGGGGAGGCAGGACCGTAGCTGTCTGGATAGGAACCGTTCATCGTCTTGTAGCTGAGCAGCGCGGTCGTGACCTGGCCCAGGATGGACTGGGTCTTGGTCTTGAGACCGGCCTTCTTGGCCACCTGGACGCCTGCGAAAACCATCCCGGCGAGGATCCCGATGATCCCGATCACCACCAGTAGTTCCATGAGGGTGAAGGCTTTGCGTGGCTGCATCATGTGAAGTGATACGGTGCAGCGTGGGCTTTGGTTGTGAAGGAGCGAGGCTGCCGGGGTTTCCGGCAGTCTCAGCAGGAGGACCGGTCAGTCCTCGCCCTCTTCGAAGCACCACAACTGCCCGGAACGCACCGGCACGAACACCCGGCCGTCGCGCGCGGCCAGGCCGCCGGTGACCGGCTGGCCGAGGTCGCAACGCCAGCGCTCGCGCCCGGTGGAGGCCTCGATGCAGGTCAGAACTCCATTGGCACCAGCGACATAGATGCCGCGCTGGCCGACCGCCGGCTCACCCGCCAGGGACCCGAGGCTGCCCAGGCCGGCGGGCAGGCGCCAGCGTACCGGGCCGGGCTGGGCAAGGTCCAGGCCGAGCACGCGGCCCTCGGCGACGTTGACGAAGGCGTGCTGGCCGGACACCGTCGGGGCTGATGGCGAGGTGCCGTCGAGCGCCCAGCTGCCGATGATGCGTCGGGGGTCGGGGGTGCGCGGATCGGTGTCGATCGCCACCACCAGCCCCGAGGAGTCGGAGGCCAGCACCGCGGCGCGGCCGGCGACCATGGCCGGGGTCGGACGGCCGACCAGATCGCCGCGGGTGCGGGCGATGAACAGCGGCTGGGCCGGGCTGCTCTCGGTCATCGCGGTGGTGTCGAAGGCGGCGAGCATGTTGCCGGCCGGCACCAGCAGGATGGTGTGGTCGGCCTGCCTCACCGCCACCGCCGGGCCGGTGGGCTCCTGATCAAGCGCCAGGCGCGGGTAGACCACCGCGCGGCCGCCCTGGTCGGCGCCGAGGGTGAGCATGCCCTTGCCGCCGGTCTGGGCGAAGATCAGGTGCTGGCCCTGGATGAGGTCGTGCTCGTGCACCCACAGCGGGCCGGTCAGGCGCCGCTCGGACTCGCCCTGGCCGGGCCAGCGCCAGGCGCGGGTGCGGGCCGCCAGGTCGATGCAGGTGACCGCGTCCTCGATCACCAGGTAGGCGCGGTTGCCGATCACGAAGGGCGGGGCGCGGAACTCGGCCACGGTGTCGGGGAAGACCACCGGGCGGCCGGTGCCGAGCTGCTGGTCGATCACCTCGAGGGTGGCGCGCACGGTGCCGACCAGCACCTGCTTGCCGGCGAACACCGGGGCCACGCTGGCGGGGCCGGCGAGGTCGGACTTCCAGGCCGGACCGCGCACCAGCGCCACCACTCCCGAGACCTGGCGGGCCTGGGCGGAAATGGTGGCCGACTGGGTCGAGAAGCCCGGCCGGCTGGCGATGATGGTCACCGTCTCGTTGGGCAGGTAGCCGAGGCGGTGGGTCCAGGCACCCTGGGTGCCGTGCGGGGCGGAGATGCGCTGCTCGGCGGCGCCGTTGCGGCGGATGGTCAGGGCGGTGCGGTGGTGGTCGACCGCGATGGTGTAGGGGATCTCGAGCCCGGCGAGGTGTTCCTTGACCCCGCCGCCGGCGGCGGCGGCGAGTTTGGCCAGCTCGTCGAGCAGGGCGAAGGAGCGCTGGGCGTCGCCCTTGACCGCGGCGTCCTGGGCCTGGCGGCCGAGCAGGGTGGCGAGGTCGCGTTCGAGGGTGCGGGCGCGGTCGCGGGCGCTGGCGGCCTGCTGCTCGCCCTCGCCGGTGGCGGCCCGGCGCCAGGCCTCGAGCGCGTCGCGCAGGTTGCCGGCGGCCTCGATCCGCTGTGCACGTTCGGACAGGCGCTGGGCGCTGCGGATCGAGGCGCTCCATTCGACCTGCAGCTCGATCAGGCGGCTGCGCAGGCTGGTGGGCAGGTCTTTGCGTTCGAGCACCGTGGTGATGCGTTGAAGGGCGCCATCCCAGTCGAGACCCTGCCAGCGGCGCTGGGCGTCGGCCATCTGCACCTGCACCTCGGCCGACACCCGCGTCTGGCGCACCTGCTCCAGGCGCGCCTCGGCGTTGGCGGCGGGGGTGGCGCCGCGGTAGCGGTCGCGCAGGTCGAGGTAGGCGCGTTCGGCCCCGGCGAAGTCGCTGCCGGCAAGCAGGGCGTCTCCGCGGGCGAGCTGGCCCTGGGCGCGGGCGTCGAGGTCCTCGCGCACCAGGCGCAGGAGCTGGTCGATGCGGTCGCGCAGGTCGCGGTCGCCGCTGTAGCGTGCGCGCACCTCTTCGAGGTCCTCGATCGCGGTGGCGTGCTGCAACGCCTCCTTGCGCCCAGGCATGCTCTTCTCGATCGCGGTGACGCGCTCCTGGCCCTGGGTCGCCACCACCACCCGCTGGTAGTATTCCCAGCCGGCCACCACCGCGCCCACCGCCACCACCCCGGCGGCGACGTAGACCAGCATGCGCATCGCCTTGCCGGTCTTGACCGCCTCGCTCGAGCTGGCGTGGCTGAGCACCTGCTCCTTGATCGCGGCGTACTTGCAGTCGGTGTCGAGGATGGCCTTGAGCTGCTCGAGCGCCTTGCGCGGACGCTCGGCGGTGAGCAGGGAGTGCCACAGGGCCTTGTATTCCACCGTGGCGTTGTCGGTCTGGCCGTCGAGCAGGTAGGCGCGCGCCAGCCAGCGGTGCGGTTCGGGTGCGCGCGGCAGGATGTTCTTGGCGCGGTGGCAGGCGTCGATGGCGCGCTGGATGTCGCGGGTGCCGATGTAGGTCTGGGCGGCGGATACGAAGGCGCCAGCGGCCTCCTCGGTGCGGCCCAGTTCGCCCAGCACCTGGGCGCGGTCGTAATGCAGCTCCGGGTCGTCCGGCGAAAGCGCGATCACGGTGTCGAGGTCGCGCAGGGCGCCTTCGAGGTCGCCGGCGTCCTGGTCGGCCTGGATCAGTTCGAGGTAGAGTTCGACCGCGCGCGGGGCCTGGTTGATCTGCGCGCACACCTCGGCCAGCGGGCGCATGACTTCGGGCAGGCGGGCCTGGGCGAGGGCGATCTCGAGCAGGTCGCGGGCCTTGGCCAGGTCGCCGGCGGCGCGCAGGGCCTCGGCGTCGGCGACCACGTCGGCGGCGGAGCAGGAGCGGGCGACCTGGGCGCTGACCAGCTGGGCGGCCATCGCCCAGGTGTCGAAGCGGGTGCAGCCGGTGAGCGCCGCCACCCGTTCCAGGCTGTGGCGGCCGTCGAGGTAGCGCAGCACCTTCTGCATCTCGGGGTCGGTCTCGAGGTTGCGCAGGTTGGCGCGGCCCTCGTTGTCGACCACCAGCAGGGGGTTGGCGTCGGGCAGCACCTCGCGGATGCGTTTCCATTCATCGCCGCGGCGGGTGGCCTCGAGCACCAGGTTGGTGGTCGAGACCCGCGAGGAGTCGCCCATCTCGACCATGTCGAGACCCTGCAGGGCCTCGACCGGGGGGCCGTCGGTGAAGGTGAACTCGCCGTCGGCGAGCTCGAACAGCGGGCACACCGACTCCTCGATGCACCACGAGCAGACGTCGTCGAGGGCGGCCTGCTCGACATAGGAGCCGACCAGCACCAGGTCGCGCAGGGGCTGTCCCGAGGAACGGGCACGCTGCAGCAGTTCGCCGGCGTCCTCGGCGCGCAGCAGGCCGCGGCGCTGGAGCACGGCCAGCAGCCAGGGCATGCCGTCGACCGCCGGGGCGCTGGCACGGCAGACGTCGCCCTGGTCGAAGTAGATGTGATGGGTCTGCCCGCCCTGCACCACCGACATGGTGCCGGTCTGGCGGTTCATGTTCAGGGTCTGGAAGATGTCCGCCAGATTGACCGAACTCAGCTGCCCTTGGAAGCCCATGGCTGTCTTTATCCCCCGTATGGGCAATGCGCTAGTGGCAGTCTGCGGATCGGGCCGGAGCCTGCCACCCGGACGGCGCGGGCACGGTGGTTACAGGTTGCCGAACAACTGGTCGAGCTGGTCCTTCATCGCTTCCGAGAAGTTGTTGCCCAGCTGCGGCGCGTCGGCGGCAGGCTGGCGCTTGGCCGCCTCGTCGAGCACCTGTTCAAGCTGCCCGGCCAGCTCCTTGCAGTAGACCTGCATCATGCCGGGCTTGACCGAGGCCGCGAACACCGCGACCTGGAGCGTGCGTTCGCCGAGCAGGGTGACATGGATGCTGCTTTCCGTGCCTTGCTGCGAGAGTACGCGGAAATCGCTTTCCCCGAGCAGCTTGGCCACCTGCCGGGTGGTGGCGAAAGAGCCCGCCACCAGCGCCGCCAGGGATTGCGCATCGGCATCCGACTGCTTGAAGCCCTGGCGGGCGACCATGTGGCCCTCGCGGTCGATCAGCACCACCGACTGGGCGTTGGCCTTGCGCACGAAGCCGAGCAGCAGGGCGTTGATGCGGTCGATGTCCTGGGCGTAGAAGACCAGGCGGCGCAGGCGCAGGGCGTCGTTGTCGTTGACCATGGTCATTGGCCCGGCTTGGCGGTTTCGCCCGGCTGCTGCTGGGGTCCATCCAGCACCATCTGCTGGATCGGGGTGGGCATCATCGCGCGCACCGCCGGCACGTACTTGACCAGCACGATGAACACCACCACCAGGCCGACGATCACCCCGATGGTGATGAGGGCGCCCTTGAGCGCGCCGCCGCCGCCGCGGGTCTCCTGGTATTTGCGCAGGTTGGGATCGGTGGCGGCATCAGGCACGCTGGCGCGGCCGGCGTCCTGCAAGGAAGGCGGCTTGGCCTTGGCCAGGTGGCGGTCCTTGGGGTCGTCGACGGCGGCGGGGGCCGGCGCCGGGGTGCCCGGGGCGGGTGCGGCGGCGTTGGCCTGGGCGTGGCCGCCGTTGGCGACCGCGGGCGGGGCGGCGCGCTCGAAGAAGCGCACCAGCGCCCCGCTCGAGCTGGAGAGCGCGGCCGAGGACAGCGAGAAGCTCGACAGGGCGCCGCTCGAGAGCTGGCCGCTGGACAGGCCGAGCGGCAGCGCCGGGCCGGCGAGCACGTGGCTGGAGGCCTGGGCGGTGAGCGCCAGGGCCAGGCTGGAGGGCTGCACCCCGGGGCCGCCGGGGCCGGCCACCGCCAGCGAGGAGAGCTGGCGCAGGGCGGCCTCGCCGCCCGACTCCGCCCCTTCGCCGCCTTCGCCACCCCAGGCGAGGATGCGGCTGTCGAGGCTGCGGGTGCGGAAGCGGGCGCCGCTGAAGCGGGCGCCCGAGCTCTCGGCGTGCGCGCCGGCGAGCGAGAGCAGCTCCTGGAAGGTCTCGTCGACCACCATCCACTGCTCGTCGGTGCTGTGCGAGGGGCCGGCGGCCGAGGTGGTGACCGGGCTGGAGGCGGCGAGCACGTGCAGGCGGCCGTCGCGGCCGCGCAGCGCCAGCACCGCGCGGTAGGTGGTGCCGGGGGCCACCGCCAGGTAGTAGTTGCCGCCGCGCAGGTCGATCTCGCGCTGCTCGTCGCCCGCGGGGGTGGTGAGCACCAGCACCGGCGCCCAGCCCTCGCCGGCCTCGGCGCGCACGCGGTCGAGGGTGGCGGGGGTGACCTCCCAGTAGGCGAACAGGTGGTGCGGATCCTGCACCATCAGCACCAGGCGGTCGCGGTCGTAGTGGTCGGGGATGGGCAGGCCCTGCTCGGGCGGTGGCAGCGGCGCCGCCGGCCTGGCCTCGACCTTCGACGAGCCCGCCGGGGCGCTGGCGGCGGGCAGGGCGGCGCGCGGCGCCGGGGCGCACACCAGCGGTTCGAGGGCCTGGATGAGCTCGTCCTTGCGCAGCTTGGCCGGGCGGGGCACGCCCTTGCTCTCGGCCAGGGCACGGAGGTCTTTGACGGACATGGTGCGCAGGGCGGCTAGATCCATGGTCAGGTCCTTTCCACGAACAGACGGATGTGATCGGTGAGCAGGCGGTGGCGCTTGGCGTTGATGTCGATGCGCTCGAGCAGCCAGAGGATCGGGTCGAGCGGGTGGTTGTGGGCCAGGGCCCAGTTGATCACGTCGAGGTTCTCGCCGCCGTCGGCAAGGATCCCGCTGATCGTCTCGAGCTGGTCCTGGGGGATGTGGTACTGCACCGAGGAGCGGGACAGGAGGCCGTAGTCGGACTCCTCGAAACCGCTCCAGCAGCGCATGCCGTAGAGATGTTCCAGCAGCTTGGAACGCACGAAGCTGCGCCAGTGGCGCTCGACCCACTCGCGGTAGGCGGCCTCGCCGGCGTCATAGCCGCGCTTCTCGCTCTCGATCCACTTGTGGCGGTCCATCGAGCACACCGCGTGGGCGGTGAGCGAATGGACCACCACCCCGTCCTCGCGGGCGCGGTCGTTGGGCAGCGGCCCCTCATAGAGGGGCTCGAAGGTCACCGTGGACGGCTGCCGGACTGCCATCAGGGCGCCTTGGCCTCGATCTCCTGGTTCTTGGAGATCACCACCAGGCCCGAGGGGGTGACGTGGAAGCGCTTGGCGTCGTCGTCGCGGTTGTAGCCGATGACGTCGTTGGGCGGGATCTTCACGTGCTTGTCGATGATGCAGCGGCGCACGCGCGCGCCGCGGCCGATCTCGACGTCGTCGAGCAGCACGCAGTCGTGCACCTCGGCGTAGGAGTTGATGCGGCAGGCGCGGCTGACGATCGAGTTGATCACCGTCGAGCCCGAGATGATGGTGCCTTCGCAGATGATCGACTGGATGGCCTGGCCCACGCGGCCTTCGCTGTTGTGCACGAACTTGGCCGGCGGCAGGTGGTTGACCTCGGCGCGGATCGGCCACTGGTGGTTGTAGAGGTCGAGCAGCGGCTTGACCGAGCGCATGTCCATCGACGCCTCGTAGTAGGCGTCCAGGGTGCCGACGTCGCGCCAGTAGCTGTCGTTCTCCGGGGTGGCGCTGCCGGGCAGGCGGTTGAGCATGAAGTCGTAGGCGTACAGGCGCTTGCCCTCGGCCAGCAGGGCGGGCAGGACGTTCTTGCCGAAGTCGTGGCTGCTCTTGGGGTTGTGCGCATCGATCTGGAGCGCGTCCTGGAGCATCTCGCGGTTGAAGACGTAGTTGCCCATCGACGCCAGGGCCATGTCCGGGTGGCCCGGGATGGGGGTGGGGTTCTTGGGCTTCTCCTGGAAGCCGATGATGCGCCCGTCGGCGTCGACCTGGATGACGCCGAACTCGCTCGCCTCCTTGATCGGCACCGGGATCGCGGCGATGGTGGCATCGGCCTTCTTCTCGCGGTGGAAGTCGATGAACTGCTCGCAGTTCATGCGGAAGATGTGGTCGCCGCCGAAGACCAGCACCAGTTCCGGGTTGCGGTCCTCGATGAGGTTGAAGTTCTGATAGATGGCGTCGGCGGTGCCCTGGTACCAGTGCTCGCCGGTGCGCTGCTGGGCCGGCACCGCGTTGATGAAGTGGTCGCGCAGCATCGAGCCGAAGTTCCACGTCGTCTGCAGGTGCTCGGACAGGCTCTGGCTCTTGAACTGGGTCAGCACGTAGATGCTGTAGATGTTGCTGTTGATCAGGTTCGACAGCACGAAGTCGATGATGCGGTACTTGCCCCCGAACGGCACCGCCGGCTTGGCCCGGTCGCTGGTGAGGGGTTCCAGCCGGGTGCCTTTGCCGCCGGCCATGACGAAAGCGATCGCGCGATGTGAGGGCATGGGTCTAGGGGGGAGGTTGGGGGTTGGGGCCCTGACGCTATGTTGCGTCGTTCACCAATCCAGGCCCCGATCGACCCCGAGGGGGTTTATAAGGGAACTATGAAGGTCGGAGGAGGAAAGCGCTTGCATCTGGGATGCCTTTAGTCAGTGGGGTGCCATGAGCGCCCCGCTGCTGGTCTACGTCACCTGCGCCGACCCCGCCCAGGCCGCCGCCATCGCCCGCGCGGTGGTCGGCGAAGGCCTGGCCGCCTGCGCCAACATCCTGCCCGGGATGACCGCGGTCTACCGCTGGCAGGGCGCGGTCGAGGAGTCCGCCGAGACCCTGCTGCTGCTCAAGACCCTGGAGCACCGCCTGCCGGCGCTGCAGGCGCGGGTGCGCGCCCTGCACTCCTACCAGTGCCCCTGCGTGGTGGCGGTGCCGATCGCGGCCGGCACCCCCGACTACCTCGCCTGGCTGGCGGAGTCGGTCATCGCGCCCGCAGCGCCATCGCCTTGAACAGCACCCACACCGTCGCCCCCACCGCCAGGCCCTGGTGGTGGACGGTGCGGGCGCTGACCTCGACCAGCAGCGGCTGGCCGAGGTCGACGGTGAGCAGCACCCGGTCGGGGGCGGGGGTGATGGCAGTGATGCGCGCCGGCAGCTGGTTGGTGAGCGAGATGTCGGGGATGGCCATGCCTGCCACGGCGATGTCCTCGGGGCGTAGCTGCAGGGCGATGGCGCTGCCGGGGGGGGCGTCGAGCAGCGGGCAGTGCAGCTCGCGCCCGCCCCCCAGGTCGACCACGGTCAGGCCGTCGGCTGGGGCATGGCGCGCCACCGTGCCGCGCAGGGTGTTGGCCAGCCCGCAGTCGTGCAGCAGCGGCAGCGCGCGCGGGTCGCGCGCGACGGCCGGCAGCGCGCCCTGGGCCACCACCGCGCCGCGGTCGAGCAGCACCAGCTCGTCGGTGACCTCGAGCAGCTCGCCGAGGTCGTGGCTGACGTGCAGGATGGGGATGCCGCAGCTGGCGCGCACCCGCTGCAGGAAGGGCAGGATCTGGCGCTTGAGGCCGCGATCGAGGGCGCTCAGCGGCTCGTCGAGCAGCAGCAGCCGGGGCGAGCAGAGCAGGGCGCGGCCGAGGGCCACGCGCTGGCGCTGCCCGCCCGAGAGCTGGCGCGGGCGGCGGGCGAGCAGGTCGCCCAGCTCCAGCAGCTCGACCACCTGGGCGCGGGCGAAGCGGCGTTCGCCGGCGGGCACCAGGCGCTCGCCATAGGACAGGTTGGCGGCCACGTCGAGGTGCGGCAGCAGCAGGCCGTGCTGGAACACCACCCCCAGGCGGCGGCGGTGCGGCGGCAGGTGGATGCCGGCGGCGGCATCGTCGAGCACGGTGCCGTCCAGCTCGACCCGTCCGCTGGCAGGCCGCACCAGCCCGGCGACCAGCTGGAGCAGGGTGCTCTTGCCCGCCCCCGAGGGCCCGAAGATGCCGGTCGCCGCCGCCCCCAGGCGCAGCCCGGTGCGCAGGGTGAAGCCGCCGCGCGCGACCGTGCAGTCGAGGGTGAGGGTCATTCCAGCCCCATCCGCCCGCGCAGGCGGCGCGCCAGCCATTCCGAGCCGGCCAGGGCCAGCACCGACACCAGCAGCGACAGGGCCACCAGCCGCCACACCTGGGGCTCGCCGTCGGGCACCTGGGTCCAGGTCCAGATCGCCACCGGCAGGGTGCGGCTCTCGCCCGGGATGTTGCCGGCGAGGGTGATGGTGGCGCCGAACTCGCCCAGGCAGCGGGCGAAGGCCAGCACCAGCCCGGCGAGGATGCCGGGCGCCGCCAGCGGCAGGGTGACGGTGGCGAACACCCGCCAGGGCCCCGCCCCGCAGGTGGCGGCGGCGCGCTCCAGGTCGCGGTCGCCCAGCTCGATCGCCAGGCGCACCGCGCGCACCAGCAGCGGGAAGGCCATCACCGCCGCCGCCAGCACCGCGCCCTTCCAGTCGAACACCAGGCGCACCCCGAACCACTCCCACAGCAGGCCGCCCAGCCAGGACCGGCGCCCGCAGGCGGCCAGCAGCAGCCAGCCGGTGACCACCGGCGGCAGCACCAGGGGCAGATGGATGAGGGTGTCGAGCAGCGCCCGGCCGGGGAAATTGACGCGCGCCAGCAGCCAGCCGCAGGCGATGCCCGGCAGCGCCATCAGCGCCAGCGCCGCCGCCGCCACCTGGAGGCTGAGCGCCACCACCTGCCATTCCTCGGCGCTCAGCATGGGGGAAGGCTAAGCGGGGCCCGCCGCCTGGCCATGGCGCAGGATCGGGCAGCCGTTGCCCTGGGCGCGCAGGCCGCGATCCTCCGCGCCCCATGACCGACCCCGCCGTGCAGGCCGAGCTGGCGCGCGAGACCAGCCGCCGCCGCACCTTCGCCATCATCGCCCACCCCGACGCGGGCAAGACCACCCTCACCGAGAAGCTGCTGCTCTATTCCGGCCTGCTGCGCACCGCCGGCATGGTCAAGAACCGCAAGGGCGGCAAGATGGCGACCTCGGACTGGATGCAGATGGAGCAGGAGCGCGGCATCTCGATCACCTCCTCGGCCATGCAGTTCGAGTACAAGGGCTGCACCATCAACGTGCTCGACACCCCCGGGCACCAGGACTTCAGCGAGGACACCTACCGCACCCTCACCGCCGCCGACTGCGCGATCATGGTGCTCGACGCCGCCAAGGGCGTCGAGACCCAGACGCGCAAGCTGTTCGCGGTGTGCAAGCTGCGCGGCATCCCGGTGCTGACCTTCGTCAACAAGTGCGACCTGCCCGGGCGCGAACCGCTCGAGCTGATGACCGAGGTCGAGGAGGTGCTGGGCATCCACGCCAGCGCGATGAACTGGCCGGTGGGCTCGGGCAAGGATTTCGTCGGCGTGGTCGAGCGCGCCAGCCGCGAGCTGGTGCTGTTCACCAGCGCCGCCAGCGGCGGCAGCCAGCGCGCCGAGCAGCGCCGCCTGCCCCTGGCCTCGCCCGAGGCCGCCGCGGCGCTCGGCGACCAGCTCGCGGCCAGGCTGCGCGAGGACCTCGAGATGCTCGAGGTCGCCGGCAACCCCTTCAGCGCCGAGGCCTTCGCCGCCGGCCAGGTGACCCCGGTGTTCTTCGGCTCGGCGCGCACCAACTTCGGCATCGAGCCGTTCTACGACACCTTCGTGCACCTCGCCCCGCCGCCCGGGGCGCGCCCGGCCAAGCGCCTGAGCGACGGCGGCGACCTGCACGTCGACCCGGTCGAGCGCCCGTTCAGCGCCTACGTGTTCAAGATCCAGGCCAACATGGATCCGCGCCACCGCGACGCCCTCGCCTTCGTGCGCATCTGCTCCGGCCGCTTCGAGCGCGACCTGGTGGTCAAGCACCTGCACCGCGGCGCGGTGGTGCGCGAGCTGCGCCTGTCGCGTCCGCATACCCTGGTGGCGCGCGACCGCACCACCCTCGACGTGGCCTGGCCGGGCGACGTGGTCGGGCTGATCAACGCCGGCTTCGCCATCGGCGACACCCTGGTGTCGTCGGCGGTCAGCCAGCAGGACTGCTTCGAGCACGCCGCCCTGCCGGCGTTCCCGCCCGAGGTCTTCGCGCGCATCGCCCCAGCCGACCTGACCAAGCGCAAGCCCTTCGACAAGGGCATGTTGCAGCTCGCCTCGGAAGGCGCGGTGCAGGTATTGCGCAAGTACGACGACCGCACCGCCGACCCCTTCATCGCCGCGGTCGGACGCCTGCAGTTCGAGGTCCTGCAGTACCGCCTGCGCGACGAGTACGGGGTCGAGACCCAGCTCTCGCCGCTGCCCTTCCAGTGCAGCGGCTGGCTGGTGGGCGACCCCGCCACCTTCAAGCCGACCCCGGGCGCGGCGGTGGCCGAGGACGCCCGCGGCCGCCCGGTGGTGCTGTTCACCACCACCTGGGACCGCCAGTACTGCTTCAAGAACAACCCGGAGCATTCGTACGTGGAGTACGCGTGACGGGGCGCGCCAAGGAGGAAGGAGGAAGGAGGAAGGAGGAAGGGCGGATCGTCATCGACTTCGTCGATGCGGCGATCGCCGGAGCGGATCTGGATCGGGCGCTGGTCCGGCGCGCGGTCGCCGCCGCCCTGGCCGAGGACGGCATGGGGCGCTGCGCGCTCACCGTGCTGCTGGTCGATGATGCCGGCAGCGCCCGTCTGCACGGCGAGCACTTCGACGACCCCACCCCCACCGACGTGATGACCTTTCCCGACGGCCAGGACGATCCCGAGAGCGGCCGCCACCGCCTGGGCGACCTGGCGGTGGGGGTCGAGGTGGCCCGCCGCGAGGCCGCCCGCCGCGGGGTGCCGGTGGCGCATGAACTCACCCTCTACGTGCTGCACGGGGTGCTGCACCTGCTCGGCCACGACGACGTCGACCCCCGTGACCAGGCGGCGATGTGGCAGGTGCAGCGCAACCTGCTCGCGCCACTGGGCATCGCCTTGGAAGAGAAGCCCACGTGAGCGGCCCGCCCGTACCTCCGGCTGCGCGCGTGCCGCGCACCGGCCGGCGCCTGCTCGGGGTCGACTACGGCCGGGTGCGCATCGGGGTGGCGGTGGCCGACGCCCTCGGCATCGCCCCGCGCCCGCTCGGCTTCATCCCGCGCGAATCCGACGCCGCCGCCGCCCTGGTGGTGGCCGGGCTGGCGCGCGAGCAGTCGGCCGAGGCCATCGTCATCGGCCTGCCGGTGAACGCCGACGGCACCTCCGGCGCCAATGTGCGCTGGGTGCGCGACTTCACCGCCGCCCTGCGCAAGGTCTGCACCCTGCCGGTCGAGGAGGTCGACGAGCGCTACAGCTCGGCCGAGGCCGAGGAGGCGCTGCGCGAGCTGGGGCGCTGGCCGCCCAAGCACCGCGGCCAGATCGACGCCATGGCCGCCGCCCTGCTGCTGCGCCGCTACTGCGCCGGGGAATGAGTCCAAATCCGGCGATTCGACCGCCACGACGCCACGACGCCACGGCCGGACATGACATTGGCTCAAATCACCCGCATACCCCCAGGGTGGATGAGAGGATCTCAATAACCCTTTCTTCGTGGCGTC
>JAKLKR010000109.1 GCA_023150565.1 Planctomycetota bacterium
CCGACCTGGCCGCCGGCGCGCAGCCGGCGCAGGGCGGCGCGCGCCGCCCCCGCCAGCGGCAGATCGGTGAAGCCGAGGGCGGCGTGGCGGGCCGACACCGCCGCGTCGATCGCCGGGTCGCCCTCGCCGCGCACCACCACCGCTCCGCCGGGCAGGGGCAATGGTGCTGGGCAGGCGCCGCCAGGTGCAGGCAGGCCGCTCTTCCCTGGGACCGTCGGGCTCCAGCCCGGCAGTTGGGACGGCTCGAATTGCCGGGCTGGAGCCCGGCGGTCCCAGGGGCGCGCCTGCCACCTCCCAGGGTTCGCGCGATTCCTGAACGCCATTGCCGCCAGCAGCAGCTCGTGCTGCCCGTGCAGGGTGGCCACCACCAGGGGGCCGGACGGCAGCGCCCCGTCGATGCGGCAGCGCGCCAGCGCCCGCGCCGGCAGGCGGTGGCAGCGCAGGCCCTCGGCCAGCGCCAGGGCGCAGTTGGCGAAGGCCCGCCGCACCGCCCGCGCGCGCGCCGCCGGCGTGGGCACGAACGGCGCCAGGTTGGCCGCCGCCTGGCGCCGCCCGCGCGCGTCGCACCACCACACCGCCTGGCCGGCGAGGATGGCGAGCAGGCGCAGGGCCTCGAGCGGCAGCGCGGGCGCCAGCGCCGCGCCGCCGCGGTGCAGGGCCCGGCGCAGCGCGGGCGCGGCCGCCAGGCCGTCACGCGCCACTCTGGCCCTCCAGGTCCTTGAGCTCGCGGGTGAGCGCGGTGCGGTCGGCGAACAGCTGCTTCACGCGCACGAAGTCGCGCGCCTTCTCGGCCCCGGTCAGCTCGCGGGTGAGGCGCAGCAGGTCGGTGCGCAGGCGCACGATGCGCAGCTCGGACACCCGGCGCACCAGGTCGGAGGCGGCGGTGCGCTCCTCGTCCACCCCGGGCTCGGCGTGGCCGCTGCGGAAGCGCGCGTCGAGCGCGGTGGTGCCCCAGCGCACCACCGCGGCGTGGATGCCGGGATGGATGGTGGTGGCCTCGGCGATCAGGGTCTGCAGGTCGGCGTCGGCGCGCAGCTGCAGCGAGGCCGCCAGCGCCTGCCAGGGGGGCGGGAACCAGTCCGGCTCGAGCGCGAGGTCGTCGAAGGCGGTGGAGCGCAGGGCGGGGAAGCGCACCAGCAGGTGCAGGGTGCCCTCGGCGGCGGCCTCCAGCGCCGGCAGCGGCGGGGCGCCGTCGGGCGGGGCGGTCTCGGCCGCGCGCGCGGGCGGGGCCTCGGTGCCGGCCAGGCGCTTCTCCAGCCGCGCGCGGTCGATGCCGAACCACTCGGCGACGTTGTTGAGGTGCAGGGTGCGCAGCTCGGCGTCGGGCATCGGCCGCAGCGCCGCCAGCACCTCGTCGACCGCCGCCAGCTTGCCCTGGGCGTCGAGCTCGTACGGCCGCGCCGCCACCGTCTCGATCAGGTGGTGGATGTCGGCGCGCCCGCCCTCGACCACGCGCTCGAACAGCGCGCGCGACTCGCTGCCGGCCTGGCTCTCGGCCAGCAGCTCGGCGGGGTCGAGCTGGTCGGGCAGCACCGACACCTGCACCGGCACCCCCACCGACAGGCAGGTGCGCACCGCCTTGAGGCTGTTGGCCTGGCCGGCGGCGTCGCCGTCGAGCAGGATCACCAGCCGCCCGTCGCCGCCCACCAGGGTGCCGAGCTGGCGTACGTGCTCGGGGGTGAGGGCGGTGCCCATCACCGCCACGCATTCCTTCACCCCGGCCTGGTCGGCGGCCATCACGTCGGTGGGGCCCTCCATGATGATCAGCCGGCCGGCGTCGCGCACCGCCACCCGCGCGTGGTGCAGGTTGAACACCGCGTTCGACTTGTGGTAGAGCGGGGTGTCGGTGTTGTTGACGTACTTGCCGACCCCGCGCCCGGCCTCCTTGGCGGCGCGCTCGGCCTCGGGCAGCAGCCGCCCGCTGAAGGCGATGGGGTTGCCGAAGCGGTCGCAGATGGGGAACATCACCCGCTCGAAGAAGCGGTCGGTGAGCCGGCCGTTGCGCTCCACCGCGAGGTCGATGGTGGCGAGCAGGGCGGGGGGGATGTTCCTGCGCCGGGCGGCGTCGACCAGCTGGCCGCCGCCGGGCGACCAGCCCAGGCGGAAGCGTTCGCACACCGCGCGCGACAGGCGGCGGCGGTTGAGGTATTCGCGCGCCTCGGCCGCGCCCGGCGACTCCCACAGCGTCTTCTCGTAGAACTGCACCGCGAAGGCCATGGCCGCGATCAGGGCGTCGCGCTCGCCCTTGGGGCGGCCGTCGCCGCCCGACTGGTATTCGAGGGTGATGCCGGCGCGCCGCGCCAGCAGCTCGACCGCCTCGCTGAACTCCAGCCGCTCCTTCTCGCGCACCAGGGTGATGAGGTCGCCGTGGGCGCCGCAGCCGAAGCAGTGGTAGGTCTGCTGCTCGGGGTAGATGTAGCACGAGGGCGTGCGCTCCTGGTGGAACGGGCAGCAGCACGACCAGTTGCGCCCGGCCTTGCGCAGCGGCGCGTATTCCGCGAACACCTGCACCAGGTCGACCGCGGCCTTGACCTTGCGGATCTGCTCTTCGCCGAGGAATCCCGCCATGGCCGGGACTATGCCGGCGAGCGGCGGCGAGCCATGGGCAGGCGCCGGCGCGAGCTCACGCTGGCGGGTCGGACGCGCGCCGGCGGCGCAGGGCCGGGTTGCCGAGCTGGCCGCAGGCGGCCATGATCGAGCGGCCCTTGGTGATGCGCCGGCGCACCGCCAGGCCCTCCTCGCGCAGCCAGGCCACGAAGCGCACCACCTCGTCCTCCTCGGGGGCGCGCGTCAGCGGCGCGCTGCCGGGGTTGTAGGGGATGAGGTTGACCAGCACCCGGCCGAGCGGGCGGCAGAAGGCCGCGATCTGCGCCGCGTCCTCGCGCGCGTCGTTGATCCCCGGCATCAGGCACCAGTTGACCCCGAGGATGAAGTTGCGCCGCTGCGGATAGGCGGCGAGCACCCGCTGCAGCTCGGCGAGCGGGGTGCGGCGGTTGACCGGCATCAGGCGGTCGCGCACCGTATCGCTGGCGGCGTTGAGGCTGAGCGAGAGGTTGAGGCGCTTCCAGCCCTGGGCGGCGAGGGCGGCGATGCCCGCGGCGTGGCCGGCGGTGCACACCGTCAGGCGCTCGAAGGAGTACTGCAGCCCCCGCTGGTCGGTGAGCACGCGGATGGCCTGGAACAGGTTGGCGGCGTTGTCGAGCGCCTCGCCCATGCCCATGAACACCAGGTTGCGCGGGCGCCAGCCCAGCGCCTGCCCCACCGTCACCACCTGGGCGACGATCTCGCCGGCGGTGAGCTGGCGCACCAGGCCCATGCGCGCGGTCTCGCAGAAGGCGCAGCCCATGCGGCAGCCGACCTGCGAGGACAGGCACAGGGTGTGATCGGTGGCGCCGTCGCGGGTGCGCATGGGGATGAGCACGCACTCGGCCTCGAAGCCGTCGGCGGTGCGCAGCACCGCCTTGGCGGTGAGCCCGGCCTCGCTGTCCTCCTCGACCGTGCGCACCACCGTGAGCAGCCCGAGGGTGAACGCGCGCCGCCAGGCGGCGGCGTTGGCGGGCGGGATGGGCAGCTCCTCGGGGGCGAAGCGGCCGTGGCGGTGGGCGGCGGTGAAGACCTTGGGCGCCAGGCCGGCGCCGCTGGGCAGGGCGAGGGCCGCGGCCTCGGCCAGCTGGCCCGCGGTCAGGCCGAGCAGGTCGACCGGCCCCGCGGGCGGCGGGGCGTCGGCCATCGCCTACTCCGGCCCCTTCACGCGCGCCAGGATGCCGATCTTGGCGAAGCGCTGCTTGGCGCCCTCGGCCTCGTCCTTGGTCGCGCCCTTGAGCACCGGGATGATCACCTTCTTGGACAGCGCCTCGGCCTCCTCCTTGGGGATCTTGGCCAGCTCGGCGATCAGCTCGACCGCCTTCTGGCGGCGGCCCTCGTCGGCGATCTTGGCGAGGAACACCGCGAAGCCGGTGTTGCCCAGGGTGGCGGCCACCGCCCGGCGCGAGGAGGAGCCGGAGCCGGGCTGGGGGGCGGTGGGGCCGCCCTCGTCCGGCAGCAGCTTGTCGAGGATGCTGGTGATGTCCTGGTTGTTGGGCAGGAAGCCGCTCGACTCCTCCTCGGGGAAGAGCTCGTTGAGGCGGGCCAGGGTCTCGTCGCTGCCGGCACCGGGCAGGGGATGGTTCTGGGCCGGGGTCTGGTGCTGGGGGGGCTGCGCCGCCGGGGTCGGCGGTTTCTGCGCGGTGCGGGTGCCCGGCACCGCCGGGGTGGCGGCCGGCGGCAGCGCCGCCATGCCGCCGAAGGGGGTGATCTCGGGCAGCTGGATGCCCTTGAACTCGGCCGGCTTGGCGTGCGGGTTGGCGGCCGAGCCGGTGCCCGGCATCGCCGGGCCGAGCCCCACCGCAGCCGCCACCAGGGTGATCAGCGGGATGTGGCTGCCGTCGTTGAACGGCACCTGCACCTGGAGGTCGGCGACGTGCTCGGCGAGGTCGCGGCGGAACAGCTGCGGGCGCTTGGGCCAGTCGATCTTGGGCAGTTCATCGCCGGGGCCGGGGGCGAGCTCGAGCTTGCCGCCCAGGCGGTTGATGCCCGACAGCGCCAGGAAGGCGGCGGCGGCCTCGGCCGAGGCCAGGTCGTTGACCAGGGTGATGGGGGTCGATTCGGCGATCGACGCGCAGGTGGTGTCCTTCAACCCGAAGGCGCGGCTGAGGTACGCCGCCACTCCCGGTCGCGCCGGGGGCGGGCATTCGCGCAGAACCAGCAGGAAGGAAGTGGACATGGCGCGGACCGGCGATCCTCCCGGCGACGCAGGCGGTGTCAATTCGGGCGGTTGCATTCCATCCAGGGGTCTGCGGCACGCTTACCAAGCGTTGCATGGGTGGCATCATGGCGCCATGCCCTTCCACCGCTGCCCCGCTCCCGCCGACGCCCAGACCGCCCTGGAAACCCTAGCCAGCCAGGGAGGCGAGGCGCTGTTCCTGTTCTTTGGGTCTGAACAGACCGCCACCGGCGCGAGCTGGTGCCCGGACTGCGTCACCGCCGATCCGGTGCTGCGCGCCGCCCTCGCCCGCCTGCGACCCGACCTGACCGTGCACGAATGCCCGGTGGGCGAACGCGCCGACTGGAAGGGCCGCATGGAGCATCCCTACCGCGTCCACCCGCTGTTCCGGGTGGCGCGCATCCCCACCGTCATCCGCATCGCCGGCCGGGCCGAGGTCGCCCGGCTGGTCGAGGCGGAGTGCGCCGATCCGGCCCGCCTGGCGGCGTTCCTGAAGCCCTGATCAGCCCTTGCCGCGGCGCCAGCGCCCGGTGTGGCGCTCGGTGGCGGGGGGGTGGGCGGCGAGGGTGGCGAGGGTCGAGCGCAGGTCCTGCTCGGGCAGGCCGCCGCCCGCCAGCTCGCCGGCGAGGAACTTCTGGTAGCCGACCAGGTCCATCAGGCCGTGGCCGCTGTAGCAGAACAGCAGGTTGCGCTGCTTGCCCTCCTCGCGGGCGCGGATCGCCTCCTGGATGGTGTGGGCGATGGCGTGGCTGGTCTCGGGTGCGGGGATGGTGCCCTCGGTGCGCGCCCACAGCAGCGCCGCCTCGTAGCACTGCAGCTGGTCGTACGACGCGGGTTCGAGCAGGCCCTCGACCGCCGCCTGGCTGACCAGCGGGGCCATGCCGTGGTAGCGCAGGCCGCCGGCGTGGATCGAGCTGGGGATGTAGCTGTGGCCGAGGCTGTGCATCGGCAGCAGCGGGGTCATCTTGGCGAGGTCGCCATGGTCGTAGACGAAGGGGGCGCGGGTCAGGGTCGGGCAGCTCGCCGGCTCGACCGGCACGATGCGGATGCTGGCGCCGTGGATCTTCTCGGCCACGAAGGGGAACGAAATGCCGGCGAAGTTCGAGCCGCCCCCGGCGCAGCCGATCACCACGTCGGGGTTGGCCACCCCGGCGAGCTGGAGCTGGCGCTTTGCCTCGAGGCCGATGATCGACTGGTGCTGCATCACGTGGTTGAGCACCGAGCCGAGGGCGTAGCGGGTCTTGCCCTCGCGGTCCGACACCGCCGCCTCGACCGCCTCGCTGATGGCGATGCCCAGGCTGCCGGGGCAGTTGGGGTCCTTTTCCAGCACCGCGCGCCCGGCCGCGGTCTCGGTCGACGGGCTGGCCACGCAGCGCCCGCCCCACAGCTCCATCAGGGTCTTGCGGAAGGGCTTCTGCTCGAAGCTGACCTTCACCATGTAGACCTTGCACTCCAGGCCGAGCAGGGCGCAGGCGTAGCTCAGGCTGCTGCCCCACTGGCCGGCGCCGGTCTCGGTGGTCAGGCGGCGGATGCCGAACTCGCGGTTGTACCACGCCTGCGGCACCGCGGTGTTGGCCTTGTGCGAGCCGGCGGGCGACACCGACTCGTCCTTCCAGTAGATGTGCGCCGGGGTCTTGAGCGCCTGTTCGAGCGCGCGCGCGCGGCGCAGCGGGGTCGGGCGCCAGCGGGTGAGGATGTCGAGCACCGGCTCGGGGATGTCGTGCCAGCGCCTGGTCGACACCTCCTGCTCGATGATGTTCATGGGGAACACCGGGGCGAGCTGCTCCGGCCGCACCGGCTGGCCGTCGGGGCCAAGCGGCGGCAGCATGGGCGTGGGCAGGTCGGCGGCGAGGTTGTACCACTGCCGCGGGATCTCGCTCTGGGGGAGGGTGTAGACGGTCTGCTCCAGGGCCATGGCTGCTCCGATGGGGGCGGCATGGTGGCGCCGGCGCAAAGCGGACAAGGGGGTCCGCTTTGCGCCGGCGGCGCCGGTTGAGGCGGGGACGGGCCCGCCATCATGGCGCCATGCCCGACCTTCCTGCCGGCCAGCCTGGCGGCCGGCCGCCGACCCTGCGCGATGTCTGCAAGCTGGCCGAGGTCTCGCTCGGAACCGCCTCGCGGGTGCTCAACCCGGTCGCCACCCGCGACAACACCTCGCCCGAGACCGCGGCACGGGTGCGCGCGGCGGCCGAGCGCCTGGGCTACCGCGTCAACGCCGCCGCGCGCGGCATCCGCGGCGGCAGCATGGGGGCGGTGCTGTGGCTGCAGGGCGGCGGGCTGCGCCCCTACGGCCGCTGGGCCGGGCTGCAGCGCTTCAGCACCGGGCTGGAGGCGAGCGGCCAGCACGTGGTGTTCTGTCCGCTGCCCGACGGCGCGCTCGACCCCGAGCACCTGCCCAAGCCGTTCCGCCAGAGCCTGGCCGACGGCGCCGTGCTGTGCCTGGGCTACGACCTGGCGCCCGAGGTCGAGGAGCGCATCCGCCGCCTGCGCCTGCCCTGGATCGCGGTCAACAGCCGGCTGGCGAGCGACTGCGTGGTCGCCGACGACGAGGGCGCGGCGCTGGCGGTGACCCGCCGGCTGCTCGCCCACGGGCACCGCCGCATCGCCTACGTCGACCACGGCCACGACCTGGTGGTGGCGCGGCCCGACCGGCGCGTGCACCACAGCCGGCGCGAACGCCTGGCCGGCTACCGCCGGGCGATGGCCGAGGCCGGCCTGCCCGCGCGCGAGGTGATGGGCGGCGACTACCGCCTCGGCCTGGCTGACGAGGCGGCCCTGCTGCGCCCGCTGCTCGCCGCCGCCGACCGGCCGAGCGCGGTGGTGACCCAGTCGCTGCCCTCGGCCCTGGGCGCGGTGGCGGCGGAGCTCGGCCTGCGCATCCCCGCCGACCTGTCGCACGCCTCGCCCGGGCTCGACACCAGCGACTTCGAGGGTCCGGTGTCGGGCCTGGCGGTCGACTGGGACGAGATCGGCGCCGCCGCCGCCCGCGCGCTGCTCGCCCGCCTGGCCGATCCGGCCACCGCCGTGGCCCCGGTGCTGGTGCCCCATCGCGACCATCCCGGCGCCACCATCGCCGCCCCCGGACAGCCATGACCCCCGCCGCCGATCCCCGCGCCATCGCCCACCCGCATCCCTTCGATCCCACCTACGGCTGCACCCCCGAGCAGCTGCGCGCCATCGCCGCCCCGCCGGCGCCGGCGGATTTCGCCGACTTTTGGCGCCGCACCCGCGCCGCCACCGAGGCCGTGCCGCTGGCCCTGGAGCGCGGGGAGGCCACCGCCCTGGCCGGCGGCTGGCGGCGCAGCGAGGTGCGCTTCACCACCCTTGGCGGGTTCCGCTGCGGCGCCTGGCTGCTGGAGCCCGCCACCCCGGCCGGCGCCGGGCTGGTGTGCGGCCATGGCTATGGCGGTCCCGGCGAGCCGCCCGCCCCCGCTCCCGGCGAACCGCCGCTGGTGCGTCTGCACATCAGTTCGCCGGGCTTCTCGCTGTCGGCGGCCGCGGGCATCCCCGACAGCGCCGCCCGCCACGTGGTGCACGGCATCGCCGGGCGCGACACCTACCTGATCCGCACCTGCGTGGCCGCCCTGTGGTCGGCCACCAGCGCGCTGGCCGCGCTGGTGCCGGGCGCGGCGGCGCGCCTGGGCTACGCCGGCGGTTCGTTCGGCGGCGGGCTGGGTGCGCTGGCGCTGCCCTGGGAACCGCGTTGGCGCTGCGCCCGGCTCGACGTGCCCACCTTCGGCCACCATCCCTGGCGGCTGCGCTGCCCGTGCGTGGGCAGCGGCGAGGCGGTGCGCGCCTGGCACCGCCGCCACCCCGAGGTGACCGAGGTGCTGGCCTACTACGACGCCGCGGTGGCAGCGGGGCTCGCTGACACCCCGACCCTGTGCCTGCCCGCCTATTTCGATCCCGCGGTGCCGCCGCCCGGGCAGTGGGCGGTGGCCAACGCGCTGCGCGCCGGGCGCATCTGCGCCTACACCAGCGGCCACCACGAAGGGCCCTGGAGCGCCGGCGAAGGCGCCGCCGCCGAGCGCGCCTGGAACGCCCTGATGGCCGAGCGCCTGGTTGCCGCCCAGGCTGCCGCCCAATGGCGATGAAGCGGTCAGGGCGCTTGTGGAGCGTCGACGCCCACGTCGACGCCGCGGTGACGCTGCCATGGTCCCAGATCGATGCACAAGAGGCTCCGTCGACGTGGGCGTCGACGCTCCGAATGCGGCCGTCCGCTGTTCTCCCGCCCTAGTTCAACGCCACTGGGCCGCCGCCGGCGCCTGATCAGGCCGGCGGGGCCGGCTCGACGAACGCCGCCGGGTCGCGCACCAGCGCCGCCAGGCCGGCGGCGAACACCGCCTGGGCGTCGAGCAGGTGCCAGGTGCAGGGGCCGATGGCGCCGCTCCAGCGGCGGTCGGCGGGCAGCAGGTCCCACAGGCGGTCGTAGCGCTGCGCCAGGCGGTGGTGGCTGAAGCCATGGTGGAGGTGCTCGACCTCCACCGTCGCCCCCTGGTGGCCGGTGACGCGGTAGCGTCGCGTGTCCGGATGGTGCAGGTACCACGGCCGCGCCAGCGCCTCGACCGCGTGCATGGTGGTGTTGGGCCTGAGCCCGCAGCCGAGGAAGAGGATGCGCGCGCCCAGGCGCGGCAGCAGGATGAAGGGGGAATTGGGCCCGCACGGCTCGCGGTCGAGGCCGTGGTGGCGGGTCAGTTCGGCGGCGGCGGGGCCGATGGCGGCCACCGAATGGGTGGGATGCACGCTGCGCTGCGCCCCCGCCAGGGCGCGTCCGGTCTCGGGCAGGGCGCCGGTGTCGCTGGGGGTCGAACGCACGTCGAAGGCCATCCCCGCCGCCGGGGTGGCGCGGTAGGTGAGGGTGGGCAGGATGAGGGTGCCGGCGGCCCCGAGCCCGGCGCGCAGCCAGGCGAGGATGTCCTCGGCGCGCGCCCCGGTGTGGGCGAGCGAGCGCACGCTGGCATGCACCAGCAGGGTCTCGCCCGCGCGCAGGGGCAGGTCGGCGGCGGCGAGCGCAGGGGGGATGGCCATCCCCGCAGGGTCCTGGGACGGACCTCGGTGGCAAATAATAAATTGGGGAAAATATCGTAGCTAAATCAGATGAAATACTATCATCTGGAGCGCCATGGCCACCGACCACCTGCTCGCCTTCGTCAACGTCGCGATCCGCTATTTCTTCCTGCTCACGCCCTTCTTCGTGCTCTCGAGCTTCCTCGCCCTGACCCGCGAGGAACCGGCCCAGCGCACCCGCCTGGCGGTGCGCACCACCATCGCCATCGCCATCACCTGCCTGGTGCTGTATTTCTTCGGCCCGGTCATCTTCGCCACCTTCGGCATCACCCTCGACGCCTTCCGGGTCGGGGCCGGCGGCCTGCTCTTCATCTCGGCGGTGGCGCTGGTGCGCGGCGGCGGCGACGAGAAGCCGCGCGAACCGCATGAGGACGTGGCGGTGGTGCCGCTCGCCATCCCCATCGCCATCGGACCCGCCACCACCGGTGCGCTGATGGTGATGGGGGCCGAGGACGCCGGCGCGCAGCGGGTGGTGGGCTGCCTGGGGGTGATGGCCGCCGCCGCCGCCACCGGCGCCCTGCTGCTGGCCGGCGGCCAGGTCGAACGCCTGCTCGGCCGGCGCGGCATCACCGTGCTGAGCAAGCTCACCGGCCTGGTGCTGGCGGCGATGGCCGCCCAGCTGCTGTTCACCGGCGCGCGCGCCCTCTGGCGCGGCTGATCCCGCTCAGCGCAGCCGAGCCGCAAGAAAGCCATTGTCGTCTCGTCCGCGCTGCTGGCTGTTTCATCGTGGGGCTTTCGCCCCCCGGTCCCCCCGATCTGCTACTCGTCGAAATCTGCGTGGCGGAGAAGGAATTCGACGAGTAGTAGATCAGTGCCGGCCCTTGCCGCCGCGGCCCTGGCGCTGGGCGCCGGCCTGGCCTTGGCCCTGGCGCTGGCGGGGGGCCGGGCGCTCGCGGTCGTCGTCATCGGCGCCCTTGCGCGTCCGCTCGGTGGGCGGAGCGGTCGGCTTGGGGGCGGTGGCGGTGGACTTGGCCGTGGTCTGCTGCGGCGCGGCGGTGGCGCCTTCGCCGGTGCCGCGACCGGTGCGGCTGACGGTATCGGTATGGGTGCGTGTCTCGGTGGTGCCGTCGGCGTTGGTGCGGGTGGCGGTGGTGGTCGCGGTGGCGGTGCCGTCGCCGGTCTTCACCACCTCGGTCTCGCGCTCGGTGGTCCAGCTCTGGCCCTTGGAGTTGGTGCCGGTGGTGGTGCTGGTGATCTCGGCCCCGTTGCCGGTACGGGTCACGCTGCCGGTGGTGTCGGTGTGGGCGGTGACGGTCTGTCCCTTGGGCCCGGTCGAGGTGCGGTCGCCTTCGACGGTGAAGGTGCGGCCGCTGTCGGTGGCGGTCGAGCTGCCGGTGCGCTCGACGGTCGAAGTGCCACCTTTGCTGCCAGTGGTGGTGGCGGTCGAGGCCCAGGTGCGGTTGCCCTGGCCATCGCCCTGCCACTGCCCTTCGCGCTGGGTGGTGAAGGTGCCGGTGCCGCCATCGGGCTTGGAGACGGTGCCCTGGGTGGTGCCCTGCCAGGTGCCAGCGTGCTCGCCGGTGCGGGTGGCGGTGCCCTCGGTGGAACTCTGCCAGGCGCTGCCGTTGGACGAGCTGCCGGTGGTCGAACGGGTCCAGGTGGACCCATCCTTGACGGTGGTGGACTCGCTGCTGCTGTCGGCGGCGCAGAGGCCCGCACCCAGGGCGAGGCTGACGAGGATGGTGCTGACGAGATGCATGGCTGGCTCCTGATGCCCCCAGCATACCCCGGATCCGCGCAAGCCCGCTGTGGGGTTTCCCCGCACCGGGGTCAGGTGGCCGCCAGGTCCTCCTCGACGATCGCCAGGTAGCTGGCGTAGCGGCTGGCGGCGATGTCGCCGCGCCCGACCGCGGCGCGCACCGCGCAGTCGGGCTCGTGGCGGTGGGTGCAGTCGCGGAAATGGCAGTCGGGGTGGAAGCGCGCCAGGTCGCTGTAGAGCAGCGCCACGTCGAGCGGTTCCAGCCCGGTGATGGTGCATTCGCGGATGCCGGGGGTGTCGACCAGGCGACCGCCGCCGGGCAGCAGCCATGAGCGCGCCGAATTGGTGGTGTGGCGGCCGTGGCCCTCGTCGGCCACCCGCCCGGTGCGCGCCGCGGCCTCGGGGAAGAGGGCGTTGATCAGCGACGACTTGCCCACCCCGCTCTGGCCGGCGACCACGCAGGTCAGCCCGGCGAGGGCGGCGCGCAGCGCGGCCACGCCCTCGCCCTCGGCGCCGCAGTCGGCGCGCACCAGGTGGACCTCGAGCCCCAGCCCGCGGTAGAGCGCCAGCTCTGCTGCCGCCTCGCCGCGATCGGGCTTGGTCACCACCACCAGCGGCTCGATGCGGTTGAAGGCGGCGATCACCAGGTAGCGGTCGATCAGCGCCGGCTTGATCGGCGGGTCCCCGGCCGAGGCCACCACCACCAGGCGGTCGAGGTTGGCGGCGAACACCTGCACCAGGGCTCGGTTGTGGCTGTCGGCGCGCTCGAGCTGGTTGCGCCGCGGCGCCAGCGCGGTGATCACCGGGTCGTGGCTGCGGTCGACACGCACGCGGTCGCCCACGCACAGCGGGTTCTTGACCCCCGCCACCAGCTTCTTGAGCACCCGGCGCACGCTGCAGGGCAGCTCGGGGCCGCCGTCGTCGGGGCGCACCAGCACGCGGGTGCCGTCGAAGCCGCTGACCTCGCCCGGCTCGCCGTCGCCGGCATCGGCGTCGCGCAGCAGGCGGTTGAACTTGGCCAGCAGGCTTTCGCCGGCATGGCTGGCGCGCTCGATGGCGCCGTGCAGGTCGACCGCCGTCTCGTCCTCGGCGCGGTCCTCCCAGCGCCCCTGGCGGCCGGACTCCTTGGTGTTGGCGCGGCGCAGGCGGCCGAGCCCGGGCCGGTCGCTCCAGCCGGCGCCCTTGTGCTTGTCGCGGTGCCCGCCGGCCATGCGCCCCCTACTTGACCTGGCGCGCCTGGTCGAGGGTCGCCAGCACCCCCGCCCAGGTGTCGGCCTCGGTCTTGCCCAGGGCGAGGGCGATGATCGCCGCCAGCTCGGCCGGCTTGAGCTTGCTCCAGGCGAGGTCGACCTGGCCGCCGTGGCGCTCCTTCAGTCCCAGGCCGTCCTCGGAGGCCCCGGTCAGGTCGGGATCGGCGAAGCCGTTGAGGGTGCCCTTGTAGCGCATCCCTCCCGCCTTGGTCAGGGGGGCGTCGAGGGTGGCGGCGAGGGTGCGCAGGCGCTTGGCCGCCTCGGCGTACTGGGTCAGGCGCTGCCCGGCCGGGGTGCCCTGGGCGTTCGCCAGGCGGCTGGCGATCAGGCGGTCGAAGGCGGCGAAATCCCACTGCGCCAGCGCCTTGGCGCACTGGTTGGCGTCGCCATCGAGCAGGGTCAGGCGTTCGGCCTGGACGGTCTTGATCGCTGCCTCGATGGCCTGGGCCTGGGGGCTGCCCAGCCACGGCTTGGGCAGGTGCTCCAGGTGGTTGTTGAGACCGGCGAGGTCGCGCGCGGCCTGCATGCGCTTGGTGCGCTCGTCGAGCTTCTGGGCGAACTCGGCCTTGTCCTGCACCAGCTGCATGCGCTTCTGCGCCACCCGGTCGCGCAGGGCCGGGTCGGTGCGCGCCGGGAAGGCGTCGAGCCGGCCCAGCGCGAGGTCGTAGTTGCGCTCGTCGGCGAGGCGGTCGACCTCGGTCTGCAGGGCGGTGAGCGAGGCCTCGAGCTGGTTCTGGCGCGCGCGCTGGGCGACCAGGTCGAGGCGGGCGGCGAGGGCGCGCCGGCGTTCGCCCTGGGCGGGATCGAGCCCGCTCTGGGGCACCGCCGCGAGCAGGTTGTGCGCCGCCACCGGGTCGAACTGGTTGGCCGGCTTGCCGAGCAGGCGCTCGAGCTCGTCCAGGCTGCGGGTGGCGCGCGCGGCGGCCTCCTCCTGCGGGCTGGGCTGGCGCGGGGCGGGGGCGACGGCGGCGGTGGTGGCGGGCTGGGGAGGGGTCGGCGGCTCCTGCGGCGGGGGCTTGCCGCCGCCGAGGACGAGGGCGGCGACCCCCACCAGCGCCAGCACCGCCACCGCGCCGATCAGCAGCCAGCTGGCCATGCGCGTGCCCGCGGGCGCGGCGGTGGCCAGGCGCGAGCCGGTCTTGGGCTCGGGGGTCTGCAGCGAGGCCTCGCCCGAGGGGTTGAGGTCCTTGGCGGCGATGTAGCGGCGCAGCAGCTGGGTGTCGCCGGCGGCGACGCGGTCGGAGCCGGTCTGGTTCCCGTCCCACAGCTTCTTGATCTCGGCCTGGACCTCGACCGCGGTCTGCGGGCGGGCATCGGGCTGCTTGGCCATCAGCCGGCGCACCAGCTTCTCGACCGCGTCGGTGACCTTGGGGTTGAGCTGGCGCAGCGGCGGCGGCTCCTCCATCACCACCTTCTTGAGCACTTCGGTGGCGCCCTCGCCGTGGAAGGGGACCTTGCCCGCCAGCAGGTGGTAGAGCGTCGCCCCCAGGCCGTAGATGTCGACGCGGTGGTCGATCTTCTTGCCCAGCGCCGCCTCGGGCGCCATGTAGTGGGGGGTGCCCATGATCTTGCGCGACTCGTCGCCCTCCTGCTCGGCCTCGTCGAAGGTCTTGCTGATGCCGAGGTCGGCGAGCTTCACCACGTTGTCCGAGCCGACCATGATGTTGTCGGGCTTGATGTCCTGATGGATCAGGCGGTGCTCGTGCGCGTATTCGAGCGCCTTGGCCACCTGCAGGATGACCTCGAGCGCCTCGTCGGTCTCGAAGCAGCCCTGGCTGCGCAGCATGCGCGCGCAGGTCGGACCCTCGACATGCTCCATCGAGAAGAAGTGCACCCCGTTCTCGGTGCCGACATCGTGCACCTGGATGACGTTCTGGTGGTTGAGCGCCCCGGCGGCGCGCGCCTCGCGGATGAACTGCTCGACGAAGCGTGGACGGGCGGCGTACTTGGGCGACAGCACCTTGAGCGCCACCGGGCGCTGCATCGACACCTGCACCGCCTTGTAGACCACGCCCATGCCGCCCTCGCCGAGCTTCGATTCGACGCGGTAGCGGGTGAGCAGGTCCTTGAGCTCCTTGTCGCCGTCCTCCTTCACCAGCATCATCACCACCTCGCCGACGCGGATGCGGTCGCCGAACTCGAGCTGGCGCTCGATCACCCGCTGGTCGTTGAGCTTGGTGCCGTTGCGCGAGCCGCTGTCGGACAGCACCAGGAAGTCGCCGTAGCGGCGGATCTGGCAGTGGGCGCGGCTGGCCATGTTGTCGATCAGCTGGACATCGCAGGTCGACTGCCGGCCGAGGACGATGACGTCCTTGGCGATGGGGTATTCCTTGCCGGCGGTGGGACCGGATTGCGCGACCAGCTTTGCCATGGGGACCTCGGGAACGGGCGACAGGATGGGAGCGAGCGCGGTGGGCTCAAGGCGGAATGGGCAGCCGCAGCCGGCCCGGGGGGAGTCCGCAAGGAGATACCCGCGGCAGGCGGTGGACGTTGCAGCCGGCCGGGGCCGGGCGATCCTGGCCGCCCATGTCCCTGGCCCCGTCCTGCGATCTGTTCGTGCTGGCGGGCGAAGCCTCGGGCGACGCCTATGGCGCCGCCATCCTGGCCGAGCTGCGCAAGGCCAACCCGGCCCTGGAATGCGCCGCCATGGGTGGCGAGCGCCTGGCCGCCGCCGGGGCCGAGATCGAGCAGGGCATCGACGGCCTGGCGGTGATGGGCCTGGGGCCGGTGCTGGCGCGCCTGCCCGACTTCGTGCGCCTGGGGTTGCGCATGCAGCGCCTGGTGCGTACCCGCCGCCCCAAGGTGGTGCTGACCATCGACTACCCCGGCTTCAACCTGCGCCTGCTGCGCCGCCTGGGCGACCTGCGCCGCAGCGGCACCCGCCTGGTGCATGTGGTCGCGCCCCAGGTGTGGGCGTGGAAGCCGCGCCGGGCCAAGGCGGTGGCGCGCACCGTCGACCGCCTGCTGTGCTTCTTCCCCTTCGAGCCGCCGCTGTTCAACCGCTTCGGCCCCCGCTTCGGCATCCACGCCGAGTTCGTCGGCCATCCCCTGCTCGACCTGGTCGGCGGCGATGGCGCCGGCGTGTCGGGGGTGGCCGAGCTGCCCGGGGTGGCGGCGGGCGAACGCCTGCTGCTGCTCGCCCCCGGCAGCCGTGCGCGCGAGGTCGCCGCCCTGCTCCCGGTGTTCCACCGCGCCGCCGAGCTGGCCCTGCCCCATCTCGCCGGCGGCGGCGCCCCGGTGCGGGTGGTGGTGTCGCGCTGCCCCGACCTGCCGCTCGAGCTGTACCGCCGCCACACCCACTTCCCGCTCGCCGAGCTGCCCTACCGCACCCTCTGCCGGCGCGCCCACGCCGCCCTCATCGCCAGCGGCACCGCCACCCTCGAGGCGGCGCTGTGCGGCCTGCCGCATGTGCTCGCCTACCGCACCGACCGCCTGACCGCGGCGGTGGCGCGGCGGGTGCTGCTCACCGACCACGTCGGCCTGCCCAACCTGGTGCTGGGGCGGCGGCTGGTGCCCGAGGTGCTGCAGGACCAGCTCGACGCCCCGCGCCTGGCCCAGCACCTGCTGCGCCTGTGGTCGGGCGCCGGCCGCGCCGACTGCCTGGCCGGCCTGGCCGAGGTGCGCGAGCGGCTGGGCGGCGGCGGGGCGGTGGCGCGCATGGCGGCGGTGGTGGCCGCCGAGCTGAACGCCGGCCGCCGCCCGCACACCGGCGGCTTCTCGCCCGGCCTGGTGGCGCGCAGCCGCACCGAGTCCTTCCACACCCCGGAGGTGTCGTGACTGCTGTCCCCCCGACCATGTCGATGACCGGTTTCGGCGAAGGCCGTGCACGCGGCCCGGCGGGCGAGGCGGTGGTGCGCATCGGCGGGGTCAACCACAAGGGCGCCCAGGCGCAGGTTGCGGTGCGCGGCGACCTGCACGACCCGGCGCTCGAGGACGAGCTGCGCACGCGCGTGCGCGACGCGCTCGAACGCGGAGCCGTGACCGTGCAGGTGGCGCTGGCGCCGGCGCGCGCGCTGGCGGTGGACCCGGCGCGGCTGGTGGCGGCCTGGCGCGAGCTGGCGGCGGCGGCCGAGGTCAATCTCGGCACTTTCGTCTACCACTTCGGCAACCGCGACGCCTTCATCGACGAGCTGGTGGAGCTCTGGTACGCCGCCCTCTTTGATGAGCTCAAGGCGGTGGGCACGGTGGAATGGCGCTATGCCGATGG
>JAKLKR010000010.1 GCA_023150565.1 Planctomycetota bacterium
GACACGGCGGCGGCGCAGCGGCACCTCGCCACCCTGGTGGAGGCCCACCGGCGGGCCACCGCCGCCGGCATCGGCTCCTTCGCCCTCGACCGCGAGGTGCTCGGCCACCGCCTGGCGGTGGCCGCCGCCAGCGGCGACCTGCCCGCGCTCGGGCAGGCGCTGGCCGAGGTCGCCGAGCGCGACGACCGCCGGCTCACCGAGCTCAGCGCCGCCGCCCTCGGCCGCTACGCGGGCAGGGCCGGGCCGCAGGCGCGCGCCGCCGCCCTGGCGGCCTGGCAGCGGCAGGTGGACCGCCAGCCGTACTACCTCGAGGTGGCCTGGGCGGCGCTCGCCGCCGAGGACGCCGGCACCGCCGGCGCGGCCGCCGACTGGGCCCTGGCGCGCTTCCCCGGCGATGCGGCGGTGGCGGCCGAGCACGCGCTCATCCGGCGCATGGCCGCCGCCATCCCCGCCCGCTGATCAGGGGCGTGCCGCCAGCGCCGCCGCCACCGCGGCGGCGAACTCGGCGGCGGTGTAGGGCTTGGGCAGCAGGGCGGCGAAGCCGGCGCTGCGCGCCTGCTCCTCGACCAGCTCGGGGGCGTGGCCGCTCGACAGCACCCCCATCACCGCGCCATCGGCGGCACGCACCAGCGGCATGGTGGCGAGGCCGCCCAGCCCGCCCGGCACGGTGAGGTCGAGCAGGGCGAGGTCGTAGGAGCGCCCGGCCGCCGCCGCCGTGCGCACCGCCGCCACCGCCGCCGCCCCGTCGGCGACCGCGTCCACGCTCCAGCCCAGCGCCACCAGCAGGTCGACCGCGATCGCGCGCACGGTGGCATCGTCGTCCATCACCAGGGCGCGCCCGCCCCCGGGCGGGGCGGCGGCGGGGGCGGCCTCGGCCGGCGCCGGCTGGCAGGCGGCGGCGGGCAGCAGCACGGTGAACACCGTGCCCACCCCCGGCTCGGATTCGACCGCGATGCGGCCGTAGTGGCGCTCGACGATGGCGCGGCAGGTGGCCAGGCCGATGCCGCTGCCGGCGGGCTTGGTGGTGAACCAGGGATCGAAGATGCGCGCCAGGTCCTCGGCGGCGATGCCGCAGCCGTGGTCGGCGACCAGCAGCTCGCAATAGCGGCCTGGCGGCGCGGGGTCCGCCCCGCCGCCGGCCAGCTCGCGGTTGCGCAGGGCCAGCCTCACCTCGCTGCCGGGGCGGCTGGCCTGCACGGCGTTGATCACCAGGTTCTGCACCACCTGGGCGATCTCGCCGCCATCGACCTCGGCCGGCCACAGCCCGGGCTGGGCGTCGATCCGGCAGCGCACCGCCGAACCGCGCGCCGCCAGCTCGGCGGCGTCGCCCACCAGCTCGGCCAGGCCACCGGTGGTGCGCCGCGCCGGCTCGCCGCCACGCGAGGCTCCGAGCAGCTGGCGCAGCAGCGCCGCCGCGCGCAGGGCGGCGCGCTCGGCCTGGCCGAGCAGGCTGGCCGCGGCCGCGGCCTCGCCCGCCTCCTGGCGGCGGCGGGCGAGGGTGATGCCGCCGAGCATGCCGGTGAGCAGGTTGTTGACGTCGTGGGCGATGCCGCCCGTCAGCACCCCCAGGCGGTCGAGGCGGTCGCTGCGCCGCATCAGCTCGTCGAGCCGGCGACGCTCCTCCTCGGCTGCGCGCCGGGCGCCGAGATCGCGCCCGATCATGCACCACAGCCGCCGGCCGTCGGCGGGCAGGGGCGAGAACGAGACCTCCTTCAGCAGCAGGCGGCCGTCCCGGTGGCGCATGGCCAGCTCGACCGGCCCGGCGGGGGCGCCATCCCGCGCCAGCACCTCGACCAGGTCGCGCCCGTCCCCCAGCCAGGCGCGCAGGCGCACGCCCGCCAGCCCGGCGCCGCTCTCGCCCACCCCCGCCAGCGCGGCCGGGTTGGCGTAGGCGATGCAGCCGTTTCCATCGACCAGCAGCAGTTCGTCGTGGAGCAGCTCGGCGGCCTGGCGGAAGCGCTCCAGTTCGGACCGCCGACGACGACCACCCTCGGGATGGGGGTCGTGGGCATGGCCGGAACCATGCGGAGGTGCTCCCGCCGGGTGAGGAGCTGTGCGCAGACGATCGGACGGACTGGCTGACACGAGTCCTGCCAGCTTGGAAGCCACGCGCATGCTTCACCACCAGCGCCATCGTCCCGCGGGCTGCGTTGTCAGTCATGCATGGAACGGGGCAATTATAGCGATATTATCACAATACTAGTCACCCCGGGAGGCTTACGACATGGGCAGGGTGATGATGAATCCGCTACCCCGGCCCGGCTCCGACTCGATCCTGATGACGCCACCCAGGCCCTGCACCACCCGCTGCACGATGGCCAGGCCGAGCCCGGTGCCGCGACCTGGGCCCTTGGTGGTGAAGAACGGTTCCAGGCAGCGCGCACGGGTGGCGGCGTCCATACCCTCGCCGGTGTCGCGTACCTCGAGCCGCACGCGCACGGCGCTGCCGCTGCCGGCCTGCTCGATCTGCACCGCGACCTGGATGCGACCGCCCTCGGGCATGGCATCGCGGGCGTTGACCACCAGGTTCATCAGCACCTGGTCGAGCTCGGAGGGCACTGCGCGCAGCCGCACCGGGCAGGCAGGCAGGTCGTATTCGATCGCCACCGCCGGTCCGGCCAGCCGGCGCAGCAGGTCGCCGGCGCGGTGGATGCGCGCCACCAGGTCGACCTCCTCGGTGTCCTGGCGGCCGAGGCGGGCGAAGGTGAGCAGCTGGCGCGCCAGCTCGGAGGCGCGCTGGGCGGCATCATGGGCTGCCGACAGCCCGCGCCGCTGCGAACCGTCGGGCATGCCGCTGAGCAGCAGTTCGGAATGGCCGATCACCACCGTGAGCAGGTTGTTGAAGTCGTGCGCCACCCCGCCGGCGACCGTGCCCAGGGCCTCGAGCCGGCGCGCGCGCTCGAGGTCGGCCTCCAGCCGGCGGCGCTCGGTGAGATCGACCACCGCCGCGCACACCAGCGAGCCGCCCTGGTGCTTGAGCCGCACCGCCGACACCAGCACCGGCACGGTGCGGCCGTCGAGGCTCACCAGCTCCTTCTCGTAGGGGTCGCAGCGTCCATCGCGGGCGATCGCCTGGGCGGCGGCGAGATCGGCCTCGATCCACGCCGGCGGGGTCAGGCGGCGCCAGCTGAGCAGGCCGGCCTCGACCTCGTCGCCCTGGGCCCCGGCCAGTTCGAGCAGGCGCGGGTTGGCCGCGTGCAGGATGCCCTCGCCGTCGTACAGGCCGAGCCCCACCGGGCTGGCGTCGAAGAGGTGGCGGAAGCGCTCCTCGCCCAGGCGCGCCAGCTCCTCGGCCTGGCGCCGCTCAACGATCTCGGCGCGCAGGCTGGCGTTGGCCTCGCCCAGCTCGGCGGTGCGCGCGCGCACGCGCTCCTCCAGCCCGGTGTTGGCGCGGTTGAGACGCACATAGAGGCGGTGGTTGGCCAGGGCCCCGGCAAGCAGGCGCGCCAGCACCAGCAGCAGGGTGGCTGACATGCCCAGGGAGCCCAGCCCATCCGGCCGGCCGGCTCCCCCCAGCGCCACCGCCACCCAGGCGGCGGCCAGCGCAACCCAGCCCACCAGCAGCGGGCCCACGATGGGATGGCGTTGGCCGGCGGCGACCGGCAACGGCCCCGCGGGCAGGGCGCCGCGCCGGGCCGCCGCCACCACCGCCAGCCCGTTAGCGGCGGCCCAGCCCATGCCCAGCCAGTTGTCCTCCTCATAGGTTCCCGCCAGCAGCTGCCGGCCGTAGATCAGGTCGATGACGATCATCACCGCCATGGCCAGGGCCAGCCAGCGGCAGACCTCGGTGCCGCCGGGATCGCGCCGGCTGACCAGCAGGGCCAGCACCCCCCACAGTCCGAGCAGGTCTCCGACCGGATAGGCCAGGGCCAGGGCGATCGCGAATCCACCCTCATGGCCGCCCCCGGCCAGGGCCGGGCGCACCAGCGATTCCCACAGCACCGTGGCGGTGCCGGTGATGATGATGGCGGCGTCCAAGGCCAGGGTCCGGCGTTCACCTGGTCGTGGACGCCGGCGCGGGAGAAGCAGCACCGCAGCCAGGAACAGTGGATAGTACAGCAGATAGAACAGATCCGGCAGACCGACCTGCTGGCCCCAGCCGGTGAGCCCGAAGAGGAGGAACAGACCGTCGCCCACCGCCCAGGCGACATAGGCGACGGCAAGCAGCCGCCAGGGCAGGTGGTTGCCACCGGCGGCCTGCTGCTGCCGGGCCGCCCACCAGCAGGCTGCCGCCGCCACCGCCGCCTGCAGCCACTCCGCCAGATTGGCCAGCAGCGAGCGCAGTTCGCCGGCTGGCAGATGGTGGGCGGCCATGCGCAGCGCCAGCAGAGCGGCCGCAGCCAGGGCCCAGGGCAGCCAGGCCCGGCTCCGCCCGCCCTCATCGCATGCCAATGGTTCCATTCTCACCATGATACCATGGGTTCGTCCCGGTGCGCAAGGGCGAGTGACAGGCCGGGCCGCCCCCTACCCTTGCCACCGTGCACCTGGTCATCGTCGAGTCGCCCAACAAGACCCAGAAGATCCGCGGCTTCCTGGGCCCTAACTACCGGGTTGCGGCCAGCTTCGGCCATGTCCGCGACCTGCCCCTGAGCGGCGACCTGGCGGTGGCCTTCCGCGACGGCCGGGTCGAGCCGCGCTACCTGCCGCTGGAGAAGGCCCAGCGCGCCATCGCCGAGCTGACCCGCCTGGCGGGCGAGGCGGAATCGGTGCTGCTCGCCACCGACCCCGACCGCGAGGGCGAAGCGATCGCCTGGCACATCGCCCAGATCCTCGCCCGGCCCTGCCGGCGGGTGACCTTCCAGGCCATCACCGCCCCCGCGGTCAAGGCGGCGATGGCCGCCCCGCGCGAGCTCGACCAGCACCTGATCGACGCCCAGCAGGCGCGCCGGGTGCTGGACCGGGTGGTGGGCTGGGTGGTCAGCCCGACCCTGCGCCGGGTGGGCAAGGAGGCCAAGTCGGCGGGTCGGGTGCAATCGGTGGCGCTGCGCATCGTCGCCGAGCGCGAGCGCGAGATCGCCGCCTTCGACCAGAAGGACTACCTGGTGCTGCGCGCCAAGCTGGAGCGCAGCGGCACCCGCCCGGCCTTCACCGCCGAGCTGCTGCAGTGGAAGGGCGAGCCCCTCGGCCAGCGCCTGACCGACGCCGCGGTGGCGGAGAAGACGGTGGAATGGTGCAAGCGCCAGGAATGGCGGGTGCAGGGCTGCGACCGCCGCGAACGCACGGTGAACCCGCCGCCCCCCTTCACCACCGCCACCGTGCAGCAGGCCGCCTCGGTGCGCCTGGGGGTCGACCCCGACGCCACCATGAAGCTGCTGCAGCAGCTGTTCGAGGACGGCCACATCACCTACCACCGCACCGACAGCACCGCCCTGGCGCCCGAGGCGCTGGCGGCGGCGCGCACGGTGATCGCGCGCGACTTCCCCCCGGCCTACCTGCCGGCCCAGCCGGTCATCCACGCCACCAAGGCGGCCAACGCCCAGGAGGCGCACGAGGCCATCCGCCCCACCCACGCCGAGGACTCGCCGCGCATCGAGGGCAAGGCCGGCGAGCTCTACCAGCTCATCCGCGACCGCTTCATCGCCTGCCAGATGGCGTCCGGGCGCGACCAGCTCACCGTCATCGACGTGGCCTGCGCCCCCGACGGCTTCGCCCTGCCCGACGGCCGCCGGGTGCCGATGGGGATCTTCCAGGCCAAGGGCAAGGTGGTGCTGTTCGACGGCTGGCGGCGCTGCACCGGCGGCGACGCCACCGAGGAGGTCAGGCCGAAGAAGCGCGGCCGCCCGGCCAAGGACGCCGAGGAGCCCGAGGAGGCCGAGGCCGAGCTGCCCCTGCTCGACCCCGGCGACCTGCTCGCGCTGCTCGACCTGGTGGCCAAGGAGAAGCGCACCAAGCCGCCGCCGCGCTACACCCAGGCCAGCCTGATCAAGGCGCTCGAACGCGACGGCATCGGCCGCCCCTCGACCTACGCCGCGATCATGAGCACCATCCTGGCGCGCGGCTACGTCACCGAGGAGAAGCGCAAGCTGCACGCCAGCGAGCTGGGCCTGAAGGTGTGCGACTTCCTGGTGCGGCACTTCGCCGGCAACTTCATCGAGCGCGCCTACACCGCCCAGATGGAGTCCCGTCTCGACGGCATCGCCCGTGGCGAGCGCGCCTGGCAGGCCGAGGTCACCGCCGAGGCCTTCGCCATCCGCGACCTCGCGCGCAAGGCCGGGCTGTGGTACGACCCGCTGGCGGAGAAGCCGGCGGCACCGGCGCCTCCGACGGAGGGCGGCGGCTAGCGCCCTGCCAGCGCCGGCCCATGCGCATTCCGCGCTGGCATCGCCGCGCCACCGCCGTCGAGTGCCGCCCATGAGCCCCGCCCCGCGCTGGACCTGGATCGTGCCGGCGGCCGCCCTGCTCGCGCTCGGCCTCGGCATGGCGCTGCCGCCGGGCTGGCCCACCGCCCTGCTCTGCCTGCCGGCGCTGATCGCCGCGGTGCTGGCGGCGGTGCACCACGCCGAGGTGGTCGCCCACCGCGTCGGCGAGCCCTTCGGCACCCTGGTGCTGGCCCTGGCCATCACCGTGATCGAGGTGGCGCTGATCCTCTCGGTGATGGTCGGCGGCGACCCCGCCCAGGCCGGCCTGGCACGCGACACCATCTACGCCACCGTGATGATCATCTGCAACGGGGTGGTCGGGCTGTGCCTGCTGGTTGGCGCCCTGCGCCACCACCAGCAGGCCTTCCGCGTCGACGGCACCCACGCCGCCTTCGCCGCCCTCATCGCCCTTTCCGGGCTGACCCTGGTGCTGCCCTCGTTCACCACCAGCAGCGCCGGCCCCACCTATTCGCCGGCCCAGCTGGCCTTCGCCGCCGGCGCCTCGCTGACGCTGTGGGCGGTGTTCGTGTTCGGCCAGACGGTGCGCCACCGCGACTACTTCCTGCCGGTGGGGGCCGAGGGCGAGGCCGACGCCCACGCCGAACGGCCCTCGGTGCGGCGAGCCTGGGCCAGCCTGGGCCTGCTGGTCGCCACCCTGGTGGCGGTGGTGGGCCTGGCCAAGGTGCTGTCGCCGCTGATCGAGCGCGCGGTGGCGGCGGCGGGGGCGCCGCGCGCGGTGATCGGCATCGCCATCGCCATGCTGGTGCTGCTGCCCGAGACCTGGGCGGCGATCCGCGCCGCGCTCGCCAACCGCCTGCAGACCAGCCTCAACCTCGCCTACGGCTCGGCGCTGGCGAGCATCGGCCTGACCATCCCGGCGGTGGCGGGCGCCGCCCTGGTGCTGGGCCTGCCGCTCGAGCTCGGCCTGGACGCCAAGGCCCAGGTCACCCTGCTCATCAGCGTGCTGGTGGGCACCATGACCATGGCCAGCGGCCGCACCAACCTGATCCAGGGCGCGGTGCACCTGGTGCTGTTCGCCGCCTTCCTGTTCCTGTCGCTGGTCCCCTAGTACTACTGTGTCATATAAGTAAGTGACTCCATCCGCGTCTGTTGGGCTGGCCCATGAGGGTCTGAACGATGAGGTGTCTGATGGTCCGGATGGAGAATGGCGACCGTCGGTAGGCGTCAGTTCGGCGAACCACGCGGCTTTGGCGGGTCGCCTGGTGGCGCCGGGATGAAGGAAATGGTTTCAGGGGGAAAAAGTCGCGCGCGTTCGGCGGCGATGAATCCATAAGCGGCGATGCACAAGGCGGCGTGGTGGTGGAACCCTCGCCAACTTCTCCCCTCGAAGTGGTCGATGCCGATCTCATCCTTGAGCTCCTGATAGTCCCGCTCGATCCGCCAGCGCATGTGGATGGTGGCGACAAGCTCTTTCACGGACGCCGAGGCTGGCAGGTTGCTGAGGTGGTACTTGGTGGGCGCCGCCTCGGTCTTGGGCCACTCGATCACCAGCCACTCCTCCGGGCGTAGGTCTGAATTCTCCTGTCGATGCGCCGCCCGGATTCGCAGAGCGGCAAAGCGAGAACGCATGGGCTTGGTGCTGCCTTGGCGCCAGGTGACGGTCTGCCACGCAGAAGCGGGTAATTCCTGCGCCACGGCCGCAACTGAGATTGGGCGATTCCCGGGCGGCATTCTCCATGCCGTCGGTCTTCTTCCCCGGCCGCTCCATGGCTTGGGGGGCAACGGCAATCGGCCGCCAGTCCAGACCGTGACCTCGCCGGGAATACCAACGGCATACGTCCGTGCGCGCTGCGCCAAGGCCTCACGAAACTCAGTCACCACCCCGTAGCCGGCATCGGCGAGGATCGGAGCCGATGGCACGCCCAATGACTGGAGACGGTCGACCTCGTCCAGGGCGATCTCCCACTTCTTGCGAAAGATCACCTCATCGGGAACCCGGGCCTTTTGCCGGCGATCCGTGTCCTTGATCCAGGCCTCGGGCAGGTAGAGGCACCACGCGCCCGGCAGACTGGCGTGGACATTGGCCAGTGAGATGGAGACGGCCACCTGGCAGTTATCCTGCTTACCCAGGACACCGCAGTATTGGCGCGAGACACCAACCGAATCTCGGCCCTTCTTGGGGAATCCCGTGTCATCTATGACCCAGGCCTGAATGCCGCCCAACCGCTGGAAGGTCGGCAAGACCTCACTCCGCACAGCGTCAAGAAGCCGGTTTGCATCCCATGGGCTCTCGCTGATGAAGTGGTGAAGGGATTGATGCTTGGCTCCCACCGATCCGGGAGACAGACGGGCCGCCATCGGCTCCATGCTCTTGCGTTCGCCCGGCATCAGAAGGCCGACCAAGTAATCCCGCATCGGGGTATCCCGGTCTGCATGGCCGAGACACCCAGTCAGGCATTTCAGGTAGGCGTGTAGCCGCGCGAGGCGAGGGTCCTTGGGCATGGCCCCCGTATATCACGATTTTTATGACACAGTAGTACTAGACCGTCACCGTGATGGTGCCGTCGGCGGCGAGGTTGGCGGCGGCCTGGGTGCGGCGGCCGCCGGCCTCGACGGTCAGGCGGTAGGCACCCTTGAAGCCGCGGAAGCGCACGCAGCCCTCGCCGCCGGCGGTGAGCGCGCCGGTGCGGGTTTTCCACTCGTGGTTGATCAGGCGGTCGAGGGCGTGGAAGGACGGCTTGGGCCGGTGCTCGCGGTCGATCAGCCCCGAGAGCACGCCGTCCTCGCCGGGGGCGGCGCCGCCGTCGGCGAAGTTCCACCAGGTGATGCCGCTGACCGCCGGATGGCTGAACCAGAGGCGGTAGTAGTCGCGCGCCACCTCGGCCTGGGCCTCGGCGCCCTCGGGGGTCTCGGCCGGCTGCGGGATGGTGATCTCGCTGACGTGCAGCGGCCGGCCCAGCTCAAGGTAGCCGTCGAGCGCCGCCGCCACCTCCTCGCCGCGCCAGTGGGCGGCGTCGCGGCAGACCGAGAGCATGCCCTCGACGCTGAAGCTGTGCATCTGCAGGCCGACGGTGTCGATGCGCGCGCCCTTGCCCTCCAGCTCGCGCACCAGCTCGTGGTAGCCGCGGTAGCGCGGGTTCCACACGTCGAAGTAGTCGTTGATCATCAGGGTGGCGGCGGCCGGCAGCGCGGCCTGGGCCTCGCGGAAGGCGAGGATGTCGAAGTCGGCCGGCATCGGCACCTGGGGGAACGGGGTCGGGCGGCGCCAGGAGTGCAGGCGCTCGTTGAGCACGTCCCAGCGCTGCACCACGTCGCCATAGCGCTGCGCCAGCTGGTGGATGCGCTGGGCGGTGAGGCGGGCGCACTCCCCGGCGTCGGTGGGCATCCACGGCGGCACCTGCCAGCGCGGGTTGTCCCACACCAGGGTGTGGCCGTTGATCAGCAGGCCGTGCTCGCGGCACCAGGCGATGACCGGGTCGGTGGGCGGACGGCGCCAGCGCGGCTCGCTGTCGGCGGTGAAGCGGCAGCGGCCCGGCTCGGGTTCCAGCTCGCGCCAGTACATCGCCACCGTGGCGGCGTTGAACAGCTGGCGGAAGAGATCCTGGTAGCGCTGGTCGCGGCCGTCGCCGTAGGCGCCGAACAGGAAGCAGTTGGCCCCGAAGTGGAAGGCGTGGCCGGTCTGCTCGGCGGTGACCACCGCGCCCGGCACCGGGGCGCCGGCCTGGTCCACCACCCGCACCTCGGCCTGGGCCATGCGGTAGGTGCGGATGCCGTTGGCGATGCGGCATTCCAGCCGGCGCCACAGGGTGCGGTAGGCGTCGCTGACGAGTGCGGTCATGGGATCCCCCTGGCGGGTTGCGCCGGAGCCGATCCTGCCGGCGGGGACCGGCGGCGACAGACCCCGACCGCCGCAGCACCGATCCCGAGCGGCCAGGCAATGGCCGGCCTGTGCGCGCAGACCGCTCTTCCCTGGGACCTCCTCTTCGTGCGATTCGCGCAATTCCCAGACGCCCAGCCCGCTCAGGGCGCGTCGCTGCGGAATGGCACCGCCGGCAGGCCGGCGCCGTTGTAGAGCGGGCAGTCGGGGGTGCCGCCCCAGGCGTAGCGCACCTTGGCCGGCTTGGCCAGCTGGGGGTGCGACACCACCACGGTGGCGCCGTCGATGCGCGCCTCGGCCGCCAGCCAGGGGCCATCAGTGCCGGCGATGGCGAAACCCTTCAGTTCGCCCTTGGCGGTCAGCCCCTGGGCGTGGTCGAAGGCCAGACGCAGGGTCGCGCCCTCGGCGGCGAGGCCGGTGAACACCGGGCCCGAGGGCACCACCGCGCTGCGCCCGTAGACGTCATGCAGGGCCCAGGCCGCCAGGCGGCGGCCGACCTCGCGCTTGGCGCGCGGATGCACGTCGTCGGGGTTGCCCACGTCGATGGCCACCGCCAGCCCGGTGTTGGGGGTGCTGCGCACCACCCGCGCCTGGGCCTCGCGCAGCAGGGTGAAGGGCCCTTCCGACACCGGCGCCTCGCTGCGCTTGCCGAAGCCGGCGAGCTGGACCACGCCGAAGGGCAGGTCCTCGCGCGCGAAGCCGGCGCGCCAGCCGGCGATCAGCCCGGTCAGGTAGCCGGCGTAGGCGCTGCCCATGCCGGCGTTGGTCTCGCCCTGGTACCACGCCACCCCGCGCACCGAGGCCGGGGTCAGGGGCGCGATCATGGCGTTCCACAGCGAGCCGGCGAGATGCGCGCCCGGGTCGCGCGGCAGCTTGGCCAGGGCGGCCTTGTCGGCGCCGCCGCGGAAGCGCCAGGGGCCGGCCAGGGGCACGCGCGCCCCGCCCGCCTCGAGCACCAGCGCGGCGGGCTCGCCGTAGATGCCACCGTCGCCGCCGGCGCGCAGGCGGATGGCGATGGTGTTGGCGCCGGCCTTCAGCAGCCCGGCCGGGATGGCATAGCTGCGCGCGTCCTCCCAGCCCTCGCCCTTGCCGACCTCGACCCCGTTCAGGTAGGTGGTGTCGCTGTCGACGGTGATGCCCAGCCCCAGCCGGCCGGCGGCGCCGGCGGCCGCGGCCGGCAGCTCGACGGTGCGGCGCAGCCAGGCGATGCCGCCGTCCTGGACCACCCCCTGCGGCTTCCAGGTGCCGGGAACCTTGAAGGTGCGCCAGGCGGCATCGTCGTGGTCGGCCCGGGCCTGGCCCTGATCGGGATCGGCCTCGGCCCACCACGCCGCCCGCGCCGCCGCCAGCTTGACGTCGTCCCACTCTTTCTGCTTGGCCAGCGCCGGCTCGGCGCCCGCCACCTTGGTCAGGGCGGGCAGGCTGGTCCAGGCCTCGACCGTGGTGCCGCCCCAGGCGGCGTTCACCACCCCCACCGGCACCCCCAGCTCGCGCTCCAGCTCGCGGGCGAAGTAGTAGCCGACCGCGGTGAACTGGCCGGGGCCGTCGGCGGCGACCTTCCAGCGGCCCGCGCAGGTGGCGGCCGGGGTAGTGGTGTAGGTCTTGGCGACGCGGAACTGGCGCACCGTGGCCAGGCTCTTGGCCGCCACCCGCTCCTCGGCCCAGCCGTCGGAGTTCTGCACGTTCCATTCCATGTTCGACTGCCCCGAGCACAGCCACACCTCGCCCACCAGCAGGTCGGCGACGCGCGCCTGGCGGGCCCCGGCGGACGCCACCAGCTCGTAGGGCCCGCCCGCCGGCAGCGCCGGCAGCAGCACCTGCCAGCGGCCGTCGGGCCCCGCCACCGCCTCGGCGCTGCGCCCGGCCAGGGTCACGCTGACGCGCTCGCCGGCCGCCGACCAGCCCCACACCGGCAGCGGCCGCTCGCGCTGCAGCACCGCGTGGTCGCTGAACAGCGGGTGGAGGAAGGGCGGCTCGGCGGCGGAGCCGGCGGCGGCAAGGGCGAGGAGGGCGAGGGTGCGGGCCATGGCGGAGTCTATACTCCCGGCGGAAGGCGCTCGTTGAATCGATGCAATAAGTGGTCTATGGCGATCCGGCGGGCAGCCGGCCGATCAGCTTGAAGTCGCACACGCGCACCTCGATGGCCCCGTCGGGGCCGCGCAGCAGGCGCTCCTCGCCCGCGAGCGAGACCAGGAAGTCGCGCAGGTCGAGCAGGCCGCCATCGAAGCCGGCGGCGGCCATGCGCGCGCGGATGGCGGCGACGGTGTCCTCGGCCTGGCCGCGCCCCATCAGCCCGCGCGCCACCGCGGCCTCGAGGTCGAGCGGGCGGGTGGGCGGGCTGCCGCCGGGCGCCGCCGGCGACAGCGAGCCGTTGAAGTAGCCCTGGATCACCACGTAGTTGTGGTTGTCGGCCAGCACCGGCCGGCCATCGGGGCCGATGATGGCGCGATGGGAATCGTAGCGCCGGTGGTCCTCGACCGGCTCGAGCTTGCGCGAGCCGGTGCGGTAGATGGCGCGCACGAAGGTGGTGGGGATGCCGGCGGCGGCGAGCGCAGCGGCGAGCGCGGCCTCCTCGAACGGGCTGTTGTAGCCGCGCGCGTGCGCGCGCTCCGCCAGCGCGGCGTCGCCCGGGCCGACCGGCCGTTCGCCCACCATCGAGGTCTTCCACACCAGGTGGATCTGGTCCTTGGTCAGGGTGTAGTGCACGTCGTGGCGCGGCGACAGGCGCGAACCCGGGGTGCGCCGCCAGCGCTCGGGCAGGAAGAAGTCGAACAGGCGGGCGTTGCGCCCCACCACCCACAGGCGGCCGCCGGTGCTCTCGACCTGGCCGTGGACGAAGGGCACCCCCAGCACCTCGACCTGGGCCAGGTGCGGGGGCAGCGGGCTGGCGTCGAAGCGGTGGTGCAGCTCGTCGAAATAGCAGATGCGGCGGTGCAGGTGCACCTGCGACTGGTATTCGGGCGTGCGCAGCAGCAGCTCGTAGTCGATCATGGCGTAGCGCCGCTGCTCGACCATGTCCGCGACCGCCGCCGCCGCCGCGATCGGCTCCGCCGGGACCTCGGCCAGCACGCGCTCGGGCAGGATGATGTGCACCGGCTTCATGTCGGCGACGGTGAAGCCCTTGGCCGCCAGGTCGGCCAGCACGCGGTCGTTCAGCCGCCAGGGCAGCTCGCGCACCATGTCGGCGGGGGCGCCACGCTCGACCAGGGTCTCGACCACGTTGAGGCCGTGGATCCAGCCGTAGATCAGCTTGTACTGCTTGAGGATGTCGAGGTCGAGGCCGGGATGCTGGCGGCGGATGCGGTTGATGCGGTCCTCGCTGCGCCCGGTCTGCCATTCCTGCATGCGCTCGGGCGGCACGTAGATCGCCAGCGGCTCCTGCGCCTCGATCTTCAGCGCCGGCGGTCCGTGGCGGCCCTCGCGCATCTCCATCACCAGCGAGAACTCCTCCCACGGGCTGTTGAACTCGGCGTTGACGAACTCGCGCAGCAGCTGGGTGTCGACCGGGATGTCCTCGCCCACCCGGCAGTTCTTCACCACCAGGTCGATGCTGCGCCCGGCCACCTCGCGGGTCGGCACCCGGAACACCGCGCTGGTGCCGAGCAGGCGCTGGCGGCGGCTCTGGAACCACTCCGGCTCGTACCAGTTCTCGACCCGGAGCAGGTCCGCGTAGGCCATGCCGAAGCGGGTCAGGTAGAGGTCGCCGCCGTCGGCGGTGCGCTGGTGCAGGTACAGCACCCCCAGCACCTCGACGAACTGGTCGCTCGGCGGCGCCGCCGGCACGGGATCTGGCGTGGTCATGGGGCCACAGTATCAGCGATGAGGCTGAGCAAATGCCCGCCTGCACGGGCAGACTCCTCTTCCCTGGGAGCGCCGGGCCCCAGCCCAATGGCGAAAAGCCAAGGCAGATCGAGTGCCGTGGACGGCTCTTTCGGAGCGTCGACGCCCACGTCGACGCCGCGGTGATGCTGCCATGGTCCCAGGCTCGAATTGCCGGGCTGGAGCCCGGCGGTCCCAGGGACGCGGCTGCTGCTGCGTGCGGTTTGAGCGGTTCTTCGGCGCCATCAGCCTCTTGCGCTGCCGGCCCGGTGGCTGGGATCGCCGCCCATGCCCACCCCGCTGCAGCTGGCCGCCGCCGTCTATGCCGGCATGAGCGTGGTGGCGCTGATCGCCTACGCCCGCGACAAGCGCGCCGCCCGGCGCGGCGACCGCCGCACCCCCGAGGCGGTGCTGCACGGCATCGAACTGCTGGGCGGCTGGCCGGGCGCCCTGCTGGCCCAGCGCCTGTTCCGCCACAAGAACGCCAAGCTGTCGTACCAGCTGGTGTTCTGGCTGATCGGCGCGCTCCACCTGGGGGCTTGGGTGGCGGTGCTGCGCGTCGTCAGCGGCTGACCACCACGTACAGGCGGTCGCGCGGCAGCACCAGGCGGCCGGCGGCCATCGGCACCGCGCCGGCGGGCATGCCGTTGCCGTCGGCGGCCTGGGCGCGCAGCCCGGCCCCGGCGGCGAAGGTCACGCTGGCGTCGATCTCGACCACGTTGATCGGCGCCCGCCCGGGATCATCGATGCGGCCACCGGCGGCGCGCCAGCCGAACAGGCGCTCCTCGCTGAAGGCCTGCACCAGCATGCGCCGCGAGCGCGCCAGCGGGGCGCCGTCCAGGCTGATGACGTGCACGGTGGCGTACTCGTTGGCGCAGCGGATGGTCACGTCCGTGAGGCGGATCTCGCCCGCCTTGCCGAGGAAGCCGGTGGCGGCCTGGCTGGCGGGGGCGTCGACCGTCACCAGCCCGCGCCCCCAGTCCCAGCGCAGCTGGCCGGTGAGGCTGGCCACCACCCGGGCGCCGCGGTCCACCGCCGTCGCCAGGCGCGCATCGCTGAGCGCCGCCGCCCCCGCCGGCGCCCCGGGCAGGTCGCTGACCACGCGCTCGACCCGCCCGGCCAGGCAGGCGAGGGGATCGGCCTCGGCGCGCACCGCGGCGGCGGCGGCGCCGGGCACGCGCACGTCGCTGCTGGCGCCTTCCGCCACCCCGGCGTCGCGCAGCGCCAGCAGGTCGGCGCTGGCCGACACCCGCCGCACCGCCACCGGCGCCGGCGCCAGATCGCCGCGGCGGTACTGCAGGGCGGCGGCGGGGAACTGGCCGAGCACCCCGGGGGTCATCAGCGGCCACTTCTCGCTGCCGTCGGCCCACCAGGTGCCGCGCCGGGCGGCGAAGGCGAACACCCCGTCGACCCCCTGCAGGGCGGCGTAGCTGGCGGTCAGCAGCACGCCGTCGGCGGTGAAGCGGTTGGGCCGGCTCCAGGCGATCTCGCTGATTATCGACGGGCGCCCGGCCAGCTGCACGAAGGCGAGCGGGGTGGCGGCCGGCTCCAGCACCGCGGCGCGATCGCTCCAGGTGTGGCCGGCGCGCACGCTCCAGCCGGCGGCCTCGCCCTTGTGCTCGCCGGCGAAATAGCCATGGCGGTCGACCAGATCGGTCGAGGCGGCGTAGGTCCAGCGTTCGAGCGCGCCCAGCCGGCGGTCGTCGGCGGTGATCCAGTTGCTGGCGCTGATCAGGCCCTGGAAGCCGCACTCCTGGCGCAGGAAGCCCGCCAGCTCGCGGTAGGCCGCCACCGTCAGCTCGGCATAGAAGCGCGCCTGGTCGGCGACCCGCGCCTGGCGCGCCGGCCCGGTCTTGGCGAGGGCGTCGCCGGTCAGGTCCCAGGGCGGCAGCAGCGCCAGCCGGCCCTCGCCGGGGGCGTCGTCGTCGAGGCGCACCCCCCACGCCGCCAGGGCGCGCTCGGGCGAGCCGTGGCGCTCCCTGGCCCAGGCAGCGAAGCGTTCGCACAGGGTGCGCCAGGGCCCGGGGCCGAGGTTCTCGCGGGCCAGGGTCCAGAAGAACAGCGAGTCCTCGTTCTGCAGCTCCCACACCGCCACCGCCGGGTCCTCGGCCAGGGTCCTGCCGGTGTGCGGGTTGCGGGTGGTCAGCAGGGCCTTGGCCCAGGCCTTGTAGAGGGCCTGGAAGCGCGGCTCGAACAGCAGCAGGCCGAAGGGATGGCGGCCCAGGGCGGCACCCTCGATGCCGTCGCCCGGCTTCAGCTCGAGCCACAGCGGGAACCAGGTCGACAGATGGACGTAGATGCCCTGCTCGGCCGCCGCCGCCACGTTGACGCACACCCGCTCCACCGCCGCCGGCGACAGCGCGCGCGGGTCGGCGCCGGTGCGGTCGGCGACCAGGCCGTGCAGGCGCACCATGTTGACCCCGTTCTTGGCCAGCCGGCGCATCAGGTAGCGGGCCGCCTCGATCCCTTCGTCGCTGGCGGCATTGGCCGCCCACAGGCGCTGCGGTCTCCCCGCGCCGTCGACCAGCTCGTCGCCGCGCGCCCGCAGCCGGCCGCGCTCGCCGGCGCGGCCCTCGTTGAGCGCGCGCAGGTCGAAGAGCGCCCCGGCGGCGAAGGGGTCGGGCGGGGGCGCGAAGGCGAAGCAGCCCGGCTCGGCGTCGCTGAGCACGGTGCCCGGCCGGGTCTTGCCGGCGGGGGTGAAGGGCGCCGCCGCCAGCAGCAGCACGTCGATGCCGGCGTGATGGTTGAGGGTGGCGGTGGTGCGCACCTCGACGGTGCGGGCGCCGGCCTCCAGGCGCGCGGCGCCGCCGCGCATCCAGGCCACGAAGCGCAGGTCGGGCTTGCCGTCGGCGGCGATGTTGAGCTGGTCCTGGGGGTGGGCGGCATCGACCGCCTGCCAGGCCCCGCCATCGACCCGCCAGTCGAGCCCGGCCTGCACCGGGTTGGCGCGCAGCCACAGGGTCCACTCGGCGGCGCGCGGCACCTGCACCGTCCAGCTCGCGCTCGCCCCGGCGGGGCCGTCGAAGGTGGTCAGCCAGGCGCCGCCGCTGAGCTGCTCCTTGCGCACCGCGTCGCTGTACCACGGGTGCGGCCTGAAGGTGGCGCTGCGCCCGGACTCGCCCTCGACCCACACGAAGTCGTCGGACTCGGCCGCGGCGAGGGCGAGCGGGATCAGCAGCAGGAGGTTGCGCATGGGAGCACTCCGCCCGGGACCATGGCCGGTGCATGACCGGCTTCAATCCATCGCGGCGATGCGCATCCACGGCTGCTGGCGCGCCAGCATCCCCGCCAGGCGGGCGTCGGCCTTGCGCGCGTTCGGGTGGTCGAGGGCGCCGAAGGGCTGGAAGCCGCGCAGGGCGGCCGCAGCCGGGGCCTGGGTGCCGAGCAGCACGTTGCCGCGCGACGCCCCGCGCGGCACCTCGTTGACCGGCAGCACGCAGGCCGGGCTCCAGCCGGTGTCGATGAGCACGTCGGCGAAGTGGCGGGTGGCGTCGAAGCCGGCGTCCTCGAGGATGTTCAGCCACACCGCCGCGGCGCGCCCGTGCAGGGCCTGGAGCAGGGCCGAGGGGCAGTACAGGCTGGAGCTGTCGCGGTAGGCGTCGAGGCAGGCCAGCGACCAGTCGGCGCCGCCCGCCTGCCAGACATGCTCGACCACGTCCTGCTCGACCACCGCGATGCGCCCGGCGGCCTCGAAGTGGCCGAGCAGGGGGAAGTGCCGGCGCGCCAGCGCCACGATCAGCGGGTCGATCTCGACCACCGTCACGCGCAGCCGCGGAAAGGCCCAGGCCAGGGCGATGGGCCCGGCGCCGGAGCCCAGCCCGCCCATCAGCACATGGCCGTCCGGCCGCGCCGCCGCCGCGATCAGCCAGCCGAGCATGTAGTCGGATTCGGGCACCGGCCCCGGCTCCAGCCGCCCGCCCGCCAGCTCGGCCGCCGGCAGCAGGAACGACGAGCCGTGGCAGGCCCAGCTGCAGGACAGGCTGCGCACGCCCTCGCTGTCGCTGACCGAGAGCTGGCCGAAGCGGCCCATCAGCACCTCGCGCACCACCTCGTGCGGCTGGGCGGCGGTGCTCACCCGGCCGACGGCCGGTTGCGCTGCCACCACTGGGCGGCGAGGGCGTCGCTCCAGCGCTCGGACGGCGATACCGGCACGCGCGCCAGCAGGGCGGCGAGGGCGCGGGCGTCGGGCGGGCGCTCGGCCGGGCTCTTGGCCAGGCACATCAGCACCAGGGCGTCGAATTCCGGCGGCAGGTCGCGGCCGCTGCGCCGCGAGGGCGGCAGCGGCATGCTGTCGATGTGGGCGTCGAGCAGGTCCATGCCCGAGCCCTCGAACACCGGCCGGCCGGTGGCGAGGTAGAAGGCCACGCAGCCGAGGGCATAGAGGTCGGCGCGGCCGTCCACCGCCCAGCCCTGGGCCTGCTCCGGGGCCATGAACGCCGGGGTGCCCTGGATCACGTCGGGGGCGGTCAGGCGCGCCCGCCCGGGGGCGGTGCGCTCCCACGCCAGGCCGAAGTCGAGCACCTTGACCAGGTCGGTCTCGTGCGCGCGCCGGCAGCAGAACAGGTTCTCGGGCTTGATGTCGCGGTGCACCAGGCCGCGCTCGTGCGCCTCGGCCAGCGAATGGCAGGCCTGGCCGAGCAGGTGCACGATGCGCCCGAGCGGCATCGGCCCGTGGCGGTCGACCAGGTCGGCGAGGTCGAGGCCGTCGAGCAGCTCCATCACGTAGTAGCAGGTGCCGTCGGCGGCCACCCCGTAGTCGTAGAGCTCGACCGTGCTGCGGCAGCGCAGCGAGGCGAGCAGGCGCGCCTCGCGCTCGAAGCGCGCGGCGGCCTCGGCGCGCTCGGCCGGGCCGTCGCCGAGCGCGTCGGCGATCACCAGCTTGGCCGCCGCCGGGCGCGCCAGCAGGCGGTGGCGCGCCAGCCACACCTCGCCCATGCCGCCCTTGCCCAGGCGCCGTTCCAGCTTCCAGCTGCCGAAGGAGCGCGCCTCGCCGGCGGCGGCCTCGGCGCGCTCGCGCTGGCGGGCGGCGCTGCGGCGGGTGCGCGCCAGGTGGCTGGCGAACCACAGCCCGGCGCCGGTGCCGAGCGCGAGGGTGGCGGCGTGCAGCGCCAGCCCCCAGCCGAGCAGGGCGCGGGTGGGGCCTTCGAGGCGGGCGGACTCGGCCAGCTGCACCAGCTGCCAGACCTGGCCGCCGGGCAGGGCGATGGCCGCCAGCGAGGCGGTGCAGGCGTGGCCGTCGGGGGCGTGGAAGCGCACCTGGCGCGGCGGCTCGCCCGGGCGCGGCGGCGGCAGCGCCGAAAGGGCGTCGAACAGCGCGTGCGCGAGCGGGTCGGCGAGGTCGTCGGCGCGCGCCAGGCGGCCGGCGGGCGGGCGCCAGGCGGCCGGCATCGCCAGCAGGGTGCGGTCGCCGGCCATCAGCACGGTGTCGGCCACCCCCGACGACTCGCTGGCCAGGGCGCGGCCCAGGCTGTCGATGTCGAAGTCGACCGCGATCACCGCCTGGAGGGCGCCGTCGTCGCCGTACAGCGGCTCGGCCAGGGTCACCCCCGGCTGGTTGGACTTGGCAAACAGGTAGGGCGCGGTCCAGGTGCGCTGGCGCGCCTGGGTGGCGGCGTACCAGAACGGGCGTTCGCGCGGGTCGAAGGCGGCCGGGGTCACCACCTCCTCGCCGCTGGGCAGGCCGTGGCGGTCGACCGGCATGTCGGTGCGGCGCAGCACCCCGTCGGCGCCGGGGCGCAGGCGCACCAGCACCAGGCCGTCCTCGCCCTGGGCGGCGCCGAACAGGCGGCCGTCGGGCAGCGCGACATAGAGCAGGGCCAGCTCGGCGCGGCCGCGGATGAGCGCGCCCAGGCGCCGCGCCAGCACGCGGTCGTCGACCAGGTCGGGGCGGTCGGCGAGCTGGCCGCGCAGCGCGGTCAGCACCTCGTCGCCGGCGGCGAACAGCGCCGCGCTGTCCTTGGCCGCGCTCTGCGCCAGCACCGAGAAGGTGGCGGCGGCCTGCTCGGCGGCGCCGCGCCGGGCCAGCACCAGGGCGGTGGTGCCGATGGCGCCGCCGGTGACCAGCACCAGCAGCGGGATGGCGATCGCCACCGCCAGCGGCGAGGTCAGCGGGGCGGGACGGGTCTCGGGCGGGGCGACCTCGGCCCCGCTGCGCGCCACCACCAGATCGCGCCCGGCGGCCGGGCCCGGCGACGGCTCAGGCACCGGACTTGAGCTTCGCCAGCAGGGAGTCGCGCAGGGATTGCAGCTGGGCCATCTGCTTGGCGGTCTCCTCCATCGCCGCCTCGGCCTTCTGCAGCATCTCGCGCGCCTCGGTGCGGTCGACGGTGCGGCGTTCGACCGCCGCCGACAGGCGCAGGGCGAGCGAGCCGTTGCGCCGGCCGGCCACCAGCATCTGGTGCTGGGCCTTCTGCGCCTGCGCCACCGGATCGGCGGAGACGGCGGCGGCGGCGCCCGCCGGGGCGGGGCGCAGGGCGTCGCTGATCGCGGTCGAGCCCCAGCGCCGGGATTCGAACGCCGCCAGCGCCTCGAGCGCCGGCGCCGACCAGGCCGAGAGGTCGCCGTCGTCGCGCAGGGCCTTGAGCCAGCGCCCGGCGGTGGTGCGCGCCAGCCCGGCGGCGTCGGCGAACTCGTCCACGGTCAGATCCTGGCTCAGGCGCAGCAGGCAGTCGCGCAGTCGGCTCATCGCTCCCCCGGGTCGGCGGGAGGATAGGCGGATGGCCGCGGCTGGCCAGCCGCGTCCCGCCCATGGGATGGGGACGGACGGACCCATCCCGGAAGCGGGACCGGCGGCCGCCATGCTCGCGTCCATGCCCCGGTGATCCGGAAGGCGTATGGCCTGCCTCATGCGCAAGCCTTGCCACACCCGCCCCACCTCCCTAGCCTGCGACCACCCGCCGCCGTACGCACCCCACCGCGCTATAAGTCCATACCAGGCCAACCCCATGCTCGAACTCGAACGGATGCTGGCGCCGCACGACGGCGCGGACCCCTGCGGGGCCGACCTGGAATACGATCCCGCCCTGCTCGCGCTCGAGCAGCTGCTGTCCACCGCCGGCGAGGGAGACGGCCCCGACTGGCGCCAGGTGCGCACCCAGGCGCTCGAGCTGCTGGCGCGCGGCGACCACCTGCGGGTGGCGGTGTGGCTGGCCCTGGCCGAGCTCCAGCTCAGCGCCCTGCCCGGCTTCGCCGACGCCCTGCGCCTGGTCGACGGGCTGATCGAGAAGCGCTGGGCCGGGCTGTGGCCGCGCCCCGACCCCGACGAGCCCGACGACGTCACCGAGCGCCTCAACATCCTCGCCTCGCTGTCGCCCTCGGCGGGCGCCTACCAGGATGCGCTGCAGTTCCCCCAGCGCCTGCAGCGCACCGCCTTCCTCAGCTCGCGCCGCCTCGGCCGCCTCGACCTGCGCACGGTGATGCTCGCCAACGGCGAGATCCAGCCCGCCGAGGGCGAGGTCAAGGGCGACCCGGCGCTGGTGCGCGGCATCATCGCCGAGGCCGCCAGCGAGGACCGCGCCGCCGCCACCGCCGCCGCCGAGGCGGCGCGCGCCGCCCTGCGCTCGATCGCGGCGCGGGTGCAGTCGGCCGCCGGCGCCACCCTCGACTTCGCCCGCCTCGACGGCCTGCTCAAGCGCATCGCCGACACCCTCGCGCTCGACGCCGCCCCGGCGGCGGCCGCGGCGGGCGCGGCGGCGGCGCCCGGGCAGCCGGCCCCGGCCGGCGGGCTCGACCTCTCGGGCGAGATCGCCAGCCGCCAGCAGGCGCTGCTGGCGCTCGAGAAGGTGATCAGGTACTATGAGCGCAATGAACCCGGGCACCCGGCCCCGCTCATGCTCCAGCGCGCCCGCCGCCTGGCGGCGATGAACTTCGCCGAGATCCTGCGCGAGCTGGTGCCCGAATCGGTCGACAAGGCCGGGGTCATCCTCGGCACCGACGCCTTCGCCGTCAAAGAAGGCGGCGGCTGACGCCCTTCCTCCCCTCTTCATCACCCCTCCCTATCCACCCCATCCCCATCCAAGGAGCAACCCATGGCCAGCGGCCAGAAATTCATCGCCCAGAACCGGGCGCCCCGCGTGCAGATCGAGTACGACGTCGAGCTGTTCGGCGCCGAGAAGACCGTCAACCTGCCCTTCGTGATGGGGGTCATGGCCGACCTCTCGGGCAAGCCCGCCGAGGCCCTGCCCGACGTCGAGCAGCGCAAGTACCTCGAGATCGACGCCAACAACTTCGATGAGCGCCTGAAGAGCCAGAAGCCGCGCGTCGCCTTCACCGTGCCCAACACCCTCACCGGCGAGGGCAACCTGGCGGTCGAGCTGAACTTCCAGTCGATGGACGACTTCTCGCCCGACGCGGTGGCGGCCAAGGTCGACGGCCTCAAGCAGCTGCTCGAGGCGCGCAAGCAGCTCGCCAACCTGATGTCCTACATGGACGGCAAGAGCGGCGCCGAGGACCTCATCGCCAAGGTGCTCGCCGACCCCGCCCTGCTCAAGACCCTGGGCGAACGCGCCGCCGCCGGCGCCACCACCGAGAAGAAGGAGGAGAAGTGACATGAGCGACGCACAGAAGCAGACGCAGGCCGCCGGCGGCACGATCACCATCAACGACTTCGAGTCGCTGCTGCAGAAGGAGTTCAAGCCCAAGAGCGAGGAGGCGCAGAGCGCGGTCGCCAAGGCGGTCGACACCCTCGCCGCCACCGCCCTCGCCAACGCCAAGCTGGTCAGCGGCGACGCGCTCAAGTCGATCGAGGCGATGATCGCCGAGATCGACCGCAAGCTCTCGCAGCAGCTCAACCTGATCCTGCACAACGCCGAGTTCCAGCAGCTGGAAAGCGCCTGGCGCGGCCTGCACTACCTGGTCAACAACACCGCCACCGGCACCGACCTCAAGATCCGCGTGCTGAACATCTCGAAGAAGGACCTGGGCAAGACCCTGAAGAAGTTCAAGGGCACCAGCTGGGACCAGAGCCCGATCTTCAAGAAGCTCTACGAGGACGAGTACGGCACCCCCGGCGGCGAGCCCTACGGCTGCCTGATCGGCGACTACTACTTCAACCACTCCGGGCCCGACGTCGAGATCATGCGCGGGATGGCGCAGATCGCCGCCGCCGCGCACGCGCCGTTCATCACCGCCAGCGACCCGACCATGCTCAACCTGGACGGGTGGAAGGACCTCGCCAACCCGCGCGACATCGCCAAGGTGATGAGCACGCCGGAATACGCCGCCTGGCGCAGCTTCCGCGACAGCGACGACAGCCGCTACGTGGCCATGACCATGCCGCGGGTGCTGGCGCGCGCGCCCTACGGCCCGCAGACCAACCCGGTCGAGGGCTTCGCCTTCGAGGAGGAGACCTCGGGCGGCGACAGCTCGAACTACAGCTGGATGAACGCCAGCTACGCCATGGGCACCAACATCGCCCGCTCGTTCAAGACCCACGGCTGGTGCGCGAGCATCCGCGGGGTCGAGAGCGGCGGCGCGGTGCAGGGCCTGCCCACCCACACCTTCCCCACCGACGACGGCGGGGTGGCGATGAAGTGCCCGACCGAGGTGGCGATCACCGACCGCCGCGAGGCCGAGCTGTCCAAGGCCGGATTCCTGCCGCTGTGCCACTGGAAGAACACCGACTATGCGGTGTTCCTCGGCGGCCAGACCGCCAACGCGCCCAAGGAGTACGACAATCCCGACGCCACCGCCAACGCGGCGCTGTCGGCCCGCCTGCCCTACATCTTCGCCACCTGCCGCTTCGCGCACTTCCTCAAGTGCATCGTGCGCGACAAGGTCGGCAGCTTCAAGTCACGCGGCGACATGGAGAAGTGGCTGTCCGACTGGATCTCGAACTACGTCACCTCGGATCCCAACGCGAACGAGGACACCAAGGCCAAGTACCCCCTGGCCGAGGCCAAGGTCACGGTCGAGGAGGTCGAGGGCAACCCCGGCTTCTACTCCGCCAAGTTCTACATGCGCCCCCACTTCCAGCTCGAGGGGCTGACCGCCTCGCTGCGCCTGGTGACCCGCCTGCCGGGCGCCGGCGGCTGATCCCGGCCGTCCGCCGTCGGCCCTCCCCCCGGGGGCCGGCCGACGCCCGGGACGCGCCGGAACCGGGATCCCGACCTGCTAGATTCCGGGCACCGGCGGCGAACAGCCGCCGGTGCTTCCTGACCTCCCTCCTCCCTGCACCCTCCCGCCTTCCACCTCCACTCAGAAATCCCTCCCATGGCACTCCCCATCCTCAAGGCCTTCATCAAGCTCGACGGCATCGACGGCCAGAGCACCGACGACAAGCACAAGGCGCAGATCGACGTCGCCCGCTTCACCTACGGCGGCGCCCAGCCCACCGTGCGCGCCAGCCACGGCGGCGCCCGCTCCGGCGCCGGGGTCGCGGTCGACCGCTTCGCCTTCACCCACTTCATCGACAAGGCCACCCCCAACCTGTTCAAGGCCCTGTGCACCGGCAAGCCGGTGGCCAAGGTGGTGTTCGAGCTCTGCCGTTCGACCGGCGACTCGACCCCCTACCTGACCATCACCATGGAGGACGCGGTGGTGTCGGCGGTGCGCAACGGCGAACTGGTGGACGGCAGCGTGGTCCCCGCCGAGACCGTCGAGCTCGACTACGGCAAGATCACCATCACCTACACCGAGACCGACCCCAAGACCGGCGCCAAGGGCGGCAAGGTCGAGTACACCGCCGACGTGGTCGGCCAGAAGTACTGAGCGGCGCCCGGCGGATGACGGGGCCGGCGGCAGGGCGACATCGCCCTGCCAGCCCCGGCCCGGCTCCCCCCTTCCTCCCCCTGCCCCCATCGTACACCGGTGGCGGGGCCGATCCCGGGACCCCGACCCCCAGCCCAGGCCCTCCCCATGCAACCGCTGCCGACCGCCCTGCTGCTGCTGCTCGCCGCCGCCCCCCTTGCGGCCGAGGACATCACCGTCGGCAACGAGTCGACCATCTCGCGCACCGGCAGGACCCTGGTGCTGTTCGATGGGCGCGAGCGGCGCGAATACCTCATCCCGATCGAGCGGGTGATCACCGTCAAGGGCGCGCGCGAGGACAACCCCGGCTCCAGCACCGAGATCCGGGTGGCGATGACCGCCAGCGACGCCAAGGACAAGCAGACGGTGTTCATCATCTCGCAGCGGACCATCCCCTACGCCACCATCCGCGACCTCCTGCTCAAGGACTGAGCGCGGCCCCCTCCGACGACAAGGCTCCCATGGACACCGCAGAACTGATCAAGGCCGGACGTCTCGACGATGCCTGGAAGGACCTCGCCGGGCGCATCCGCGCCAAGCCCGGCGACACCACCCTGCGCCTGGCCGCCTTCCAGCTGCTGACGGTGCGCGGCGAATGGCAGCGCGCCGGCGACCAGCTCGACGCCCTCGCCTCGCTCGACGCCCAGCGCGTGCTCTTCGCCCAGGTCTACCGCCCGCTGCTCAACGCCGCCGCCCTGCGCGAGGAGGTCTTCGCCGGCCGCCGCACCCCGGTGGTGCTGGGCGAGCCCGAGCCCTGGCTGGGCGAGCTGGTGCAGGCGCTGGCGCTGCTGGCGCAGGGCCAGGGCGCCGCCGCCGCCCGGCTGCGCGACCGCGCCTTCGAGGCCGCCCCTGCCCGCGCCGGCACCATCGACGGCCAGCCCTTCGCCTGGCTGGCCGACGCCGACCCGCGCCTGGGCCCGGTGCTCGAGGCGGTGGTCGACGGCGGCTACTGCTGGCTGCCGCTGCACCGCGTGGTCAGCATCACCATCGACGCCCCGCGCGACCTGCGCGACCTGGTGTGGATCCCCGCCACCATCGCCCTCACCGCCGGCACCACCGTGGGCGCCGCCCTGCCGGTACGCTACCCCGGCAGCCAGTCGGCCGCCGACGCCCTGCGCCTGGCCCGCCGCACCGACTGGCAGGACCGCGGCGACGGCTGGCAGCTCGGCCTCGGCCAGCGCCTGCTCGCCAGCGACACTGGCGAACGCGGCCTGCTCGAGTGCCGCGAGATCCGCTTCACGGCCTGAAGCAGCGAACGCCCGGCCTGCCGCCATGCCCGTCGCCGACCAGGAACGCTTCCTGCCCTGCCTGCTCGACCGGCTCACCGATGACGAGCCGGACAAGCGCAGCGAGCCGCCGCAGGCGCGCGCGGCGACCGTGCGCCAGGTGCGCCAGGCGGTGCTGCGCGACCTGCGCCGGCTGCTCAACTGCCACCACCGGCTCGACGACGAGCAGCGGCGCATCTGGCCGCAGGCGGCCTCCTCGGTGATCGACTGGGGGGTGCCGGACGTGTGCGGGCGCTGCCTCACCGACCAGGACCTGCCCTGGCTGGCCGAGCAGCTGCGCCGCGCGGTGCTGGCCTTCGAGCCGCGCTTCGACCCGCCCTCGGTGCGGGTGCGCGTCGGCCGCACCCCCGGCAGCGAGGGCCGCGCCACCTTCGCGGTCGAGATCGGCGCCACCCTGCATGTGGCCTCGATCCGCGAAGAGGTGATGTTCCGCTCCCTGCTCGACACCGAGTCGGGCCATTTCACCGCGGAGGAGTAGCGCCCGTGGACCCCCGCCTGCTCGACCGCTACACCGCCGAACTCGAGCACCTGCGCTCCACCGGGGCGGAGTTCGCCCGCGACTTCCCCAAGATCGCCGGGCGCCTCGGCCTGGGCGGCTTCGAGTGCGCCGACCCCTATGTCGAGCGCCTGCTCGAGGGCTTCGCCTTCCTCGCCGCGCGCATCCAGCTGCGCTTCGACGACGGCTTCCCGCTGGTGGCGGAATCGCTGCTGTCGGTGCTGGCGCCGCACCTGCTGGCGCCGGTGCCGGCGATGGGGGTGGCGCGCTTCACCCCCGACCCCGCCAACCCGGCGCTGGCCTCGGGCCCGCGCGTGCCGCGCGGCACCATCCTCTCGGCGCACGCCCCCGCCGGCGAGGAGACCGCGCCGCGCTTCGCCACCGCCGCCGCCTGCGACCTGCTGCCCTTCGCCCTCGGCGAGGCCGCCTACCACGTGCGCGACCTGCCGCTCAAGGACCCGCCCGCCGGGGTGGAATGGCGCTCGGCGCTGCGCCTGCGCCTCAACCCGCTCGGCCAGGCGGCGTGGGACCGCCTGGCCTGCGACCGCCTGCGGGTGCAGATCCTCGGCGCCGACGAGACCGCCTGGTCGCTGGCCGAGCTGCTGCTGTCGTCGGCGCGCGCGGTGGTGGTCGATTCGGCCGACGGCCGGCGCCTGCTGCGCCTGGGCGGCGACGCGGTGGTGATGCCCGGCCTGGGCGACGACGAGGCGCTGCTGCCGGTGGCGCCGCAGGCGCCGGCGGGCGCCCGCCTGCTGGCGGAATACTTCTCGTTCCCCGAGCGCTTCTGCGCCTTCGCCATCGACGGCATCGGCGCCGCCCTGCGCGCCTGCGGCGGCCAGCCGCTCGACATCACCATCCTGCTCGGCGAGCGCCGCGAGCCGCTGGCGCGGGTGGTCGACGCCCAGCGCCTGGCGCTGCACACCGTGCCGGTGGTCAACCTCTTCCCGCGCCGCTGCGAGCGGGTGCCGCTCGACGGGCGCAGCCACGAGCACCACCTGGTGCCCGACCGCACCCGCCCGCAGGACTACGAGATCCACAGCGTGCTCTCGCTCGAGGGCTGGGGCGAGGGCGGCGAACGCCTGTTCGAGGCCATCCCCTTCGCGGCGGTGGCGCCCGACGGCGAGGACACCGCGCGCTTCGCGGCGCGCCGCCGCGTGCCGGTGGGGCTGGCGCGGCGCAACCCCGCCTACCAGGGCTCCGAGGTGTGGGCGGTGCTGACCGGCCGCGGCTGGGAGCGCCAGGCCTCGCACCTGCGCCAGCTCGGCGGCGAGCTGCTGTGCACCAACCGCGACCTCACCCTGTCGATGCCGGTGGGCGGCCAGGGCGGCGACTTCCAGGTGCCGTCCGGCCTGCCCGCCAGCCGCATCTCCTGCGTGCTCGGGCCGACCGCGCCGCTGCCCGCCGCCGCCGGCCGCGACGCGGTGTGGGCGGCGATCGGCGCCCTGCGCCTCAACCACCTCTCGCTCGCCGCCGCCGGCGGCCAGGCCGCCGCCGGGCTGCGCCAGCTGCTCGAGCTGCACGCGCGCGGGCGCGGGGCCTCGGCCGCGCTCCAGGCCCAGGGCCTGGCCGGGCTGACCGTGCGCGACGTGGTGCGGCGCATCCCCGGCGGCGGGGCGATCGCCTTCGCGCGCGGGCTCGAGACCGCGCTCACCTTCGACGCCCAGGCCTTCCAGGGCTCGACCTGCCTGCCGCTCGGGCGCATCCTCGCCGAGCTGTTCTCGGGCCAGGTGTCGGTGAACTCCTTCGCCGAGGTGGTGCTCGCCACCAACCAGCACGGCACCCTGGTGCGCTGGCCGGCGCGCATGGGGACGCAGCTGTGCCTCTGAGCCAGCCGCCGCCGGTGCCGCCGCTGCCGGTGCCGGCGCGCACCATGACCCTGTTCGCGGCGGTGCGCGCCATCGAACGCGCCAACCCGCAGCTGCCGCCGGTGGGGGCCTCGGCGCGGGCGGCCGAGGACGCGGTGCGCTTCGCCCAGCCGCCCACCCTGTCGTTCCCGCCGGGCGAGATCAGCGGCTTCGACGGCCGCCGCCTGACCCAGCAGGTGATCGGCCTGCTCGGCCCGGGCGGGCCGCTGCCGCTGAACGTGACCGAGTACCTGCACGAGCGTACGGTGCAGTCCGGCGACCACGCCCCGGCGCGCTTCCTCGACATCTTCCACCACCGCCTGGTGTCGCTGTTCTACCGCGCCTGGGCCGACGGCGAGCCGGCGGTGGCGCACGACCGCCCGGACCGCGACTGGTTCCGCGGCTGGCTGCTCGGCCTGGGCGGCGGCGCCGGCACCGCGGCCGCCGCCGACGACGGCGGCCCCGACGCCTCCGAGCGCGCCGCCCTCGCCGGCCTGCTGCAGTCGCGCGCGCGCGGGATCGAGGGCCTGCAGCGCCTGATCGCGCTGGTGTGCAAGGTGCCGGTGTCGGTCGAGGCCTTCATCCAGTCGCTGGTCGCGCTCGAGGCCGAGGACCGCTGCCGCCTGGGCGCGCCCGGGGCGTCGTCGGCGCTCGGCTCGGCGGTGGTGGGGCGCAACCGCCATTCGCGCACCGACGCGGTGCGCGTCACCCTCGGCCCGATGGGGCGCGAGCGCTTCCAGGCCCTCTCGCCCGGCACCCCCGGCTACGCCCGCCTGCGCTGGTGCCTGCGCACCTGGCTGAGCCAGCCGCTGCAGGCCGAGGTGCGCTGGGTGCTCGACGGCGCCGAGGTGCCGCGCACCGGGCTGGGCGGCGCGCGCCTGGGCCGCGACACCTGGATGCGCAGCCGGACCGAGCCCGGCCGCCCGGCCGACGACCTGCGCGTGGTGGTGGGCACCCACGCCCCGCACCCCTCGGACCGCGCCCTGGCGGCGGCGCCGGAGCCGCGGCCGGCCGCGCCCAGGCCTTCCCCCCCGCCGGTGGACGCCGCCGAGATCCCGGCAGCGGTGCCGACCGTCGCCGCCGAGCCGGTATCGCCGCCGGCCGCCGCTGCCGTCCTGGCCGCGCCGGCCGTGACCGACCTCGCCCCGGCCGTACCGCCGCCGCCGGCGGCCGCCGCCCTCCTTTCCCCTGAACCACCCGCCGAACCCCTCGCCCCGCCGCCGTCCGACCTGGACGACGAGATGGTGGTGCTGGACGACGGCCCCGACCCCGCCCCGGAGACGCCATGAGCGAGATCAAGCGCACCGAACTGTTCGGCCGACTCAGCCCCCTGGCCTACAAGGCCATCGAGAGCGCCACCGTGCTGTGCAAGATGCGCAGCAACCCCTACGTCGAGCTGGCGCACTGGCTGACCCAGATCGCCGCCAGCGGCGACAGCGACCTGCACCGCATCCTGCGCCGCTTCGAGATCGACCCCTCGCGCCTGGCCGCCGACCTCACCGCCGCCCTCGAGCGCCTGCCGCGCGGCGCCACCTCGATCAGCGACTTCTCGCCGCACATCGAGCACGCGATCAAGGAGGGCTGGATGTGGGCCAGCCTCAAGTACCGCGAGGGCGCGGTGCGCAGCGGGCACATCCTGCTCGGCTGCGTGCGCTCCAAGTCGCTGAGCAGCGTGCTCGACCAGCTCTCGAAGGAGTTCGCCAAGATCAAGGGCGAGGCGCTGTCCGACGAGCTGCACGCGATCTGCAAGGGCTCGCCCGAGGAGGCCACCGCCGCCAGCGGCGACCGCGGCCTGGGCGGCACGCCCGGCGAGGCGAGCGGGGCGATGGCCCCGGCGGCGATGGGCAAGCAGGAGGCGCTCAAGCGCTTCACCGTCGACCTCACCCAGCGCGCGCGCGACGGCCAGATAGACCCGGTGGTGGGGCGCGACGACGAGATCCGCCTGCTCATCGACATCCTGATGCGGCGCCGCCAGAACAACCCCATCCTCACCGGCGAGGCCGGGGTGGGCAAGACCGCGGTGGTGGAAGGGTTCGCCCAGCGCGTGGCCGCCGGCGACGTGCCGCCCGCGCTCAAGGACATCACCCTGCGTTCGCTCGACATGGCCCTGCTACAGGCCGGGGCGAGCATGAAGGGCGAGTTCGAGGAGCGCCTCAAGCAGGTGATCGAGGAGGTCCAGGGCGCCGAGAAGCCGGTCATCCTGTTCATCGACGAGGCCCACACCCTGATCGGCGCCGGCGGTTCCGCCGGCACCGGCGACGCCGCCAACCTGCTCAAGCCGGCGCTGGCGCGCGGCACCCTGCGCACCATCGGCGCCACCACCTGGGCCGAGTACAAGAAGTACTTCGAGAAGGACCCCGCCCTGACCCGCCGCTTCCAGGTGGTGCAGGTCGACGAACCGGACGACGCCAAGGCCCAGCGCATGCTGCGCGGCACCGTCGCCAAGCTGGAGAAGCACCACAAGATCCTGGTGCTGGAGGAGGCGGTGGCGGCCGCGGTCACCCTGTCGCGGCGCTTCATCCCCGCCCGCCAGCTGCCCGACAAGGCGGTCAGCCTGCTCGACACCGCCTGCGCGCGGGTCGGGCTGAGCCAGGGCGCCGAACCGGCCGGGCTGGAGCGCCTGCGCCGCGACCTCGAGGCGCTGGCCGAGGAGCAGGCCGCGCTCAAGCGCGAGGGCGCGATCGGCGCCGACCACGGCAAGCGCCTGGCCGAGCTGGGCGAGCGCGAGGCCAAGCTCAAGACCGAGCAGGCCGCGGCCGAGACCCGCTACCAGGCCGAGAAGAAGCTGGTGGCGACCATCACCGCCGCGCGCACCGCGCTGGCGGCCGAGGCCTGCGAGGGCCGCGAGGCCAGGCTGGCCGAACTGAAGGCCGCCGAGGCGGAGCTGGTCAAGCTCCAGGGCGAGGCCCCGCTGGTGCTGCCGGCGGTCGACGCCCAGGCGGTGGCGGTGGTGGTGGGCGAATGGACCGGCATCCCGCTCGGACGCATGGTCAAGGACGAGGTCAAGGCGGTGCTCGGCCTGGCCGACACCCTGCGCCAGCGCGTGCGCGGCCAGGACCACGCCATGGACATCATCGCCACCCGCATCCAGACCGCGCGCGCCGGCCTGGGCGACCCGGTCAAGCCGATCGGCGTGATCATGCTCGCCGGCCCCAGCGGCGTGGGCAAGACCGAGACCGCGCTGACCCTGGCCGAGACCCTCTACGGCGGCGACCAGAGCCTGATCACCATCAACATGAGCGAGTTCCAGGAGTCGCACACCGTCTCGACCCTCAAGGGCGCGCCCCCCGGCTACGTCGGCTACGGCGAGGGCGGCGTGCTGACCGAGGCGGTGCGGCGCAAGCCCTACAGCGTGGTGCTGCTCGACGAGGTCGAGAAGGCCCACCCCGACGTGCACAAGATCTTCTTCCAGGTCTTCGACAAAGGCTGGATGGAGGACGGCGAGGGCCGCGGCATCGACTTCCGCAACACCGTGATCATCCTCACCACCAACGTCGGCAGCGACGAGGTGATCAAGATGTGCAAGGACCCGGAGCTGCTGCCGGCCGCCGACGCGGTCGGCGAGGCGATCCGCCCGGCCCTGCGCAAGACCTTCCCCGACGCCCTGCTCGGGCGCATCCAGGTGGTGCCCTACTACCCGCTCGCCGGGCAGGTGCTCACCGACATCATCAACCTCAAGCTGGCCAAGGTGCAGAAGCGCGTGCAGGCCCGCTACCAGGTGCCGCTGACCATCGACGCGGCGGTGCCGACCGAGATCGCCCGGCGCGCCAACCAGCTGGAGAGCGGCGCGCGCATGATCGACGCCATCATCGCCAACCACCTGCTGCCCAAGGTCAGCGCCGAGTTCCTCACCCGCACCATGGAGGGCCAGCCCTTCACCGCGGTGGCACTGGGGGTCGAGGGCGGCGAATTCGCGTTCAAGTTCACCTGAGTTCGTAATGCCAAATGCTGGAATGCCGGAGTGCTGGAATTCTCCAGCATTCCAGCATTCCAGCATTCCAGCATTCCAGCCCCCCCTCGCCGGCAGCACCCAGGAGTCCCCATGGGCCAGCGCTTCCCCGCCCTCAGCGAGCAGCATCGCGCCTTCATCGCCGAGCAGCGCATCTTCTTCGTCGGCACCGCCACCGCCGACAGCCGGGTCAACGTGTCGCCCAAGGGCATGGACTCCCTGCGCGTGCTGGGTCCCGGGCGGGTGGCCTGGCTCAACCTCACCGGCAGCGGCAACGAGACCGCCGCCCACGTGCAGGTGCTGCCGCGCATGACCATCATGTTCTGCGCCTTCGCCGGCGCGCCGCTGATCCTGCGCCTGTACGGCAGCGCCCGCGCGGTGCACACCGGCGATGCGGAGTGGGCCGACCTGGCCCGGCACTTCCCGCCCCTGCCCGGGGCGCGGCAGATCTTCGACCTCGCCATCGACCTGGTGCAGAGCTCGTGCGGGTTCGCGGTGCCGCTCTTCGACTACGCCGGCGAGCGCCCCACCCTGATCGACTGGGCGGAGAAGAAGGGCCCCGCAGGCGTGAAGGGCTACTGGGCCGAGAAGAACCGCAGCAGCATCGACGGCATCCCCACCGGCATCGTCGAACGCAGCCGTTAAGCGCTGGCGGGCGTCCGGCCGCGGTTATGCTCGGCCGCATGCCTCCGCCCCCGATCCCGATCAGCATCTCGGCCCGCCATGTGCACCTCACCCGCGCCCATGTCGAGGCGCTGTTCGGACCCGGCCACCGCCTGACCAGCAAGGCCCCGCTCAGCCAGCCCGGCCAGTTCGCCTGCGAGGAGCAGGTGGCGCTGGTGGGGCCGCGCGGGCGCATCGACAAGGTGCGCGTGCTGGGGCCCGAACGCCCGGCCTCGCAGGTCGAGATCAGCCGCACCGAGGAGCGCCAGCTCGGCATCGACGCGCCGATCCGCGCCTCCGGCGACCTCGCCGGCAGCCCGGGGCTGCGCCTGGAGGGGCCGGCGGGCGCGGTGGACCTGCCCCTGGGCGCGATCCAGGCCCAGCGCCACGTGCACATGAGCCCCGCCGAGGCGGCGCTGTACGGGCTCAAGGACAAGGACTGGGTGATGGTGCGGGTGGGCGGGCCGCGCGGACTGATCTTCGATGACGTGCTGGTGCGGGTGCACCCCGACTACCGCCTCGACATGCACCTCGACACCGACGAGGCCAACGCCGCCGACCTCGGCCCCGGGGCCACCGGCACCCTCATCAGCGGCAGCGCCAGCGTGTCGCCGCAGCCCAACGACTGAGCCTGGATAACGCAGTTGATGGTTCATGGTTGATGGTGGACCAGCGCGCAGCCAGGCGGTCATCCGTTGCCCGCCGGTTCACCCCGCGGGTGAGCGACAACTGCGTCGCATCCCGTTGTGCACCAACCATCAACCAGCAACCGCCAAAGGCGAGCTCTAGGCTGAGCTGCCGGGCACCGGTTCCCTGGCGCCGCGGCCACGGCATCATGCCGCCATGGCCACCCCGTTCCCCCGCACCACCGTCGGCGGCGTGTCGCTGTCGCGCCTGATCATCGGCACCAACTGGATCCTCGGCTGGAGCCACACCGGCGCCGCCGCAGACTGCATGATCCGGCGCCGGCACGCCAGCGCCGAGCCCATCGCCCAGGTGCTCGAGACCTTCCTGCGCGCCGGGGTCGACACCCTGATGGGCCCGCTCGCCGGCCAGGATCACCTGCTGGCCGCGGTCAAGATGGCCGAGGACCGCGTCGGGCAGCGCATCATCCTCATCGACACCCCGCCGATGAACGTCGACGACAGCCCGGCCGCGCGCGCCGAGGCCGAGCGGGTGGTGGCGGCGAGCAAGCGCAACGGCGCCACCTTCTGCCTGCCGCACCACTCCTCGGTCGAGCAGCTGGTGAACAAGAACCGCCAGACCATCGACCGCCTGCCCGACTACCTGGCGATGATCCGCGCCCAGGGGCTGGTGCCCGGGCTCTCGGCGCACATGCCCGAGCTGGTGGTCTACTCCGACAGGAACGAGTACGACGTCGAGACCTACATCCAGATCTACAACTGCATGGGCTTCCTCATGCAGGTCGAGGTCGAGTCGATCCACCAGGTGATCTGGAAGGCGCGCAAGCCGGTGATGACCATCAAGTCGATGGCGGCCGGGCGGGTGTCGCCCTTCGTCGGCCTGACCTTCGCCTGGAGCACCCTGCGCCCCTGCGACATGGTCACGGTCGGCTGCCTGACCCCGGAGGAGGCGGCCGAGGACATCGAGATCTCGCTCGCCGCCCTCGAGCGCCGGCCGCCCGGCATCGCCGGGCGCAGCAGCCCGAACAAGACCTCGATCATGAAGTGAGCCAAATTCCTGCGATTCGACCGCCACGACGCCACGACGCCACGGCCGGACATGAAATTGCATCGAATCACCCTCTCACCCAAAGGATGAAAGAGCGGATCTCCAAAGGCCGTTTCCCCGTGGCGTCGTGGCGTCGTGGCGGTGATCCATCTGCTCTTTCTAGGGCGAGCCGAGGGGCGGCCCAGCCGCCCCTGTCGGCGCCGGACGACGACAGGCCGGCGCGCTAAACCCCTGCCGGCACGGCTGCGGGATGCCGCCCCCGGGGCGCGGGCGCGCGCCCGCGCGGGACGCGGCATGCTCGCCGCATGACCATCCGACCACACCCGCACCGCCCACCCGTCCCCACCCGCGGGCGGGGCTGAACCGTGGGCGCGCTGCTCATCGCCGGCTCGACGGCGCTCATCCTGTTCGCCATCCGCTTCCTGCGCAAAGGCGTGGACCGGCTGCTCGCCACCCGCCTGGGCGCGCTGCCGCTGCTGCTCGCCGCCAGCCCCGGGCGCGCCTTCGCCGCCGGCGCGCTGATGGCCGCTGCCGCCCCCTCCAGCTCGGGCATGGCGGCGGTGGCCGCCCGCCTGGCGCTCGAGGAGCGGGTGCCGCCCGCCGCCGCCCTGGCGCTGATGCTGGGCGCCAACGTCGGCCTGACCTCGCTGGTGCTGCTCGGCGCCGCCGGGCTCGACGCCTGGTACGCCCTGCCCCTGGTGGCGGGGGTGGGGCTGTTCCAGTTCACCCGCGGCGACCTCAGCCGCGGCGTCGGCCAGGCCCTGCTCGCCATCGCCCTGGTGCTGCTCGGGGTGCACCTGGCCAAGCAGGCGGTGCCGGCGCTGCACGGCGGCGACCTCGACGCCCTGCTCGCCATCGCCGCCCACCGTCCGCCGGTGCTGGCGCTGGCGGCGGCGCTGCTGACCGTGGCCCTGCAGTCCAGCTCGCTCACCATCCTGCTGCTGGTGTGCCTGGCCGCCGACCGGCCGTTCGCCCTCGACGCCACCGTGGCGGTGGTGGGCGGGGCCAACCTCGGGCTGGCCGCCACCACCCTGGCGGTGGGCTGGCGCGACCGCCGCAGCCGCCTGCCGGCGCTCGCCCTGTGCGTGCTCAAGGGCGCCACCTCGGCGGCGGCCATCGCCCTGGCCATGGCCGCCGCCCCCGACGGGCCGGTCGCCCCCGGCAGCGCCGGCACCGCCCACCTGGCGATCGCCCTGGCGGTGGCGGCGGTCGGCCTGGTGGCGGGGCGCCCGCTGCTGGCGGCGCTGGCCCGCTCGCCGCTGTGCGCGGCCCCCGTTGGCGCCGCCGCCGGCCCGCGCTACCTCGGGCTCGAGGTGGGCGGCGACGCGCGCCTGGCGCTGGCCAACTCGCGGCGCGAGATCCTGCACGTGGCCGAGCGCGCGCGCGCCATGCTCGAGCAGGTGTGGCAGGCCTGGCAGCGCGGCGACCGCCTGCTCGCCAAGGGGGTGGCGCGCCTCGACGACCAGATCGACGACCTCGACCGCGACATCAAGGCCTACCTGGCGCGCTGCGGCGACCGCGACGACGACCGCCACGAGCGCCTGCTGCAGCTGCGCTACGTCACCCAGATCGAGGCCATCGGCGACCTCATCGAGAAGCAGCTCGCCGGGCTGGTGGTCAAGGGCGCGCGCCACGCCGCGGCGATGCCCGCCGACTGCCGCCTGCGCCTCGACGCCACCTGCCAGCAGGTGCTGCGCACCCTGCTCGCGGCCGAGACCGCCTTCGCCTGCCGCGACCGCGACCTGGCGGCGCGCCTGCTCGCGGCCAAGGCCGAGCTCGGCGCCCTGGTGCGCGGCGAGCGCGACCGCACCCTGGCCAGGCTGCGCGACGGCGTGCCGCACCAGTCCGAGGCCATCTACCTCGACCTGATCGACGGCCTGGCGCGCATCGCCGGCTGCGCCTGCGCGGTCGGCTACGACGTCCTGGACGACGGGCCCGACCAGGACTCCACCCCGGTGCGGAGCCTCGCGTCATGACCTGCGCCGCCATGCCGGCCCTGCCATCCATCGCCGCCATCCCCCCCGCCGCGCTGCGCGCGCTGCGCTGGGTGCTGCTCGACATCGACGACACCCTCACCAGCGAGGGCCGGCTGGAGGCCGGGGCCTATGCCGCGCTCGAGCGCCTGCGCGGCGCCGGGCTGGAGGTGGTGCCGATCACCGGCCGCCCGGCCGGCTGGTGCGACCTCATCGCCCGCCTGTGGCCGGTGAGCGCGGTGGTGGGCGAGAACGGCGCCTTCCACATGCGCTACCACCGCCCCACCCGCACCCTCGAACGGCGCTTCTGGCAGGACGAGGGTCCGCGCCGCGAGGCGCGCCGCCGGCTCGACGCGCTCGCCGCCACCATCCTCGCCGAGGTCCCCGGCACCGCCCTGGCGTCGGACCAGCGCTACCGCGAATGCGACCTGGCGGTGGACGTGGCCGAGGACGTGGCGCCGCTGCCGCCGCCGGCGGTCGAGCGGGTGCTGGCGCTGTTCGCCGCCGCCGGGGCCACCGCCAAGCTCAGCTCGATCCACGTCAACGGCTGGTTCGGCGACTGGGACAAGCTGGCGATGACCCGCCGGCTGTTCCGCGACCACTTCGCCGCCGACCTCGACGCGGTGCGCGCGCAGGCGCTGTTCGTCGGCGACAGCCCCAACGACGCGCCGATGTTCGCCCGCTTCCCGCTCGCGGTGGGGGTCGCCAACGTGCTGCCGTACCTCGACCGCATCGCCGCCCCGCCCGCCTACGTCACCGCCAGCCCCGGCGGCCGCGGCTTCGTCGAGCTGGCGGAGGCGATCCTCAGCGTGCGCTGACCCCCGCCGGGCCGCCCCAGAACCCGCCGGGGGCGAACAGCCGTTCGCGCCAGCGCCCGGCCGTGCCCAGCTCCTCGGCCAGGTCGAGGATGGTGTAGCGGCGGCGGATGGTGCGCGCGCGCTCGTGGCTGGCGCGCAGGTGGGCGGGGGCGACCCCGATCAGCGCCGGGTCGACCGGCGCCCCGGCGGCGGCGAGCATGGTGCGCAGGGTGCGCGCCGGCAGCAGCTGGGCGGCCAGGCGTTCGCGCAGCGCCGGCCAGCGCTCGCGCAGCAGGGCCAGGCGCCGGCGCAGCTCGGCGTCGCCGGGATGCTTGGCACGGGTCTCCTCGAGCGCGACGGCGCGGATCGCGGGCTGGGGATGCAGGGCGGCGATGCGCTCCGCCATCTCCTCCCAGCCCGGCCAGGGGCCGCGCGCCGCCACCGCGGCGTCGATGTCCTCGGCCAGCAGCTGCTCGTAGAGCGCGGCCGAGGCCAGGGTGCCGATGCCGACCTTGAAGCCGTGCGCGGCGGCGTGCCCGCCCCCCTCCATGTCCCACAGGTGGCTGAACTGGTGGTCGGCGCCCGAGGCCGGGCGCGACGATCGCGCCACCTGCATCGCCAGCCCGGTGCGCACCAGGCCGGTGAGCAGGTCGGCGAACACCGCGGGGTCGCGCCGCGCCAGCCCGCCGGGGTCGGCGATGCAGCGGCGCAGCGGCGGCTGGGCCAGCTCCCAGGCGGCGGGATGGATGGCCTCGATCTCGAGGGCGTCGGCCAGGATCCAGTCGGCCCCCGCCACCACCTTGGCCACCAGGTCGCCGTAGCCGGCCGCCGCCAGCGCCGGCGGGGCGGCGGCCAGCAGCGGGGGATCGGCGATGATCGCCAGCGGCGCCGGGCAGGGCTGGGTCTGCTTGCTGCCGTCGCGGGTGATCGAGGCGCCGTAGGCAGCATAGCCGTCCATCGAGGCGGCGGTGGCCACCGCCACGTACGGGCGCCCGGCGCGGTGGGCGGCGAGCTTGACCAGGTCGTTGATGGTGCCGGCGCCCACCGCCACCGGGATGGCCTGGTGGCCCGCGAAGGCGGCGTCGAGGGCCTCGACATGCTCCCAGTCGGCGTGCAGGGCGGGCGACGCGGTCAGCACCCGGCAGGGGCGCAGCGCCACCCCGGCCCGGCGCAGGCTGGCCTCGACCTGGGGACCGGCCGCCGCCCAGGTGGCGGGATCGGCCACCACCTGGGCCTCGCGCCCGGGCAGCAGGCGGGCCAGCACCGCGCCGGTGGCGGCCACCGCGCCGGCCTCCACCGCGAGGTGGCGGGTGTCGCGCGCGTCGCGCACCAGATCATCAAAATCCGTGCTCACGCCGCCCCCGCCAGGCGCAGGCCGTGCGCGAACTCGTGCGGATGGTCGGTGGTGAAGGAGCGCACCCCATGGTGGTGGAGCAGGGCGTAGACGGCGGGATCGCTGCAGTGGGGGAAGGCCTGGAACACCACCCCGCGGCCCTGGACCTCGGCCGCGAGGGCGGCGATCGCCCCGATCCCGGGATGCAGGGAGCCGTCGGCGCCCACCAGGATGTGCAGCTGCAGCTGGGTGATGCCGGGGAAGCCCTGGGCGGCGAGGGCGCGGATGACGGCCTCGGCGCGTTCCCAGCCCTGCGGCGGCGGATCCATCCACACCCAGCGCAGGGTCTCGGCCCCCGGCACCAGGCGGCGCCATTCGGCGATGCGCTCGTCACGGTTGGTGGCTAGGATGACCTGGCCGGCGACCCCCAGGCCCAGCACCAGCTCGGCCAGGCGCGCCAGTTCGAGGCGCTTGGTGTCGAGGTAGAGGCGGCGCTCGGGCCGGCCGACGAGCAGGCCGAGGATCTCGGCGGCGGCGGGGATGCGCCGCGGCCGCCCGGGCCCGCCGACGTCGAGCCGGCTGATCTCCTCCCAGCCCAGTTCGTGGATGGTGCGGGCGCGGGTGCCCGCCGGCAGGCCGGCGACCATGCGCCCGAGGTCGCTGTCGTGGAACGAGACCAGGGTGCCGTCGCCGGCGGTGTTGACGTCGATCTCGGGGATCAGGCCCAGCGACCAGCCCAGCTCGACCGCCTCGCGGGTGTTCTCGACTTCGAGCACGCCGGCGCCGAGGTGGGCCTGGTTGCACACGGGAAGGGGCTTGCTCATGGCGGGATCCTGCACGGACGGTGGGGGACTGCGGACGGCGGACCAGGGCCAGGATAGCATCCCCCGCCCGGGCCCGCCATCGGCCTGGCGCGCCCTTGCCAGGCGTTGTCGCCGCAGGTGCTTACGTTCCCGCGCTGTCGGCGGCCGGCGACGACAAGGCCGGCCAGCAAGCCGCTGTCCGGCAGCAGGTTGCGCTTCCCCACCGGATCCCCTCCACGCCCCCTGGGCGGCCCCGGTAGTGTGGTGGACATGAGCACCCAGCCTCCTGCGCACGCCACCGGAACCCCGCTGCATGTGGCGGTGGTGGGCGGCGGCATCAACGGCGTGATGACCGCCTGGGCCCTGGCCAGGGCCGGGCACACGGTCGACCTCTATGAGCGCGGCAAGCTCATGGCCCAGACCAGCGCCACCTCGACCAAGCTGCTGCACGGCGGGCTGCGCTACCTCGAGAGCGCGGCGTTCCGCCTGGTGCGCGAGGGCCTGCTGGAGCGCGCCTGGTGGATCGGCCAGGCCCCGCACCTGGTCGCGGCGGCCGCCGTGGATGGTGCGCATCGGGCTGGGGATGTACGACCTGCTGGCCGGCAAGCGCAGGCTCGGGCCCACCCGCTGGCACGACCGCGACGCCCTGCTGCGCCTGCAGCCCGATCTCCAGCCGGAGGGCCTGCGCGGCGGCTTCACCTTCTGGGACGGCCAGATGGACGACCACGCCCTCGGCCTGTGGGCGGCCGAGCAGGTGCGCGGCATGGGCGCGCGCCTGCACGAGGACGCCGCGGTCGAGCGCGTCGACCAGGACGGCGGGGTGTGGGTGGGCGGCCAGCGCCTGGCCCACGACCGGGTGGTGAACGTGGCCGGGCCGTGGGCGCGCGCCCTGCTCGACGCCAGCGGCATCGCCAGCCGCTACACCCTCGACCTGGTGCGCGGCAGCCACCTGGTGCTCGACCGCCCCTGCCCGGCCGGGGTGCTGGGCGAGATCCGCGACGAGCGCCGCATCGCCTTCGCGCTGCCATGGAAGGGCCGCACCCTGGTCGGCACCACCGAGGTGCGCCAGGGCCTCGACGCCACCCCGGTGTGCAGCGACGAGGAGCGCGACTACATCCTCGCCTTCCATAACCGCCTGATGCGCACCCCCGCCACCGTACGCGACATCAGCTCGTCGTTCGCCGGCCTGCGTCCGCTGCTGCGCTCGGCCGACGACCCCAGCCGCGCCAGCCGTGAATACGCCATCGAGACCCGCGGCCGCCTGGTCAGCGTGTTCGGCGGCAAGTGGACCACCGCGCGCGCGCTCGGCGAGCAGGTGGCGGGGCGGATCGTGGCCGCCGCCTGAGCCGGGGGGCGGCGGTCACCGGACAGCCTCCTGATGGGTGCTTCCCCTAGACGGAAATTCATGATAGAGTGCTGCTAGTAGCATCCCTCCTGCCCATGCCCCGGGAGACCCCTATGGCCCTCACGATCAACACGTCCATCGAGCAGTCGATGCAATCATTGATGGAGCGGCAGGTTGCGTCGCAGGCCAGGCTCCAGGCCACCATGTCCCGGTTGTCGAGCGGACTGCGCATCAACAGCGCCGCTGACGACAGCGCCGGACTGTCCATCTCCACGCGCATGAGCGCGCAGATCCGCGGACTCGACCAGGCCGCCCGCGGCATCGAACAAGGCATGGGCATGGTCCAGACGGCCGATGGCGGCCTGAGCGAGATCACCACCGCGCTGATGCGCCAGCGCGAACTCGCGGTGCAGGCGGCCAATGGCTCCCTCAGCGCCGACCAGTTCCAGGGCCTCGACAAGGAGATGAAGGACCTGGGCAGCGAGATCGATCGCATCGCCGCCACCACCACCTTCGACGGGACGAACCTGCTCGACGGCTCGCTGAAGGACTACCAGATCCCGGTCAGCGCATTTGGCCAGAAGGCCTCGATCACCATCTCCAGCGCCGATTCGGGCGACCCCGCGGGGTTCGACAGCGCCGGGCTCGGGCTGTCCGGCATCACCCTGGATTCCTCCCAGGCGGGCACGGATGCGGTCAAGACGCTGGATGCCGCCATCGCCACCGTCGACAAGCAACGCAATGCGCTCGGCACCCTGCAGAACAAGGTGTTCGCGACCGGCATGGACAGCCTCATGTCCATGAGCACCAACCTGACCGCGGCCCGATCGCGCATCATGGACACCGATTTCGCCTCGGAGACGGCGGGCCTGACGCGCGGCCAGATCCTGCAGCAGACGGGGACGGCGATGCTGGCCCAGGCCAACCAGTCGAGTCAGGCGGTGTTGAGCCTGCTCAGGTGAGGCCGGCCGCCCTCCTGCCAAGGGCTACGACCGTGCGCCGGAGATCATCCCGCCCGCGCCCTCGACCAGGGAACCATCGTCGATCAGGGCGCCGACAGCCAGCGCCGCCGCTGCCGCCGCCTCGTCATTCCGCTTCACCCCCAGGGCGAGCACGGCCTGGCTGATCGCCTCCTCGCGGCTGGAGCAGCCGCAGCCCTCCCGCACCACCGCCAGCACCGCCGCCTGCCATTCGCGTGGATGGACCAGGTGCGGCGAGCGGGCCGGTTCGGGCAGGTCGGAGCGGTCCCGCGGCGCCACCGCATGCTCCGCCGCCCGCCACAGGAAGTCCCCCTCGCGGCGCAGCAGGCGCTGGCGCTCGGCCGCCGCCACCCCACCGTCGATGGCGGCGAGGCGGCGGGATCCCGGCCGGCCCTCGATCGCCTCCAGCACCCGGCGGCGCAGGTCCTCGAGGTGCATCGGGCTCTCCTCGGCCACCACCGCGGCCAGGGCGCGGCCCAGGGCGGCGCTGTCCACCTCGGCGAGGTGCTGGTCGCCCAGCCCGGCCGCCAGGCGCGCCGGCCGGTAGGCGGTGATCCCCCCGCGCGCCGCCGGCTGCTGCTGCGGGTCCCGCCGCACCACCGCCGGGCCCCGTGACGGGATGGGCGGTGGCGCAATGCCGGCCTTGGCCTCGGCGATGGCCTGCTCCAGGCGGCGCAGGGCGTCGTCCCGCCGCCGGTACCAGTCGGTCGACCAGATGCGGTGGATGCGCCAGCCGAGCGAGCGCAGCACCCCGTCGCGCAGGCGGTCGCGGTCGCGCGCCCAGCGCGCGCCATGGTACCGGGCGCCGTCGCATGCGATCCCGAGCAGGAAGGACCCGGGGGCGGCCGGGTCGGCCACCGCCAGGTCGATGCGGTAGCCGCTGCAGCCGACCTGGGCCTCCACCGCATGGCCGCGGCGGCGCAGCTCGGCGCACACCGCCTCCTCGAAGGGCGAATCAGGGTCGGCGCCGGCGGGGGCGGCAGGTTCCAGGCTGCCGCTGGCGGCGAACTGCAGGAACTGCCGGAACACCTGGATGCCGCGCCCGCCGGCGCGGCGCAGGTCGAGGTCCTCGTGGCGCAGGTTGGTGAACACCCGGCAGCACACCCGGGCGCGGGTGATCAGCACGTTCAGCCGCCGTTCGCCCCCCTGCTGGCCGAGCGGCCCGAAGTTCATGGTCAGGTGCCCGGCGGCGTCCTTGCCGTAGCCCACGCTGATGAAGATGGCGTCGCGTTCGTCGCCCTGGACGTTCTCCAGGTTCTTGACGAAGAACGGCTCGTCCGGCCGCGCCTCCTTGAGCAGCGCCTCGACGCTGGGGTCGCTGCGGCACAGGCGCTCGATGCGGTCCTCGATCGCGGTGCGCTGGGCGACCGAGAACGCCACCACGCCCAGGGACTGCTGCGGGTGGGCGCGCAGATGCTCGACCGCGGCGGCGACCACCGCATCCGCCTCCAGCGGATTGGTGCGCGAAGCGCCGCGCTCATAGGCGGTGGCAGGCAGGTGGCTCAGGACCAGGCCCTGGTCGGCGGCGGTGCGGCGGGGGCTGGGGAACACCACCAGGTCGTTGCGGTAGAATTCGCGGTTGCTGAGCGCGATCAGGGAATCGTGCCGGCTGCGGTAGTGCCAGCGCAGCATCTCCTGGTGCATGCCCTTGCCCAGGCAGAGGCCGAGCACCGACTGCATGTCGGCGGTCTCGCTCGCCACCGCGTCGTCCTCGTCGGGGCCGGCGTCGCCCTCGACCAAGCGGTCGAAGAAGCTGGTCGGCGGCATCTGCTGCTCGTCGCCCACCACCACCACCTGGCGCGCGCGCAGGATCGCCCCCAGGGCGTCCACCGGCCGCACCTGGCTGGCCTCGTCGAAGATGACCAGGTCGAACGCCACCGTGCCCGGGGGCAGGAAGGCGGCCACCGACAGCGGCGACATCATGAAGATGGGCTTGGCCGCCTGCACCGCCTGGCCGGCCTGGACCATCAGCTGGCGCAGGGGCAGGTGGCGGGACTTCTTGGCGCATTCCCGCCGCAGCACCCCCACCTGGCCGAAGCCGGCCTCGCCGGGGAGAGCTTCCCAGTGGCGCATGGCCAGCCGGGTGCGGTTGACCGCGAACACCGCCTGGTCGGCGGCGCGGAACCGTTCCGTCACCTGGGCGTGGGCATGGGCCTCGAAGGTGCGCAGGGCCGGCCGTTCCGCCTGCGCCCGCTCCAGCGCCACCAGCGCCCAGGCGCGTTCGCACACCGCCACCAGGCGGTCGGCGGGGATGGATCCGCGGTGCGCGTGCCCGGCCAGGTCGTGGAAACCGGCAGCGCGCAGGGCCTGAGCGGGTTGGCAGTAGGCGGCCCAGGCCGGCAGGGACGGCAGCGCGTCCGCCCAGCGCCGGGCGCGTTCGGCGAGTCCGGCCAGGCTCTCGGTCGCCATAATGGCGGGATCGGCACAGGGGTGGCCGAGCAGGCCGCCGAGCGCCACCCAGGCGGCGCGGCAGGCGGCGAGCTGGGCGTGGACCAGGCGGGACCGCTCCTCGACCTGCAGCCGGTCCCAGGGGCCGACCACCCAGCGCGCCAGCGCCTCGGCCCTGGGCCGGGCGCCGGTCGTCCGCCGCCACCCGGCGGCCCAGGAGGCGATCGCCTGCGCCACCGGCCACGCGGTCGCGCTGCCCTGCCAGCGGGTGCCGAGCAGGGATTCCATCAGCGGCCGCCCCCGCTCCAGGACGCTCGCCGCCTCCTGCACCGCGAGGATGGCGTCGCAGGCGGCGAGCAGGCGCACCGGATCGGTGATCGGCGGCGTCTGCGCCACCGTCGCCAGCAGGCGGCGCGCGGCGCGGTAGCGGCCGGAGAACAGCCGGGACCACCACGAGCCGCCCGCCAGGGCGATGTCGGCGCGCGCGGCGCGGACGTCGGTGGTCCAGGCCTCCTCGCGCAGGGTCGCGGCCCAGGCCTGCCTGGTCGAGGTCCAGGTGGCGCCCGCGGCCAGGATGCGGGGCACCTCGGCGACGGCCGCGGGCGCATCCCAGCCGGCGCCGACCGCGGGCACGCCGGTCAGGTCCGGGGCGGCCGAGGCCTGGACGGCGATGGCGAGGTGGGCCTGGACCTCGTCGCCGGTGGCGCCGGCGGGGATCCCCAGCAGGGCGGCCAGCCCGGCCGATCCGTCGGCGAGCGCGGCGGTGGCGGCCGCCGCGGCGGCGATCGCCTCCGCGATGGCCTGCTCGCCGCTGGGCTGCAGCGCGGCGGGCACGCAGTCATGGAAGGCGTGGGCCGCTGGGCATCCCAGCTCGGCGATGTGCCTGGCCAGGGTGGTGACGGCATCGCGATGCTGGCGGAAGCGCGCGGGGTCGAGGGCCGCCCAGGGCGCGGTGGGCAGGGACGGGCAGGCGGCGGTGGCGGCGCGCAGGCGCTCGAGCTCGCCCACCGCCTGCACCGGGGTGAGGTCGGTGGGCGCGACCGCGGTCGAGCAGGCCGCGGCGTAGCGGTTGAGCTGGTCGCGGTAGCCGGGCAGGGCGGCCACCTCGGCCTCCTCGCCGGCGGGCAGCGGCCGGCCGAGCTGGAGGGTCGCGCGCAGGTCCTCGATCACCGCCTTCTTGTTGGCCTTGTCGGAGTGCAGTTCCAGGCACAGGGCGCCCAGCCCGACCTGGTCCAGCCGCCGCTTCACCACCTCGAGGGCGGCGAGCTTCTCGGCCACGAACAGCACCCGCTGCCCGCGCGCCACCGCGTCGGCCAGCAGGTTGGCGATGGTCTGGCTCTTGCCGGTGCCGGGCGGCCCGTGGATCACCAGGTTGCAGCCCTGCCCCGCCCGGGCGATGGCGATGGCCTGCGAGCTGTCGCAGTCGAGCAGCTCCATCGCCTCGCCGGGCGGCCGCTGGCAGTCCAGATCGGCGATCGGCTCGCTGCGCGCCGCATCGCGGAAGCCGTCGGCGAACAGGCCGCGCAGCAGGCGGTGCTCACCGGGGACCAGCTGGGGCGGCCACTGGGCCGGGTCGAGGTCGCGCCACATCAGGAAGCGCGCGAAGGAGAAGAACCCGAGACCGATCCGCCCCCGCTCCACCGCCCATCCCGCCTGGCCGGCCACCGCCTCCGCCCACTGCGCCAGGTAGGCGTCGCAATCGGCGGCGGTCTCCAGCGCCACCGCTTCCGGCGCGCGGATGGACAGCTCGCGCAGCTTCTCCATCAGGCTGATGTTGGCACCGGGGTCCTCGTCGCCCAGGGCCAGGCTCCAGGCGCTGCGGGCGCTGCGCCGCTCCAGGCGGACCGGCACCAGCACCAGGGGCGCGAAACGGTCCTCCTCGGCGTCCGGGGCCTCGCGCCAGCGCAGCATGCCCAGGGCCAGGTAGAGGGTGTTGCAGCCGCGCTCCTGCAGGCCCAGCCAGGCGTCCGACCAGGTCGCCAGCAGCCGGGTGTCGAGCACCTCGCGGGTGTACGGGGTGGCCAGGCTGTTGTCCCGGCCATCGGGCTGGCCCTCGGCCGGCTCGGCGGCCGGTTCGCCCTCCTGGTCCGGCATCAGGCTGGCCCGGCTGCCACGCCGGCCGCGCCGGGTGGCGGGATCCCCCGCTCCCGGCTCCGCCTCCGCCGGCGCGATGGCCGCCCGGGTGCCGGGCCGGGTGGCATGGAAGCGCATCGGCCTGCCCTGCTCCACCAGCCAGGCGAACACCTGGCGGGCGTCCTCGCCGGTGATCTCGACCCCGCGCCGGGCGCTGCCGCGGTAGTTGAGCAGCGGATTGCGCAGGGACAGGTCGAGCAGCTCCTTGCGGCTCGCCAGCAGCTTGGCGGTGACGGGATCCGACGCAGGAGGGATGGAGGCGGCCATGGGAACCCCGACGGGGGCCTACCTCACCGGGGCGGGGATCGTTGTCCACATGGCCCCATTGGCATTCCGCGACCCTGGCCACGGGCCCCGCCGCCGCCCTGCTGGGGCCACCCATCATCGTCTCTGTCTATTTACATATATAGAGACATGCATATATGGAAGGACATGGCGACGAAGCCCCGTTCCCCGGCCGCGACCTTCGACCCCTTCCCCGGCGTCGACCTGGCGCGGGTGAGCGGCTGCATGCGCGCCCTCGCCCATCCTGCCCGCCTGCGCCTGGTGGCCCTGCTGCTGCAGGAGGAACTGCCGGTGGGAGCCATGGCCGAGCGCCTGCGCCTGTCGCAGCCGACCGTCAGCCGCCATCTCGGGCTGCTGCAGGCCCGCGGCATGCTCGCCTGCCGGCGCGAGGGCAAACGCATGCTCTACCGCGCCGCGACCCCGGCCCTGGAGAGCATCTGCGGCTGCATCCGCAGCCATTTCACCGGCTGCCCCGCCCCGACCGGGAACGCCCCATGAGCCTGGCAGTCCCGCGCCGCTCGTTCCTCAAGATCTCGGCCGCCGCCCTCGCCGCCGCCGGGCTGGGAGCGCCGCAGGCGCGCCTGGGCGCCGGCGAACCGGCCGCCGCAGGCGCGGTGCAAACCGTGCCGACCTTCTGCGACATCTGCTTCTGGAAGTGCGGGGCGATCGCCAGCGTGCGCGATGGCGCCCTGTGGAAGATCGAGGGCAATCCCCTCGACCCGCTCTGCCGCGGCCGGCTGTGCCCGCGCGGCACCGGCGGCATCGGCGCCAGCCGCGATCCCGACCGCCTGACCCGGCCGCTGCTGCGCGCCAGGGTGCGCGGCGGCGAGGAATGGAACGCGGTGTCGTGGGATGACGCCCTCGGCCACGTGGCCGAGAAGATGCAGGCGATCAAGGCCAAGCACGGCCCGGAGGCGGTCGCCCTGTTCTCGCACGGCATCGGCGGGACCTTCTTCAAGCACACCCTCAAGGCCTTCGGCTCGCCCAACCTGGCCGCACCCAGCTTCGCCCAGTGCCGCGGGCCGCGCGACGTGGGCTTCCGCCTGACCTTCGGCGACGACCCCGGCTCGCCCGAGCGCACCGACATCGCCAACGCCCGCTGCCTGGTGCTGATCGGCTCGCACCTGGGCGAGAACATGCACAACACCCAGGTGCAGGAGTTCGCCCAGGCGATGGCCGCCGGCTGCACCCTGATCGTCGCCGATCCGCGCCAGTCCACCGCCGCAGCAAAGGCCAAGTGGTGGCTGCCGGTGCGCCCCGGCAGCGACACCGCGCTGGTGCTGGCGTGGATGCAGGTGCTGGTGGCCGAGCAGCTGTACGACACCGCCTATGTGGCGAAGTACGGCCACGGCTTCGCCCAGTTCGCCGCCGCCATCGCCGACAAGACCCCGGAATGGGCGGGGCCGCTCACCGGCATCCAGCCGGAGGTGATCCGCGAGACCGCGCGCGCCATGGCGCGCTTCCGCCCCGCCACCCTGGTCCACCCCGGCCGGCACAGCAACTGGTACGGCAGCGACGCCCAGCGCTCGCGCGCCATCGCCCTGCTCAACGCCCTGCTCGGCTCGTGGGGGCGCCAGGGCGGCTTCTACCAGCCCTCGGCGATGGAGCTGCCCGCCTACCCCTACCCCGCCTACCCCAAGCCGGGGAAGCCCAAGGCCGACAATCCCGGCAAGCGCCACCCCTTCGCCCACGAGTCGATCACCACCGGCATCCGCTCCGCCACCCTCACCGGCAACCCCTACCCGGTGAAGGGATGGCTGGTGTACGCCACCAACCTGCTGCACGCCCTGCCCAACGAGGCCGAGACCATCCAGGCGATCCAGCAGCTCGACCTGCTCGCGGTATGCGACGTGATCCCCAGCGAGACCGCCGGCTGGGCCGACGTGGTGCTGCCGGAATGCACCTACCTGGAGCGCCACGACGAGCTCAACCCCGAGCTGTTCCGCGAGCCCTTCCTCGCCCTGCGCCAGCCGGTGGTGCCGCCGCCCGACGACCAGAAGCCGAACTGGTGGATCGCGCGCGAGCTGGCGCTCAAGCTCGGCCTGGGCGCCTGGTACCCGTGGAGCGACATCGAGCAGTACCTGGCAAAACGCTGTGAACTTGGCGGCTACGACTGGGAGCGGCTGAAGCGCGACGGCATCATCCGCGGCCAGCCGCAGCCGCTGTACTTCGAACAGGGCGCCCCGGCCGAATTCGCCACCCCGAGCGGCAGGATCGAGTTCTGGTCGCAGCAGCTCGCCGACAAGGGCTTCGCCCCGGTGCCGGAATACGAGCCGCCGCAGCCCAACCCGCCCGGCAGCTACCGGGTGCTGTTCGGCCGCGCGCCGATGCATTCCTTCAGCCGCACCCAGACCAACCCCCTGCTGCACGAGGTGATGCCCGAGAACGCCCTGTGGCTGAACGCGGTCGAGGCCCGCCGGCTGGGGCTGAAATCGGGCGACCGGGTGCGCCTGCGCAACCAGGACGGGGTGCTGAGCGACGCCCTGCCGGTCAAGGCCACCGAGCGCATCCGTCCCGACTGCGTCTACCTGGTGCACGGCTTCGGCCACACCGCCAAGGGATTGAAGCGGGCCTACCGCAAGGGCGCCAGCGACGCCCAGATCCTCACCCGCTACCAGACCGATCCGCTCATGGGCGGCACCGCCCTGGGCAACAACTTCGTCACCCTGGAGGCGGTCTGATGGCACGCCTGGCGATGGTCATCGACACCACCCTGTGCGTCGGCTGCGCCGACTGCGTGGTGGCGTGCAAGACCGAGAACGACGTCCCCGAGGGCTTCTGCCGCGACTGGATCACCGAGCAGGTGGCAGGGGCCTTCCCCAGCGCCCGACTCGAGATCCGCTCCGAGCGCTGCAACCACTGCGACCACCCGCCCTGCGTGGGCTGCTGCCCGACCGGCGCCAGCCATGTGCACCAGCCCGGCGCAGTGGTGCTGGTGGACAAGCAGAAGTGCATCGGCTGCAAGGCCTGCATCGCCTCCTGCCCCTACGACGCGCGCTTCGTGCATCCCCAGGGCCACGTCGACAAGTGCACCTTCTGCGTCCACCGCGTCGAACACGGGCAGCTGCCCGCCTGCGTGTCGGTGTGCCCGACCCGCTGCATGCACTTCGGCGACCTCGACGATCCCGAGAGCGGGGTGGCGCGGCTGCTGCGCTCGCGCCGCCACCACGAGCTGCTGCCGGCCGCCGGGACCGGGCCGCGCGTGATCTACCTCACCTGAGCGCCTGAGCGAGCCATGGACGAGATCACCTCGACGCGACACAACCCCGGCATCGACCCCGTGCTCCACGCCTGGGGCTGGGAGATCCCGGTCTACCTCTTCCTGGGCGGGCTGGTGGCCGGGCTGATGGTGCTGGCCGGCTACCACATCCTCAAGGCCGGCCGCCAGCAGGAGAAGGTCTCGTACCCCTACGCGCCCATGCTCGGGGTGATCCTGCTCTCGCTGGGCATGAACGCGCTGTTCCTCGACCTCGCCAACAAGCCGCTGGTGTGGCGGCTCTACCTCACCTTCCAGCCCGCCTCGCCGATGTCGTGGGGATCGTGGATCCTGCTGCTGGTCTACCCGGCGCTGATCGGCGCCGCCATCCTCCACCCGCCCGAACGGGTGCCCTTCGGCCAGCGCCTGCTCGCACTGGTGCGCAGCTGGTCGGAGTGGCTGCACCAGCGCCCGCGCCTGGTGCAGGTCCTCGGGCTGGCCAACCTCGGCGGCGGCATCGCCCTCGGCATCTACACCGGCATCCTGCTCGGCGCCTTCGGGGCGCGCCCGCTGTGGAACAGCGCGGTGCTCGGCCCGCTGTTCCTGTTCAGCGGCCTGTCCACCGCCGCCGCGCTGATGCACCTGCTGGCGATGGTCAGCCGCAGCGGCACCGGCGCACCCTTCGCCGACGTGGCCCTGGCGGGGGTGTTCCGCCTGATGGATCCCGCGCACTGCAAGCACGTGATGGTGCGCGCCGACGCCTCCTTCCTGACCATCGAGCTGGCGATCATCGCCCTCTGGCTGCTCGGCCTGCTCACCGCCACCGGGGTGCACCAGCAGGCCGCCGCGCTGCTGCTGGGCGGACCCTGGACCGCGCCCTTCTGGGGCCTGGTCATCCTCGCCGGCATCCTCGTCCCCCTGCTGCTGCAGTTCCTCGAGCTCGCCGGACGCATCCGCCACAGCGCGGTGCCGGCGGTGCTGGTGCTGATCGGCGGCTTCGTCCTGCGCTGGATCCTGGTCGAAGCCGGCCAGGCCAGCCGCTGGTCCTGATCCCCATTCCGGAGCCTTCCATGTCCGACCCCGACGCGCATCCACCGCGACCGTATATGAACCCCTACCTGGCCGGGTTCGGCCTCGGGCTGGTGCTGCTCGCCAGCTTCGTGGTGATGGGCTGGGGCCTGGGGGCGTCGAGCGCGTTCTCGGTCTGCGCCGCCAGCTGCGTGGCGGCGGCGGCGCCGGACTACGCCGCCGGCAACGGCTACTTCGCCGAGTACGCCGGCAACCCGCTGCGGGACTGGCTGACCTGGGAGCTGCTGGGCGCGGTCGCCGGCGGGCTGGTCTCGGGCCTGCTCGCCAACCGCGCCCGCCTGACCGTCGAGCACGGCCCGCGCTGGACCCGGGGAAAACGCCTGCTGCTGGCCTTCGCCGGCGGCGTGGTGATGGCGGTGGGGGCGCGCATCGGCGGCGGCTGCACCAGCGGCCAGGCCCTGACCGGCGGCGCCCTGCTCAACCTCGGCAGCTGGGTGTTCATGTTCAGCGTCTTCGGCGGCGGCTACGCCCTCGCCTGGTTCCTGCGCAGGCAGTGGACCTGAAAGGAACCCCATGGACGCACCGTTCTACAAGCTGGGCGCCTTCTCGGAGCACACCGGCCTGCTCGCCGCCTTCCTCATCGGCGGCGGCTTCGGCTTCTTCCTCGAGCGCGCCGGCTTCGGCAGCAGCCGCAAGCTCGCCAGCCAGTTCTACTTCAGCGACATGGCGGTGCTCAAGGTGATGTTCACCGCGATCGTCACCGCGATGGTGGGGCTGACCCTGCTCGCCCAGCTGGGGGCGGTCGACCTCGCGCTGGTCAGCCTCAAGGAGACCCGCCTGGCGGCCAACCTCGCCGGCGGCCTGCTGCTGGGGGTGGGCTTCGTCATCGGCGGCTACTGCCCGGGCACCTCGGTGGTGGGGGCGGCGACCGGCCGCATCGACGCCATGACCTACGTCGGCGGGCTGTTCGCCGGCATGTTCGTGGTCGGCTTCGCCTGGCCGCTGGTGCAGCCGCTGGCGGAGTCCGCCAGCATGGGTGCGGTGACCCTGCCGGCCTTCTTCCACATCCCCTACGGGATGCTGGTGCTGGGGGTGTGCCTGATGGCGGCCGGCATGTTCGTGGCCGCCGAATGGGGCGAGATGAAGGCCACCGGCGCCAGCCGCGACTCGCGCCCGCTGCTGGGCGGGCGCGGGCTGACCCCGGCGCGCTCGGTGGTGGGCGGCCTGGTGCTGCTGGGCGGGGTGGCCGCGGTCGGCGGCGACCCCTACCGCAGCCCGGTGGTGACGCTGCGCAGCGACGAGCTGGCGCGTCTGGTCGAAGGCAAGGCCGACCACCTCCTGGCCAGCGAGCTGGCCGAACGCCTGATCGCCGGCGACAACACCTTCCGCCTGATCGACCTGCGCGAACCGGCGAAATTCGCCGCCTACCACATCCCCGGGGCCGAGAACCGCCCGCTCGCCCGGCTCGCCCCCGCGCAGTGGCGGCGCGACGAGAACTACCTGATCTACAGCGACGGCGGCATCCACGCCGCCCAGGCCTGGGTGCTGCTCAAGGCCCACGGGCTGACCGTGCGCAGCCTCTATCTGGGGCTCGACGCCTGGCGCGACGAGGTGCTCAACCCGCTGCTGCCGGCCGATCCGGTG
>JAKLKR010000110.1 GCA_023150565.1 Planctomycetota bacterium
CCACACCGGCGAGAGGGTGATGTTGGTGGCCTGGATCGAGCGGATGCGCCCGACCGCGCCCTCGGCCACCAGGCGCTTGAGGCGGTGCACCACCGGGTTGTGGTGCAGCTCCAGCTCGATCTGGCACACCACCCCGGCCTTCTCGACCGCCGCGATCATGCGGTCGTACTCCGCCATGTCGAAGGTGGGGATCTTCATCGAGAGGATGTGCAGGCCGCGGCGGGCGCATTCCTCGACCTGGCGGCAGTGGCTGGCGTTGTCCGAGGCCAGCACCACCGCCTCCAGGTCGGGGTGGGCGGCGAACAGCGCCTCGGCGGTGTCGTAGCAGGGCACCCCGGCGCTGAACGGGCTGGCGGCGAAGATCGCCTTCACCTGGGGGTTGTCGGCCTGGGCCGCGACCCATTCCAGCTTGGGGTTCTCCTTGAGCGTCTGGTAGTACTTGCGGGTGTGCCCGTGGGTGAGCGAGAGGATGGCGGTCTTGAGGGGTTTCATGGGGTTCACACCTGCACGCGGGAACGGGTCTGGTCGGAGGCAAACACCGCCGACACCTGGGCGTCGAGGCGCCGGCGGCGCTCGTCCCAGCCGGCGGCCACCGGGGCGCCCTGGAGCACCGCCATCGCCGCGCGCACCAGCGCCACGTCGTCCTCGCCCAGGCCGTACAGTTCGGCGTCGGTGTCGGTGAAGCGGCGTTCGCCGCCGGCGCCGAAGGCGTAGATCGAGGCCTGCGGCACCTGGGTGTCGACCACCCGGTCGGACCCCACCCCGCGCCGGGCGATGATCTCGTGGCGGTCGACCGGGCGGTTGCCGGCCGGCAGCAGCACCGAGCACTCGACGCTGGCGCGCACGCCGTTGGCGAGCGCCGCCACCACGTTGGCGGCGCGGTCGCGGTCGCACACCGCGAACACGCTCGCCACCTCGGCCCCCGCCACGAAGGCGCACAGGTCGAGCTCGCGCAGCATCTGGGCACGCAGGCTGCGGAGGCCGGCGTGGTCGAGGGCGGCGAAGCGCAGGGTCGAGACGTCCTCGAGGGTGCGCGACTCGACCAGCCGGCGCAGCTCGACGAAGCGCCGTTCGCAGCGCCAGGGCAGCAGGGCACGGTGCCCGGCGGGGGTGGCCAGGGCCCAGCCGTCGCCATCGGCGACGATGCGGCCCTCGCCGGCGATGCGGTACTTGTCGAGCAGCCGGCGCAGGGCGGCGTCGCGGTCGGCGATCGGCGCCGGGGCGGCGGCCGGGGCCGGATTGGGAGCGAGCGGGGAGGCGGCGGGTTGCATGGCGGTGCTCACAGGCTCTTGATCCGCGGACGGTACTTGGCGAGCAGGGCGGCGTTCTTCTCGTCACCGCCGGGGGCGTTGGCCGAGTTCCACACCGGCGGCACGATGCCGCGCGCCACGCACTGGCGGATGCATTCGATCTCGAGCCAGTGGGCGATGGCGAAGTCGACCAGGTTCGACACCGGGGCGATGGGGGTGGCCAGGCCGGGGACGTTCACCACCGCATCACCGACCGGGTTGTAGTCGTCGATGCAGACCTCGGCGAGGTCGAAGAGGTTGGCCTTGGAGGGATGGCGGATGAAGTGCCCGGCGGGCATCTCGTCCTGCCAGCAGCTGCTGGAGACGGCGATGATGCGCGCGCCCTTGCGCTTGGCCTCGTTGGCGGCGTCGATGGTCGCGGCGTTGATGCCGATGTTGTGGAAGATGATGAAGGGATCGCCGGGCTTGATCTCGTAGTAGCGCACCACCGCGGTGCCGAAGTTCACGCAGCGCTCCAGTTCCAGGTACTTCAGCGCCTGGTTGAACACCGAGATGCCGGTCTCCATCACCGGGTCGATGTTCGACAGGCCGCCGGCGCGGAAGAACATCTCGCCCATCACCAGGGTGGTGTGGCCGCCGCCGCCGTAGACGTGGATCAGGCGGTCGTCGGCGATGGCGTCGGCCATGATGGTGGCGGCGGCGCGGATGGCGTCGGCCTGCTCGGTGCGCACGCGCTCGAGCAGGGCCATGGCCTTGGCCAGGTAGCCGAGGTCGTCGAGGGGCTGGGGCTTGGACTTGGACTTGGGATTCATGGTGATTTCCTGGTTCAGCGTCCGAGGACCCGGCGGTAGCTGGCGCCGATGCCGTCCCACAGCTTGAGCGCGTCGGGGGCGCCGACGCTGGTGCCGTAGCCGCCGCGGTAGGTCCACGAGGCGATGCGGTCGACGCCCAGGCGCTGGTAGAGGTCGACCACCTGGTCGATCTGGGCGAAGTCCTGCGGCTGCTTGTAGTAGCCCATCAGCCAGCGTTCGGACTGCTTGCCGTGCTTGCGCGCCGCCTCGACCGTGCGCCGGGTGATCGATTCGAAGAACGCCATCGGCAGGTCCCAGTTGATGATGGTGGTCGAGAACACGTCGAACCACGGGCAGGCCGCCACCGCGTCCCAGTCGTCGTAGCCGCGCTGCTCGCACACGTAGTAGCTGTTGATGGTGGCGTGGACGCAGCAGGTGATCTCCTGCTTGCGGTCCAGCTCCTTGATCGCCCGGCTGGTGTCCTCGAGCACCTTCATCGCCTCGCGCCAGCGGAAGACCTTCACGTCGTCGGTCATCAGCTTGGGCATCGGGTAGCCGAAATAGCGCTCGAACTCACGCTGGCACACCGGGCAGCGGCAGGCCCAGTCCTCGCCGGCGCCGCCGGTGATCGAGGCGTAGGCCTTGGGCAGGGCGTAGTGCGGCTCGTCCCAGAAGAAGCCGTCGGCCCCGCACTTGGCCAGCTTGAGGCAGGTGCGGCGGAAGTAGTCGCGGAAGGACGGGGTGTTGAAGCAGGCGGCGTTGAGCTTCTCGCCGGTGAAGGCCGAGACCTGGCGGTTCTCGGTGTTGTTCTGCAGGAACAGGCTGACCTGCTCGCCACCGAAGTACTTGCCGATGCCCCAGGGGTCGATCAGCACGTGCAGGCCCAGCTTCTTGGCCGCCTCGACGATGCGCGGGATGTTGGGGTACCAGAAGTCGACGTCGAACTCGGTCACCGCCAGGATCACCGTGGTGCAGCCGTGGTCGATCATCTCGCGGAAGTCGCGCTCGGCGTGCTCGACATAGGTCAGGCCGTAGTAGCTGGTGGCGGTGCGGGTGATGGGCATGGGTGCTCCGGTGGGTGCTGGGGGCGATCATAGCCGGATGGCGGAGGGCGCCGGGCCCGGCTTTGATCGGCGACTGACCGCCTTTGACCGGCGGCCTGGGCCATCCTAACCTGCGGCCATGGCCACCGCCGGACCGCGAACCGTCGTCCACCGATCCCGGATCGACCGCCTGCCGGAGCAGCCGCCGCTGCTGGAGCGGGTCGATCTGCCGGCCTGGCTCGCCGCCGCCGCCCATGCCGCCACCCTCGAGGTGGTGGCGGAACGCCCGGCCTTCTGGGAGACCGAAGGTCCGTGGGACACCGGCTGGCGCACCCTGTCCTGGCACCTGGTCTACTTCCTGGTGCGCGGGTCCTGCCAGCTGACCGACGAATCCGGCCGCATCCACGAACTCGGCGCCGGAGCCTGCTTCTGGCTCCCGCCCGGGGCCCGCCACCGCCTGCTGCTCCAGCCCGGGCGCTTCTACTTCTGGCGCTTCCGCCTGCTCGACCAGGAGCGGCGCAGCCTGGTCTGCGGCGCCACCCGCGCGCGCAGCGACGCCCGTGCGCTCGAACCGCTGTTCGAGCAGCTGTGCGACGACCTGCGCCTCGACCACCCCGCGCTCGCCCAGCGGCTGCGCGCCCTGCTGGTGCTGTTCGCCTCGTCGTGGGACGCGCCGGGGCCCGCGGGCGGCGCCTTCGGGCCGGCGGTGCGCCGACGCCTGGCCCAGACCGTGCAGGAACGGCTCGACGTCGGCCTGCGCCCGGCCGAACTGGCGGAGGCGGTGGGGATGTCGTCGGTGAGCTTCGCCCGTGCCTTCCGCCGCGCCTTCGGCTGCTCGGCCCGTCGCTGGCTGGCGGATCAGCGCCTGCGCACCGCCGCCCAGCGCCTGGTGCACGGCGGCGAGCCGGTGGGCGAGGTCGCCGCCCAGGCCGGCTTCGCCAACCCCAGCCAGTTCGCCCGGCGCTTCCGCGCCCTGTTCGGGCTCAGCCCTGTTGAATACCGCCGCCAGCACGCCGGCGGCGGCTGATCACCCCAGCACCATCGCCAGTTCCAGCACCGGCTGCGCCGCCGGCACCCAGGTGAACTCCAGCTGCAGGGCCGGCTCACGGCTGCCATAACCGGGGCTGAACCAGCGTTGGCGCACCCGCGCCTCGACCCCAGCTGGGAAAGTGATGCGGGCCGCCACCCCGGCGGCGTCCTCGATCGCCAGGCGACCGGGTTCCAGCCAGCGTACGTCGAGACCCGGGGCCAGCAGCAGGCGCGAGGCGGCACGGGTGGTCGCCGCCATCGGGCGGGCGGGATCGGCGGCGGCGATGCGGTCGGTCAGCAGCAGGCGGCTGGACGCGGGCTGCCAGGCCAGTTCGCGCTCGACCTGGCAATTGGCGGCGGCGAAGGCCTGGTGCCGGCCGCGGAAGCGCCACCAGCCGTCGGCGTCCTCGCCGGCGGCGAGGGTGGCGCAGGCGGCCTGGTCGATCATCCACCACAGGCCCTCGAAGGTGCTGGGGTCGTACTCGTGCATCGGCAGGTCGTCGATCTGCACGGTGTTGTGCCAGGCCACCGAACGGAAGGCGTTGCGCGCGGCGAAGTCGCTGGAATAGCGGTAGGAGCCGGCGTCCACGAACAGCGGACCGCGCGCGGCATGGAGCGTGAAGGCGAGCTGGTCGCAGTGGGAATGGCCGCCGGCGCAGGCCAGGCTGATCTCGCCGCTGCGCACCGTCAGCACCCCCTGCGGGGTGCGGTGGACGTGGAAGCCGCCCTGGGGCCAGGACAGGGATTCGCGGCCGGCGGACGCGGGTGCCGGCGCGCGCCAGGCGCCCAGCAGCCAGCAGGCGTCCGCCTCGGCGCCCAGGCCGGCGGCACGCAGGCGGTCGTCATCGTAGAACTCGCCTCCCACCGCCAGCAGATGGCGCTGATCGGTGCTCGGCACGCTGCCATAGCCGTGGAACTGGAGGATGCGGCCGTTGTCGTTGTCGCCGAACTGCGGGATGCGCCCATCCGGACCGCTGATGCCGCGGGTGAAGTGCAGCGCCGCGCGCAGCCGGCGGTGGAACTCCGCCGACAGCTCGGCGCGGTTGCGGCGGGCGGCGAGGGCGCACAGCAGCAGCATCTCGGTCGACAGGCGGTGGTAGGCGGTGCTGTCCTCGAAGCACACCCCGTCGGGATGGAACTGGTAGCGCGCCTCCGCCTCCAGCTCGGCGGTGGCGAAGGCCAGCCACTGCGCGCCCAGGTCGAGGTCGCGGAACACCCACCCGAGCAGGTACATGCCCATGACGTTGGTGAGGTAGTGGTTGTTGCGCTTGGCAGCGGTCTCGACCTCGAGATGGCCCATGATGCCCAGGCCATGGCGCAGCAGGCAGCGCAGCGATCGCCGCACCAGCGCCGGATCCAGCTCGCCGACGAAGGCCCCCAGGCCGACCACGGCGTTGGCGACGCGCATGGCCACGTTCATCGGGCAGAACCAGTTCACCCCCAGGAAGGGCGGATTGGCCTCCATCCAGTGCTGCCAGTCGACGGCGAAGGCGCCGACGCTGGCGGCGTCACCGAGCAGGAAACGGCCGGCGGCCAGGGATGGCACCCAGTGCAGGTTGTTGAGATCCCACACGAACTTCAGCTCGGCCTCGTGCTCGCGGTCGACCAGCAGCGGAAAGGCGTCGCGGCCGAGGGCGAGGTAGTCGAGGTCGGCGGGATACCGCTTGTTCACCCGGTAGTCGCGGTGCCAGTCGAGGCGCTCCTCGAGCGGCATCAGCGGGGTGCCGAGCAGCTGGAAGCGGTGGGCCTTGGCGCGCGCGCAGGCTTCGCGCAGGCGCGCGGCCTCGTCCGGCGCCACCTGACGCACCAGGGCGGCGCGCGCAGCCAGCTCGGCGCTGGAGGGCGCCACTCGCGCCAGCACGCTGGCGGCATCAAGGGCATCGACCGCGGCATCCAGGCGGGCGAGGGCCGCGCTATCGGCCATCAGCGCCCGGTGCTGCCGGCGCACCGCCTCGATGCCGGCGAAGCGCTCGGGCGCCATGCGCTCGACCGCCGCCAGGCGGGGATGGAGGGTGACCTGGGCGGGCTGGGAGACGGGAGCTGCGGCCATGGCCTTACCATAGCTGTCCATTCTGCACAGTAAACTGGTTTAACTTAATTGTACCGTGGTGATTTCAGCACTGGACACCACGTCCCCATAGATACACAATGTATCACCAAAGGTAAACCCTGGGGACATCATGGTCAAGACACTGGTCAAGCACGGCAACTCCTGGGCGCTCATCATCGACAAGCCCATCCTCGAACTGCTGCACATCAGCCCCGACACCCCGCTGGAGGTGTCGACCAGCGACGGGCGCTCGCTGACCGTGCGGGCGGTGGGCGATGAACCGGAATCCCGGCAGCGACTGCTGAAACACTCGCTCCATGAGATCGATGTTCGCTACGGCGACATGCTGCAGCGGTTGGCTCGATGAATCCGATCTTCCTCACCGGCGAGGAAGTGATGGCCATCCACGCCCACTCGCTGTCCAAGTATGGAGGGCAGGATGGCGTCCGCGACCAGGGGCTGCTGCGCTCCGCCCTGGCCCAGCCCGAGGCCAGCTTCGGCGGCCAATGGCTGCACGAAGACCTGTTCTCGATGGCCGCTGCCTATGCCTTCCATGTCGCCCAGAACCACCCCTTCCTGGATGGCAACAAGCGCACCGCCATCGTCTGCGCCCTGCATTTCCTGCACCTGAACGGCCAGACCGTGGCCGCCGACCAGACCGCCTTCGGCGACATCGTGTTCGCCGTCGCCGAAGGCCGCGCCAGCAAGGACGACCTCGCCACCTTCCTGCGCGCCCATGGCCGTCCGTGGAAAACCCCTGCCTGAGGCATGGGGTCCGTGCACGGACTGCGCTTGCCGGTGGTCCTCGCCGCCTAACCTGCGCGCCACATTCCGGGGGAGCCTGGGCGGAGCGGATCCGCCGCGGGCTGAGAGGCGCTTCCGCGCGACCCCTTGAACCTGACCCGGCTCACACCGGCGTAGGGAGGAACCCATGACCGATTCCAGCACCGCCACCGCACGTCCCACCAGCCTGCGCCCGTGGCAGGAGGACTTCCCCAACTCGACCAAGGTCTACGTCGAGCAGGACGGCCTGCGCGTGCCCTTCCGCGAGATCGCCCTCGAAGGCGAGGCGCCGCTGCGGGTCTACGACACCTCGGGGCCCCTCGACCACGACCTGCGCGACGGCCTGCCGGCGCTGCGCGCGCCCTGGATCGCCAGGCGGGTGGCTCGCGGCGACACCAACTTCTCGCAGATGCACTACGCGCGGAAGGGCGAGATCACCGAGGAGATGCGCTTCGTCGCCATCCGCGAGGGCTTCTCCCCCGAATTCGTGCGCGACGAGGTCGCCGCCGGGCGGGCGGTCATCCCCGCCAACCGCCGGCACCCCGAGAGCGAGCCGATGATCATCGGCCGCGCCTTCCACGTGAAGATCAATTCCAACATCGGCAACTCGGCGGTCACCTCCTCAATCGAGGAGGAGGTCGAGAAGCTGCGCTGGTCGACGCGCTGGGGCGCCGACACGGTGATGGACCTCTCGACCGGCAAGCAGATCCACGAGACGCGCGAGTGGATCATCCGCAATTCGCCGGTGCCGATCGGCACCGTGCCCATCTACCAGGCGCTCGAGAAGGTGAAGGGCAAGGTCGAGGACCTCACCCTCGACCTCTTCATCGAGACCCTGGTCGAGCAGGCCGAGCAGGGCGTCGACTACTTCACCATCCACGCCGGCGTGCTGCTGCGCCACATCCCCCTGACCCGCAACCGCGTCACCGGCATCGTCAGCCGCGGCGGCTCGATCATGGCGCGCTGGTGCCTGCACCACCACCGCGAAAACTTCCTCTACACCGGCTTCGAACGCATCTGCGAGGTGATGAAGAAGTACGACGTGGCCTTCAGCCTGGGCGACGGGCTGCGGCCCGGCAGCCAGGCCGACGCCAACGACGCCGCCCAGTTCGGCGAGCTCGAGGTGCTGGGCGAGCTGACCACCATCGCCTGGAAGCACGACGTGCAGACCTTCATCGAGGGGCCGGGGCACGTCCCCCTGCACCTGATCAAGGAGAACATGGACCGCCAGCTGGCGGCCTGCCATGGCGCCCCGTTCTACACCCTCGGGCCCCTGGTCACCGACATCTCGCCCGGCTACGACCACTTCACCAGCGGCATCGGCGCGGCGGTGATCGGCATGTACGGCTGCGCCATGCTGTGCTACGTCACCCCCAAGGAGCATCTCGGCCTGCCCGACCGCGAGGACGTCAAGCAGGGCGTGATCGCCTACAAGATCGCCGCCCATGCCGCCGACCTCGCCAAGGGCCACCCGCGCGCACGCCAGCGCGACGACGCCATGAGCCGGGCGCGCTTCTCGTTCCGCTGGAACGACCAGTTCAACCTCGCCCTCGACCCGCCCACCGCGCGCGCCTACCACGACGAGACGCTCCCGGCGGACGGGGCCAAGAGCTCGCACTTCTGCTCGATGTGCGGCCCGCAGTTCTGCTCGATGAAGATCACCCAGGACCTGCGCGACGACGAGAAGGCGCAGATCGACCAGGGCATGCAGCAGAAGGCGGCGGAATTCAAGGCCGCCGGCGGCGAGGTCTACCAGGCCAAGGCCTGAACCCCGCCGCCAACGGCAAGGCCCCCTGCGTGGACAGGGGGCCTTGCACTGGTGCCCAGAAGAGGAATCGAACCTCCGACCTTCGCTTTACGAAAGCGCTGCTCTACCGCTGAGCTATCCGGGCGGACGCGCGGGAGGCTAGGGGGCTGGGGACGCTCCGCAACCGCCTGGATCGGCTTCGACGCGGCGCTTGAGCTGGCCGCAGGCGGCATCGATGTCGTTGCCGCGCTGGCCGCGCACGGTGGCGTGGCCGCCGTGGCGGGTGACCGCGGCGAGGAAGGCCGCCACCTCGGCCTCGTCCGGGCGCCGGTGGGCGGTCTCGATCACCGGGTTGAAGGGGATGAGGTTGATGTGCGCCTGGTGGCGGCGGGCGATCGCCGCCAGGCGCTCGGCATGCGCCTCGCCCAGGTTGTCGCCCGCCAGGCAGACGTATTCGAGGGTGATGCGCCGGCTCACCAGCGCGCCGTAGTCGTCCATCGCCGCCATCAGCTCGGCGATCGGCCAGCGCCGGTTGAGCGGCACCAGGCGCGAGCGCGTCTCATCGTCGGCGGCGTGCAGGCTGAGCGCCAGGGTGACCTGGGGCTCGTCGCGGCCGAGCTGGCGGATGCGCGCCGGCACCCCCGAGGTCGAGACGGTGAAGCGCCGCCGGCCCAGGCCCAGGCCGTCCGGGTCGGCCAGCACCCGGATCGCCGCCAGCAGGTTGTCGTAGTTGAACAGCGGTTCGCCCGAGCCCATGAACACCACGTTGGTGACCGGGCGCACGCGGTGGTGGTGCAGCACCTGGAAGGCGATCTCGCCGGCGGTGAGGTCGCGCTCGACCCCGTTCAGGCCCGAGGCGCAGAAGCTGCACCCCACCGCGCAGCCGACCTGGCTCGACACGCACACCGTGTGGCGGTCGCTGGTGGGGATCGACACGCATTCGGCCAGCTTGCCGTCGGCGAAGCGCAGCAGCGACTTCACGGTGCCGTCCTGCGCTTCCTGGCGCCGGGCCTCGACCGCCGGGACCAGGGCGAATCCGCTGTCGAGCCGCGCCGCCAGGTCGCGTGGCAGGCCGCGCACCTCGGCGAAGCGGTTGGCCCCGCCGTGCCACAGCCCGCGCGCGATCTGCGCCCCGCGGAAGGCCGGCAGTCCGACCGAGGCCGCCCACTGGCGCAGGCCCTCGACCCCGGCGCCGACCAGGTCCACTCAGCCCTCGTAGGCCGGCGAGCCGGGCCCGGTGCCCGCAGGCAGCTCTTCGGGCCGCACCGCATAGCCGTTGAGCTTGGCGGTGGCGAGCTTGGCCACCACCGCGGCGATGCGGTAGTCCTGGATGCCGACCATCGAATGGGTGTTGTTGAGGTTGATCTTGCCCAGGCGGCCGGCGTCGGCCGCCGACAGCAGCTTCTTGAGCTGGCCCAGGGTCAGGCCGTGGTTGCGCCCGAGCGCCAGGCGCAGCCAGCGCCAGTGCCAGTCCACCACCTGGGTGAAGCCCAGGCGCGCCAGGGCGTCGCGCACGGTCTTGGAGACCTCGACCGCCACTTCGACGGTGGCCAGGCGGCGTTCCACCGCGATGGCGCCGATATGCTCGCAATCGACCCCGCACAGCTTGACCAGGTCGCCGGGGGTGGGCAGCGGGCGGCCGGGGGCGAGGGTCACCGCAAGGCGCACAAATCCAGGTTTGACGGGCGTCTCGCTCATGGCGCGGCACGGTGCGGGCCAGGGCGCAGGGCGCAAGGGCTGCCATTGGCATCCTTCATGCTCCCTTCGGTTGCACCCTGTCAGGCTGAACCATGCCCACCTACGAATACCTGTGCCCGGACTGCGGCGTCGTCGAGGCCCTGCAATCGATGCGCGACGCCCCCCTCACCACCTGCCCGACCTGCGGCAAAGCCAAGGTCACCCGCCTGGTGTCGGGCGGCGCCGGGGTGATCTTCAAGGGCAGCGGCTTCTGGGAAACGGACTACAATCGCGGCAAGGACTACACCTCGCGCGCCAAGCAGGACGCCGGTGGCGACAAGCCCAAAGCTCCCGAGGCGGCCAAGGGCGGCGATGCGGGCAAGGAGGCCAAGGCAGCCGCCCCGCAGCCCAAGCCCGAACCCAAGCCGCAGCCCAAGCCCGCCCCGTCCCCGGCGTCCAGCCCGGCGCCCAAGGCGGGTGGCAAGCCGTGACCGGGCCGATTTGACACACCTGGCCCCCTCCGGCCCGACCCGCGAACCCTAACCTCTTTCCCAACAGCAACCTCTGACCTCCGCCCTTCGGCACGGCATGTGCAATAGCGGGGTCAACAACGCCCACTCAGGCAAAAAGCCACAGGAGACACCATGGCCGCCAAGAAGATCGTCTTCAGCGATGACGTCCGCGAAAAGGTGCACAACGGGGTCGCCAAGCTGGCGCGCACCGTCAAGGCCACCCTCGGCCCCTCGGGCCGCAACGTGGTCATCCACAAGAGCTGGGGCACCCCCCAGGTGACCAAGGACGGCGTCACCGTCGCCGAGCAGATCGAGTTCCGCGACGCCTTCGAGAACATGGGCGCGCGCCTGGTGCGCGAGGTGGCCAAGAAGACCGGCGACCAGGCCGGCGACGGCACCACCACCGCCACCGTGCTCGCGGAAGCGATCTTCAGCCAGGGCCTCAAGGCGGTCAGCGCCGGGGTCAACCCCATCGACCTCAAGAGCGGCATCGAGAAGGCGGTCGCGGCGGTCAACGCCAACCTCGACAAGCAGGCGGTCAAGGTCCGCGGCGACTTCAAGATCATCGCCCAGGTCGGCGCAATCTCGGCGAACAACGAAGAGGCGATCGGCAAGCAGATCGCCGACGCGATGCAGAAGGTCGGCGAGGACGGCGTCATCACCGTCGAAGAGGGCAAGGGCATCAAGGACGAGGTCGACGTCGTCGAAGGCATGCAGTTCGACCGCGGCTACTGCTCGCCCAACTTCGTGACCAACGGCGACAACCTCACCGCCGAGCTCGAGAACCCCTACATCCTGATCAACGAGAAGAAGATCTCCGCGGTGGCCGAGCTGGTGCCCCTGCTGGAGAAGGTGGCCAAGGCCAACCGCTCGCTGCTGATCATCGCCGAGGACGTCGACGGCGAGGCGCTGGCCACCCTGGTGGTCAACAACATGCGCAAGGTGCTGAAGTGCTGCGCGGTCAAGGCGCCCGGCTACGGCGACCGCCGCAAGGCCATGCTCCAGGACATCGCCACCCTCACCGGCGGCAAGGCTCTGTTCGAGGACCTCGGCGTCGACCTCAAGAACGTCGAGCTGAGCGACCTCGGCCAGGCCAAGTCGGTCAAGGTCGAGAAGGAGAACACCACCCTGATCGAGGGCGCCGGCAAGCGCGCCGACGTGCAGGGCCGCATCAAGTCGATCCGCAAGGAGATCGACGACACCAAGAGCGACTACGACCGCGAGAAGCTCCAGGAGCGCCTGGCCAAGCTCGCCGGCGGCGTGGCGGTGATCAAGGTCGGCGCGGCCACCGAGGCCGAGATGAAGGAGCGCAAGGACCGCATCGACGACGCGCTGCACGCCACCCGCGCCGCGGTCGAAGAAGGCATCGTCGCCGGTGGCGGCACCGCCTACATCCGCGCCGTCGCCGCGGTCGACGCCCTCGGCCTCAAGGACGACGAGAAGCTGGGCGCCGAGATCGTGAAGCAGGCCCTGCGCCTGCCCACCATCACCATCGCCGCCAACGCCGGCAAGGAAGGCGAAGTGGTCGCCAACCGCGTCGCCAAGGAGAAGGGCGCGGTCGGCTACAACGCCAAGACCGACGTGTTCGAGGACCTGATCAAGGCCGGCGTCATCGACCCGGTCAAGGTCTCGAAGAGCGCGCTCGGCAACGCCGCCAGCGTCTCGATCCTGCTGCTCAACACCGAGGCCATGATCGCCGAGATCAAGGAGCCCAAGAAGGACGCCGGCAAGGGCGGCCACGGCGGCGGCGACGACGAAGGCATGGGCGGCATGGGTGGGATGGGCGGCATGGGCGGAATGGGCGGCGGAGACTTCTGACCGCACCGGGGAGGAGACCAGCGCGCCTCCTCCCCACCCCCTGCGCACGATCTACCCTCCAATCTTCAACCAACCACATCCACGAAAGACAGACCATGGCTACCAAGCCCCAGCTCAAGACCCAGATCAAGCCCCTCGACGACCGGATCGTCGTCACCCGCACCGAGGCCGAGGAGAAGACCGCGGGCGGCATCCTGCTGCCCGAGAACGCCAAGGAGAAGCCCACCCAGGGCAAGGTCCTGGCGGTCGGCCCCGGCAAGCTGCTCGACGACGGCTCGCGCGCCAAGCCCGACGTCGCCGCCGGCGACATCATCCTGTTCGGCAAGTACTCCGGCACCGAGATCACCGTCGACGGCGTCGAAGTGATCATCCTGCGCGAGAGCGACATCCTCGCCAAGGTCGGCTGAGCCGTCCCCCCTCCTCAACAACACACCAACAAACCAACAAGCTAGAGACAACCACATGGCCAAGCAGCTCATGTTCGCCGACGATGCGCGGCGCAAGATCCTCGCGGGCATCCAGACCCTCAACAACGCCGTCAAGGTCACCATGGGACCCACCGGCAAGGTGGTGGTGATCGAGAAGAGCTTCGGCTCGCCCAACGTCACCAAGGACGGCGTCACCGTCGCCAAGGAAGTCGAGCTCAAGGACCCCTTCGAGCAGATGGGCGCGGCGATGGTCAAGGAGGTCGCCGAGAAGTCCTCCAAGGTCGCCGGCGACGGCACCACCACCGCCACCGTGCTCACCGAGGCGATCTTCCGCGAGGGCCTCAAGGCCACCTCGTCGGGCGCCAACCCCACCGAGGTCAAGCGCGGCATCGACAAGGCGGTGGCCGCCGCGGTCGAGTCCGTGGCCAAGCTCTCGACCAAGGTCAAGGGCTCGGGCGACATCGCCCAGGTCGGCACCATCTCGGCCAACAACGACGAGACCATCGGCAAGCTCCTCGCCGAGGCGATGGAGAAGGTCGGCAAGGACGGTGTCATCACCGTCGAAGAGGCCAAGAGCACCGAGACCAAGCTCGACCTGGTCGAGGGCATGCAGTTCGACAAGGGCTACATCAGCCCTTACTTCGCCGCCGGCGCCGAGAACCAGGAAGTGAACCAGGAGAAGCCGCTGATCCTGGTCTACGAGAAGAAGATCAGCAACCTGCGCGAGTTCCTGCCCCTGCTGGAAAAGGTCGCCCAGGCCGGCAAGCCCCTGCTGGTGATCGCGGAAGAGGTCGAGGGCGAGGCCCTGGCCGCCCTGGTGGTCAACAAGCTGCGCGGCGTGCTCAACGTCGCCGCGGTCAAGGCCCCCGGCTTCGGCGACCGCCGCAAGGCCATGCTCGAGGACATCGCCATCCTCACCGGCGCCAAGTTCATCTCCGAGGACCTCGGCGAGAAGCTGGAATCGGTCGAGATCACCTCGCTCGGCAGCGCCAAGACGGTGACCATCGAGAAGGAAGCCACCACCATCATCGAAGGTGCCGGCAAGAAGGCGGACATCACCGCCCGCATCAACCTCATCAAGCAGCAGATCGACGCCACCACCAGCGACTACGACCGCGAGAAGCTCCAGGAGCGCCTGGCCAAGCTCGCCGGCGGCGTGGCGGTGATCAACGTCGGCGCCTCGACCGAGCCCGAGATGAAGGAGAAGAAGGCCCGCATCGAGGACGCCCTGCACGCCACCCGTGCGGCGGTTGAAGAGGGCATCGTCCCCGGCGGCGGCGTGGCCCTGCTGCGCGCCAAGAAGGCGGTCGAGGCGGTGATCAAGGGGCTCGAAGGCGACCAGAAGCTGGGCGCCGAGATCATCCTGCGCTCGCTCGACGCCCCGGCCAAGCAGATCGCCGAGAACGCCGGCCAGAACGGCGCGGTGGTGGTGGCCGAGATCCTCGCCGGCAAGGGCGATAACTACGGCTACAACGCCCGCACCAAGGAGTACCAGGACCTGGTCAAGGCCGGCGTCGTGGACCCCGCCAAGGTGACCCGCGTGGCGCTGCAGAACTCGGCTTCGATCGCCGGGCTGATGCTGACCGTCGAAGCGATGATCACCGACCTGAAGGACGAGGACAAGCCGGTCGCCGGCGCCGTCCACTGAACCGACGGGATCCGTCCTGCCGATCGACGAACCCCCGGGCGCATGCCCGGGGGTTGCTCGTTTCCAGGGGAGGGCGATACAGTCCAGGCCGCCAGGTGCGATACAGCCGGCCCTGTTCCCGCACCCAGACGCCGCGCTGGCCCTACCAGCCCCGCCTGCAGCCTGCTAGGCTCTCCCATGCCCATCCTCCGCTCGTCCCAATGGCGTCCAGGAATCGCGCGATGCGAGAGAACAGGCAGACGCGCCCCTGGGACCGCCGGGCACCAGCCCGGCAACTCGAGCCATTCCAACTGCCGGGCTGGAGCCCGGCGCTCCCAGGGAAGAGTCGCTATACGCCATAGCCGCTCGTCCCTGGCAGCCGCGGCCGCTCTCGTCCTGTCGCTCCTGGCCGCCGCGCCCGCCGCCGAGGGACCTGACACCCTCGAAGCCATCCGCCGCTGCACCATCGAGCACGCCACCATCACCCAGCTGGAGCGCCAGGAATCGGAGACCCTGGAGACCCCCAACCAGCCGCCGATGAAGGGGCTGCCGCCACGCACCGTGGTCCGCCTCACCCTGCGCCCGGAGCAGGGCTCGAACATCGTGGTCGCGGTCTGGCTGCCCGACGCCGCACGCTGGAACGGACGCCTGCTCGGCCTGGGCAACGGCGGCGCGGCCGGGGGCATCAACGAGCGCAGCCTGGCCGGGCGGGCGGCGGGCGGCTACGCGGTCGCGACCACCGACATGGGCACCGCCCCGAACCCCGCCTCGGGCAACGGCAACCCGGCGGTGTGGCGCGATTTCGGCCATCGCGCCACCCATCTCATGACGGTGGCCGCCAAGCAGATCGTGCGCGCCGCCTATGGTCGCGACGCCGAGCGCTGCTACTTCGTCGGCGGCTCCACCGGCGGGCAGCAGGCGCTGCAGGAGGCGCAGCGCCACCCCGAGGACTACGACGGCATCGTCGCCAACGTGCCGGCGCACTGCCGCGCCCCCCTGCACGCCTACTTCCTGTGGAACCACCAGATCCTGGCCCGCAGCCCCTTCACCGAGGCGCAGCAGAAGGCGGTCATCACCGCCGCGAACCAGCACGTCGCGACCCGCGAACCGCCCGCCACCGCGGGCAGGATGGTCTCCGACCCGCGCTGCACGCCGGCCGACATCGCCGCGGTGATCGCGCGGGCGCGGAGCGCCGACCCGTCCATCAGCGACGCCCAGGCCGAGGCCCTGCGCCAGCTGTTCGACGGCCCGCGCCACGCCGTCACCGGCGAGCGCATCTTCAACGGCGTGCCGTTGGGCAGTTCCTGGAATAACGCCCGCGGCCACCTCTACCTGTTCCACTGGGTGTTCGGCGCCCAGCAGGACCTGCTGAAGCTCGACTGGAACGCTGACATCGACCGCTACCTGGCCGCGCTCGGCCCCGATCTCAACGCCGAGGACGACGATCTGGGCCGCTTCCGCGACCACGGCGGACGGCTGCTCATGGTGTCCGGCTCGGCCGACCCCATCGTGCCCTACCACGCCACCCTCGACTACTACGAGCGCCTGGTCGAGCGCGCAGGCTCGCTGGCGGCGGCACAGGCCTTCTGCCGCTTCTACCTGATCCCCGGCATGGGGCACGGCAGCGAGGGTCCGGGCGTCAACACCATGCCCGACCTGCTCGCCCTGGTGGTGGACTGGCGGGAAAAGGGCATCGCCCCGCAGGCCCTGCGCGCCCGCCGCCTGGTGGACGGGAAGACCGAACTGGACCTGCAGATCCTGCCCTACCCCGGCAGCGCCGACGGCCCCCGGGGCGGGGTGGAACGGATCGCCGATCGTTTCCGCCGGCCACCGGCGCGCTGACGCGGCCGCTCAGGCCAATGGCGATTGGGAATCGCGCGCAACGCAAGAATGGGCAGACGCGCCCCTGGGACCGCCGGGCTCCAGCCCGGCAATTCGAGCGGTTCCAATAGCCGGGCTGGAGCCCGGCGCTCCCAGGGAAGAGCCGCTCAGGCCGGGTGCGTCTTCTTCACCACCGCCTGCGCCGGCCACGGCAGCGGCTCGAACTCGCCGTCGAGCACCGCCTCGCCGATCTCGAAGGAGAACAGGCGGCCCTCGCCCG
>JAKLKR010000111.1:0-8691 GCA_023150565.1 Planctomycetota bacterium
CGCGGGCGAAGGCGGCGAGGTCGGCCACCGCCGCCGGCCCGTCGTTGATGCCGGGGATGACCACCACCGATAGCATCACCCGCCGCCCCCGCCCGAGCGGCAGGGCGAGCAGCGCCTGGCGCAGCGCGGCCAGGCCGCCGGAGCGGTTGGCGGGGATGAAGGCCGAGCGCAGGTCGTCGTCGGCGGCGAACAGGCTGACCGCCAGGTTGATGCGCTCCAGGCCCCATTCCCCCAGCCTGGCCAGGGCCTCGGGGCGGCCGATGGTCGACACCGTGAGGTGGCGCAGGGCCAGTCCCAGGCCGCAGGGGTCGACCAGCACCCGCACCGCCTGGGCCACCGCCAGCGGGTTGTCGAGCGGCTCGCCCATGCCCATGAACACCACGTTGCGCACCGCCTTGCCGGTGGCGCGCTGCACCGCCAGCACCTGGCCGACGATCTCGTGGGCGGCGAGCTGGCGCACCAGCCCGAGGCTGGCGGTGTGGCAGAAGCCGCAACCCATGCGGCAGCCGACCTGTGAGGACACACAGGCGGTGTGGTGCCCGCCCTCGGCCATGGGGATGTGCACCGCCTCGACCCGGCGGCCGTCGGCGAGCGCCACCACCACCTTGGTGGTGGTGCCCAGGCCGGGGTCCTCGGCGGTCTGCCGCGCCACCACCGGCGGCGCCTGTTCGCCCGCCACCAGCGCCGCCAGGCGCGCCAGGGTGCCGGGCCCGGCGGCCTCGGCCTCCTGCCATTCCGGCAGCAGTTCCGGCGCCAGCCGGCCATCGGCCATCAGCTGGCGGAAGAGGGCGCGATGGAAGCGCCGGCTGTAGCCGATGCGCCCGTCCAGCCAGGCGCCCAGGCCGGCGGAGTCGAGGCCGGCGAGGTCGCCGCGCGGCTCAGGTGCCATGCCGGTGCGGGTGCTGCTGGGAGGCGATCTGGGCCAGGAAGCGCCGCAGGTCGGGGTTCATCCCAGTGCCGTCGCAACGCTTCGGCACCACCACGTCGCCACCAGCCTCGACGATGTGTTCGCTGCCGGAGCGCATCGAGGAATAGCCCACCACTAGCGGCCGGTGGCCGTCGTGGGGCAGGGCGCGCAGCCGGCGGGTGATCTTGTCGCCGCGTTCGGCGCCCATGAAGTAGTCCATCAGCACGATGTCCGGGCGGCCGCCGCGGGCATAGGCGTCGAGCGCGGCCTGGCCGCTGGTGAAGCCGTGGAACAGGAATCCCCCCAGCCCTTCCACGGTGGCGCGCGCCACCTCATGGTTGCCGTGATCGTCGTCCACCAGCCACACCAGCATGGGGGTGGGATGCTCCGGGTGGTGGACCGCGGGCAACCAACCTTTAGCACATGCCATCGTGTCCGCCGACGCCCTCGACTACCTCCACCCCCGCCGTCAGGCCCGCGGCCTGCTGGTGCTGATCGGCCGCGGGGTGCTCGACCTGCTGGGCTGGATCGGCCAGCTCTCGATCCTGTTCCGCGACTGTTCGCGCACCGCCCTGCACGACCGCCCGCGCTACCAGATCTTCGCCGCCCAGTTCTTCCACATCGGCCTGCTCAGCCTGCCCATCGTGCTGGTGACCGGGGCGAGCATGGGCCTGGTGATGGCGGTGCAGGCGCACGCCACCCTGGTGCGCTTCAACGCCGAGGCGATGTGCGGGCCGATGGTGATGTATTCGATGGTCACCCAGCTGGGGCCATCGATGTCGGCCATCCTGGTCGCCGGGCGGGTGGGCTCGAACATCGCTGCCGAGATCGGCACCATGAAGGTGACCGAGCAGATCGACGCGTTGCGGGTGATGGGCACCGATCCGGTGTCGTACCTGGTGCTGCCCCGGGTGGCGGCGCTGGTGCTGCTGCTGCCGATGATGGCGGCCCTGGCCGACTTCGCCGGGGTGTGGGCGGGCGCCGGGCTGCTGGTGGGCCTGTGGGGGGTCGATCAGGGCGCCTACTGGCACCAGACCGAGAAGTACCTGGCCTCGTGGGATGTGCTCATGGGACTGGCGAAAACCCCGTTCCTCGGCCTGCTCATCGCCCTGGTCGCCTGCCGCCAGGGCCTGCAGACCGGCGGCGGCGCCACCGGGGTGGGCCAGAGCTGCACCCGCGCGGTGGTGCAGGGCTGCGCCACCGTGCTGGTGGTCAACTTCCTGATCACCCTGCTGACCAACAAGCTCTACCACCTGCTGCACTGACCGGCGATGCGCGTCCACATCGTCGGCGGCGGCCTGATCGGCCTGTCCTGCGCCTGGCGCCTGCGCAGTGCCGGGCATCAGGTCACGGTGCTGGATGCCGCCCCCCAGGCGCGGGCGGCGAGCTGGGCGGCGGGCGGCATGCTCGCCCCGCACCACGAGGCGCTCAACCACCCCGAGCACCACGACCACGAGCTCTGGCGGCTGGGCTGCCGCTCGCTGGCGCGCTGGCGTGACCTTGCGGCCGAGCTGGGTGGTTCCGCCCAGATCGACCATCGCGAGGGGGGTGGGGTGGTGCCGCTGCGCTCGCCGGCGGTCGATGCCTCGGCCGCGCGCCTGGCCGCGGCCGGGGTGGCGGTGCGGGCGCTGACCGCGGCCGAGCTTGCCGACCGCGAACCAGCACTGGCCGCGGTCCCCGGTGGAGGCTGGTGGCTGCCCGGCGGCCAGGTCGACCCCCGCCGCTGCCTGGAGCGTCTGGCAGCGCTTTGCGTGGCCCAGGGGGTCGCGGTGCGGCAGGCGGCGGTGCACGGCCTGCAGCCCGGGCGGGTGGCGCTGGCGGACGGCACCAGCCTGGAATCCGATCAGGTGGTGCTGGCGAGCGGCGCCTGGACCCCGGCGCTGGCAGCCCTGGCCGGGATCGACCTGCACGGCGAACCGGTCAAGGGACAGATGCTGCGTTTCGCGGTGCCGGATGGCCTGCTGGCGCATTTCGTGCATGCTCCTGGCACCTACCTCATCCCCCGTGCCGGCCAGGGGGTGGTGGTGGGGGCGACGATGGTGCAGGCGGGGTTCGATCAGCGCGATGACCCGGCCGCGATCGCCCGTCTGGCGGCGGGGGCGCAGGCGCTGGTGCCGGCCCTGGCCGGGGCCGCCATCGCCGAACGCTGGACCGGCCTGCGTCCGCGCCTGCGCCATGGCCGGCCGGTGCTGGCGCGGCTGGCGCCCGGGCTGGTGCTGGCCACCGGCCACTTCCGCAACGGCATCCTGCTTGCCCCCGCCACCGCCGACGCCGTGCTCGGTCTGGTCGAGGGCCGGCCAGATGCGCTGATCGACTGCTTCGCCATGCCCGCTGAACCCGGCGTTGCGCCCGAGCGGATCATGGGGTAGCCTTCCCCAACGACTACCCATGGCCGAGATCCTCATCGTCGAAGACAACCCGGTGAACCAGAAGCTGATCGCGTTTCTGTTGGCGCGCAGCGGTTACACCTTCGACCTCGCCGAGAACGGCGCGGTGGCCCTGCAGCGGCTGGCGGCTAGCAGCTACCGGCTGGTGCTGATGGACATGATGATGCCGGTGATGAACGGCTACGAGGCCACCCGCGCCCTGCGCGCCGACCCCCGTCATGCCGACCTGCCGATCATCGCCCTGACCGCCAATGCGATGAAGGGCGAGGACGACAAGTGCCGCCAGGTGGGCTGCAACGACTACATCGCCAAGCCCTACTCCAAGGACCAGATCCTGTCGGCGATCAACCGCCTGATCGGTCCCCCCCAGGCCAAGACCACCCAGCCCGCCGCCGGCTGAGCGCGACCGTCCGCTGGACGACCTGCCCCCAGGACGTACACCTCCGCCCCGACGCGCCTGTAGCTCAGTTGGTAGAGCAACAGACTTTTAATCTGTGGGTCCCGGGTTCGAGCCCCGGCGGGCGCACCACTTTCCCTGCTTTTGGCGACGTTTCAGGTTCGCCCCGGCGGGGCCGGGCCCGCTGGTTTCCGTTGCGCATGCCCGAATCGGCCTCGGTCCGACTGCGGGCACATCCCGCGACAGGGATTCAGTCGGCCAGCGAGGCGGCAAGTCGGCGTTCGATGGCGTGGTTGAGGCTGTCGCGGTCGGCCGCGGCGCGCAGGGCGAGTGAGCGGTGCAGGGCCGGATCGATGCGCAGGGTCAACTTGCCGGAATAGGCCTGGGCATCGGCAGCGGGAACCGGCTGGCCGCGAGTTTCGAGATCGGCCAGGTGTTCGTCGACGATGGTGCAGAGTTCGCGGTAGACCGCGGATTCGTCGTCGCCATGGCAGCCGCCGAAGAAGAGGGCGGGGCACTGGCCGACGAAGCAGTCGTCCTCGGCGGACCAGTAGACGATCTTCTGGTAGTGCTTGGCGTTGGGGTGGTGCTTCATGGCTGGCTTTCGATGGCCTTGGCGACGTCGCGTTCCTGGTAGGACTTGGCATCGTCTCCCGGTTGCCCGGCGATGATCACAGTGGTGGTGCCGCGGGTGAACTTGCGATGACTGCCCTTGCCCGCCAAGCGGATAAAGCCCGCCCGCTCGAGGTCAGCGATGAGCTGGCGGAGCTTGCGCGGCATGGTGGCATTCTGCCACCACAGGTTGGTCCGGCAAGGGTCGCTCAGGCCGGCCTGGTCAGCACCTGCGCCTGGTGGCCGGCCAGGTCCAGGGTCGCGGGCATCGCCGCTTCGCCCAGGGCGTCGCTCCAGCCCGGGCCGACCCCCACCTGCACCGCCTGCGGCTGGGGGTTGAGCACGAACAGGTAGCGGCGGCCGGGCTGGATGCGCTCGCGCACCACCACCCCGGCGGGGATCTCCGGCAGCGGCGGTCGGATGCCGGCGGCATCGGCCAGCCGGGCGAGCAGGTGGGCCAGGGCGGGACGCTCCAGCCGGCAGCCGAGATACCAGGAGGTGCCGGCGCCGTGGCGATGGCGGGTCAGGGCCGGGCGGCCGGCGTAGAATTCGCCGGCGTAGGAGGCGAGCGCTTCGGCTCCGGCCAGGCGCATCAGGTCGCAGTGGCCGATGGCGTGCGTCCCGGCCGGCAGCCAGCCGCCGGTGACGGTCAGCGCCACCCGTTCATCCGTGCGCAGGACGTCCATCTCCTCGCTGGCGCCCAGGCCGAGCAGGCCGGCCAGGGGGCCGGGGCGGCCGCCGGCGACGATCGCCGCCTCGTCGTCGTACCAGCCGGACAACGCATCGACCAGCACCTGGGCGCCGGCGGCGAGGGCGGCCTCGATGCGGGCGGCGAAGCCCGGGCGCAGCAGCGCCACTCCCGGCACCACCACCAGGGCGAAGCGGGTGAGGTCGCTGTCGGCGTCGACCAGGTCGGCATGGATGCCGCGCTCGTGGAAGCAGCGGTGGTGGGTCATGGCCAGCTCGGCCGGGGCGGGTTCGCCCTGGAAGCCGCCGCTCACCCGGCGCGCCCAGGTGCTGTGCACGTCGCACACGATCCCCACCGGGGCGGGGCAGGCCGCGCCCACCACCCCGCCCAGGCGGGCGAGGTCGGCGCCCAGCTCCGCCACCTCGCGGAACACCCGGGTGTCGGTGGGGGCGTCCTGCATCAGCACCGCCCCGTGGTGCTTCTCGTGGCCGTTGGACCCCGCCCGCCATTGGAAGTAGCACACCCCGTCCGAGCCGCCGGCCACATGCGCCAGGCTGAGGGCGCGGTGCATCCCCGGGCGTTTGAGGCGCATGCGCGGCTTGTACTGCGGCTGGCTGGGGCAGCTCTCCATCAGCAGCCAGGGCCGGCCGCCGGCCAGGCCGCGCATGCAGCCGTCATAGAACGAGGCCGCCGCCACCGCCTCGGCATCGCGGGGTGAACCGTCGATGTCCGGGTAGCAGTCGTAGCTGACGAAGTCCAGTTCGCGCGCCACCGCCCCGTGATCGTAGAAATCCATCGGTCCATGCATGTTGGTGGTGATGGGGGCGGCGGATGCGCTGCGGATGGCGGCCTTCTCCAGGCGCACCACATCGAGCACCAGGTCCGAGCACCAGCGCTGCCAGGCCAGCATCAGGCCGTCGTTGGAACGGTCGCAGGGGCGGATCTGCGCCCAGTCCTGGTAGGAATGGCTCCAGAAGGCGCTGTTCCAGGCGCGGTTGAGGGCATCGAGGTCGTCGCCGAAGCGGCGGCGCAGCCAGCCCTGGAAGCCGGCGATGCAGCGCGGGCAGTGGCAGCGGCCGTTCTCGGCGGCGCCGCCGAACTCGTTGGAGATGTGCCAGCCGAGCAGGGCGGGGTGGCCGGCGTAGCGTTCCGCCAGGCGGCGGTCGATCTCGGCCACCGCCGCCCGCCAGCGCGGGCTGGTGGCGCAGAAGCTGTGCCGGCCGCCGGGGTCCTCGCGGGTGCCGTCGGAGCGCATGCGCCGCACCTCGGCATCCTCGGCCAGCCACAGCGGGCGGGCGGCGCTGGGGGTGGCGAGCAGGATGCCGACGCCCTGGGCCTGCAGGCGGGCGAACACCGCATCAAGCCAGGCGAAATCCCAGCTGTCCGGTCCCGGCTGCAAGGCCGCCCACGAGAAGATGCCGACGCTGGCCGCGGTCATGCCGGCCCGGCGCATCAGCCGGGCATCCTCGTCGAGCAGTTCCGGGCGGTGCCGCCACTGCTCCGGGTTGTAGTCACCGCCATGCAGCATCTGGAACCTGCCGGGAACGACAGGGGGGAACGAAGTCGCCATGCGTATCTCCGGAAGATGATCATATTCCATTCAGACTTACTATTCCAGACACGTTGTGGTTGATCCTGGAACGATATGGGAATCCATTACCATGCCCACCATGTGGCCGGTGTTCGTGCGTCGCGACCTCTCCGCCCCCGGCCTGGTGCTGCGCGCCGGGCACAGCACCAAGACTCCGGCGCACCGCTGGCCCGGGGCGGGGCGCGACCTCGGCATGCACGGCTTCCTGTTCCTGGTCGCGGGCGGGGGGCGCTACCAGGATGCGCTCAACGGCCGCCTGGAGGTGGCCGCCGGCGACCTGTGGGCGCTGTTCCCCGGCCTCTGCCACGACTACGGGCCGGGGGCGGGACAGGTCTGGCACGAATCCTTCATCGACGTCGGCGGCGGCCTGGCCCGCCTGTTCGAGGAGCAGGGCCTGGTCCAGCGTGCGCGGCCGGTGTGGCGGCCGGCGGCGGGGGCGGTGGCACCGCTGCTCAATCTGATCGCCGACATCGCCAGCGGGCGCCTGGCGGATGGCCTGGAGGCGCAGTGGCGGCTGCATGGCGCGGTGCTGGAGCTGGCGCGGGACCGGGCGGGGGCCGGCGGCGACGCCGCCATCGAGCGCGCCCGCGCCATCCTCGACCAGACCCCGGCGGCGCAGCCGCTCGACCTGCGCCGGGTGGCGGCCGAGGTCGGGCTGGAATGGGAGGCCTTCCGCAAGCGCTTCCGCCGCCAGCTCGGCCATGGTCCGCGCGAGCACCGCCTGATGGCCCGCTGCCGCCAGGCCGCCGATCTGCTGCTGCAGCCGGATGCCGACTGCGCCGCGGTGGCGGAATCGGCAGGATTCTGCGATGCCAGCCACTTCGGCCGCCACTTCCGCGCCTGCCTTGGGGTCAGCCCGGCGGCCTTCCGGCGCAGCCATGTGGCGCGGCGGTAGGAACTGCCGGGGACGGGACTCGAACCCGTACCCCCTTGCGGGAAGGGGATTTTAAGTCCCCCGCGTCTGCCATTTCGCCACCCCGGCACGGTGCGCATGCCCGTGATAGAGGGGCGTGATCCAAGGTCCAGCCGTCAGCCCAGGTGCAGCACCACCACCGAGATCGCCTCGACCGGGGAGCGCCCGGGGTTCTCGTAGACGTGCTTGTGGTGGCCGGGGAACTGCACCAGGCAGCCGGGTTCCACCGTCACCCGCTCGTCGGCGATGGTGAGCACGGTGGTGCCGGCGAGGGCGAAGTAGAACTCCTGGGCGCCGCGCGGATGCGGCCGGCCGACGCTGCGGGTGGCGGGCTGGATGGTGACGTGGTTGATCTGCACGCCCTTGCTGGCGATGGGCGACACCGTGCGCGCGGAGAAGCGCCCTCCCTCGGCGCGGTAGTCGGCCATCTGCTCGGGCTGGACCTTGAAGTAGCGCGCCTCGGGCATGGGGTTCACCAGCTCGTCCAGCGACACCTCCAGCGCCGCCGCCACCGTCATCAGGGTGTCGAGGCCGGGGTTGGCGCCCGGCTGCTCGAGGCTGGCGCAGGTGGCGCGCGGCAGGCCGGCGGCGTCGGCCAGGGCGGCCTGGGTAAGGCCGGCGCGCTTGCGCAGGCGGCGGAGGTTGCCGGCGAGGTCGTGCATGCGGGGATGATGACCGGGGATTCCAGGATACCAGAATCCGGGCACCGGATTCCAGCGGCGGCGGCTTGCGCCGGGCCCGCCGCCCGGCACATAGTACCACCATCACAGGAGCACCCATGCCGGTCACCCTTCCTCCCCTTCCCTACGCCGTCGACGCCCTCGAGCCGCACTACTCCAAGGAGAACGTCGAGCTGCATCACGGTAAGCACCACAACGCCTACGTGGTCAAGCTCAACGAGCTCAAGCCCGACGCCAGCGACGCCGCCCTGGAACAGATCGTCAAGAGCAGCGACGGCGCGGTGTTCAACCAGTCGGCGCAGATCTGGAACCACACCTTCTTCTGGCACTCGATGAAGCCCAAGGGCGGCGGCAAGCCGAGCGGCGAGCTGGCGGCGGCGATCGACCGCGACTTCGGCTCGTTCGACAACTTCCGCAAGGAGTTCATCAATGCCGGCATGACCCAGTTCGGCTCCGGCTGGGCCTGGCTGGTGGTCGAGGGCGGCAAGCTCAAGGTGGTCAAGACCGCCAACGCCG
>JAKLKR010000111.1:8701-14634 GCA_023150565.1 Planctomycetota bacterium
GGCCAAGCCGCTGCTCACCGCCGATGTGTGGGAGCACGCCTACTACCCGACCTACAAGAACCTGCGCCAGAAGTTCCTCGAGGTGTTCCTCGACCAGCTCGCGAACTGGGAGTTCGCCGCCGCGAATTTCGCCAAGGCGAAGTGATCGCGCGGTCGTGACTGGAGCAGACGGGCGGCGCCTCCGGCGCCGCCCGTCTGCGTTGCGGGCTATTTGAGCAGCACCGCGCCGGCGAAGATGTTGCGCAGGTCGCGGTCGAGAATCTCGCCGCGCAGGCCGCCGTAGAGGCCGGGGCGCTCGAAGCAGTCGTAGCAGCCGGCCGACACATACACCCGTTCCCAGATGCGGTACGACACCGTGGCCAGGCCCAGGACCTTGCCCGACTCGTAGCGGCGGTCGGTGGGCTGGCGGTTGTTCTGCTTGTGGCGGGCCATGAGGGTGAAGGCGAAGTTGTCGGTTCCCGGCAGGGGGGTCGACACCCGCCCGCCGATCTGGGACTCGATCAACCCGCCGGCCACGTCCAGGCGGTAGCGCTGGCGCTGGTCGTCGCGGAAGAAGCGCCAGCCGAGCAGGACCTCGAAGTCGATGTTGAGCTTGTCGGGGTCCTCGGGCGCTGGATAGACGCCGGTGGGGGCGGTGCGGTAGCTGGCGCCGAACTCATAGTACTTCCACGGGCGCGGCTCGATGCGCAGGTAGCCGGTGCCGATCGCCACCCCGCGGCTGAAGTTCATGCCGCCGTCGAGGCCGCCGTAGAACTTGAGTTCGGTCAGGCCCTGGGTCCAGGGCTTGACCTCCTCGATGCGCTGGTTGGCGTTCTCGACCATCTCGACCGCGGAATTGTGCAGGCGGTCGTCCATCACCAGCTTGCCGATGGTGCCCTGGCCCCTGCTGATCTGGCCGGTGATGACCTCGAGGTTCTCGCCGATGCGCTCCAGGCGCGGGCCGAAGCGCGCGATGCTGTCGGTGATCTGCTTGAGGTTCTCGCGGTTCTCCTGCACCGCGGCGGCGATCTCGCCGCCAGCACGCGACATGTTCGCCACCGCCGCCTTGACCTGGTCGCGGTTCTCGGCCACCAGGCGCCCGGCCTGGTCGGCCATCACCCGGATGTTGTCGATGGCGGCGCGCAGGGATTCGCGGTTCTCGGCCACCGTCGCGTTGATGGTGCCGGAGGCGTCGCCGATGTTCCTGATCGCGGTGCGCAGGCTGGGGCGGTTCTCGCCCACCGCATCCTTGATCTCGCCGGCCATGCCGCCGAGATTCTCGGCGCCGGTGCGGATGGCGCTGATGGCCTTGCGGATCTCGGCGCGGTTCTCGTCGACCATGCGCTGGACGCTGAGGATGGCGTCGTCGATCGAGGCCGGATCTGAGCCGCGGGCGTCCTTCATGATCTCGGCGGTGATCGGCTGGCCGGCGTGCGAGCGGATGTCGATGGTGGCCCCGCCGAGCACCCCCTGGACGATGTGGTACTGGGTCTCGGGCCCGATCAGCACCTGCTGGCGGAAGCGCTTCTCGACCGAGAAGCGCACCGATACCGAGGCGGTGCCGCCGGCATCGAGCACCGGCTGGACGTCGGTGATCTGGCCGACGCGGACCCCATTGTAGGTCACCGCGTCGCCCTGTTTGAGCCGGGCCACGCGCGAGAAGGAGATGCTGAGGTCGCCCTGGCCGCGCCAGTCGGGGCGCACCATCACCGCGAACACCGTGGCCAGGCCGAGGGCGGTGACGAACAGGAAGCCGACCTTGATCTCGCGGGTCATGGCTTAGCCCCACCGTAGCCTTCGGTGAGCGGCCCGGTGGTCGAGCCGGTGAGCAGCTGCTGCAGCACCGGGTGCTGGTTGGCGCGGATCTCGTCGCGGGTGCCGAGGGCGATGATGCGGCCCTTGTAGAGCATGGCGATGCGGTCGCCGATGGCGAAGGCGGCGGCGAGGTCGTGGGTGATGACGATCGAAGTCACCCCCAGGCGCTTCTGCAGATCGATGGTCAGCTCGTTGACGCCGTTGACGGTCACCGGGTCGAGGCCGGTGGTGGGCTCGTCGTAGAGGATGATCTCGGGTTCCTGGATGATGGCGCGGGCCAGGCCGACGCGCTTGCGCATGCCGCCGGACAGGCTGGCGGGCTTGAGATGGAGGATCTCCTCGCCCGGCAGGTAGACCTTGTGCAGCGCCTCGACCACCCGCCGGCGCACCTGCTCGGCGGGCAGGCCGTCGACCTCGACCAGCGGCAGGCCGACGTTCTCGAGCACGGTCAGGCTGTTGAGCAGGGCGGCGCCCTGGAACACCACCCCCAGGCGGCGGCGGAAGGCCTCGAGCTGGGCGTCGTCGGCGGCGCCGAGGTCGAGGGGGGTGTGGCCGCCCTCCTTCGAGGCCACCATCACCTTGCCCTCGTCCGGGCGCAGCATGCCCATCAGGTGGCGGATGAGGGTGGTCTTGCCCGAGCCGGAGCCGCCGAGGATCACCAGGGTCTCGCCCTGGTAGATGTCGAAGCTCACCCCGCGCAGGATGTGGCGGCTGGCGAAACGCTTGTGCACGTCGCGCACCGCGATCAGGGTGCGTTTGCCGGCCGGGACCGGGGCCAGCGGCACCCCGGCCTCGAGCTTGTCGCGCTCGTCGTGCGAGCTGAAGGTGATGCGGCTGCCGCTGGGCATCAGGCCCCCAGCGCCGGCTTGAGGATGGAGAGGATGAAGCTGTTGAGCACCAGGTCGGCGAGCAGCACGAACACCACGCTCAGCACCACCGTCTCGGTGGTCGAGCGGCCGACGCCCTCGGCGCCGTCGTAGGTGTTCATGCCGCGGTCGCAGGCGATGGTGGCGATGATGGCGCCGAACACCGCCGACTTGAGCATGCCGCTGAAGAAGTCCACCCCGGTGAGGATGCTGGTGGCGGATTCGACGTAGTCGCGCGCCTGCACGTTGAAGGTCAGGCTCGACACCACCCCTCCGCCGGCCATGCCCACCCAGTCGGCGATGATGGTCAGCAGCGGCATGGTCACCACCAGCGCGACCAGACGCGGCATCACCAGGTAGCGCACCGGGTTGACCGACATCATGCGCAGGGCGTCGATCTCCTCGTTCACCGCCATGGTGCCGAGCTCGGCCGCCATCGCCCCGCCCACGCGCGCGAGCATGATCACCGCCGCCCAGATCGGGCCGAGCTCGCGCACGAAGGTGGCGCCGATGATCGCGCCCAGCTGGTTCTGGATCTGGAACTTCTCGAGCTCGGTGCCGGTCTGCAGGGCCATGATGCAGCCGGTCAGGAAGGCGATCAGCGACAGCACCAGGATCGAGCCCACCCCGGCGCTCTCGAGCAGGCGCATGATGGTGGGCATCGAGCGGCGGATCTGCGGCAGGAAGGAGCAGGCGTCGACGAACAGCACCAGGGCGCGGCCGGCGTGCCGGGCGCTGCGCAGCAGGCCGCCGCCGACCTGGCCCATGGCCTGGCCGGCAGGTCCGCGGGTGAGCAGGTCGAGGCCCTGGGTGGTGCCGCGGCCGATGCGGGTGTCGCTGGGGCTCATCGCGGCAGCACCTGGGAGACCGGGATGCCGATCAGGGCGAGGGCGATGATGGTCTTGGCATCGCACAGCTCGCCGCTGGCGGCGAGCGCGGGCAGGCGGTCGAGTGCCACCACCAGGGGGCCCACCAGCTCGCCGTGGTCGGGATGCGCGGGCACCTGCGACAGGCCGCTGGCGCGGTAGAGGATCATGCGCTCGTCGCTCACCCCCAGGGCGGGGTAGAACGAGCCGACCTCGTCCAGGCGGGCGGCGGCGATGCCGGCCTCCTCCTGCAGTTCGCGCGCGGCGGTGGCGGCGGGATGCTCGCCGGGGATGCGGGTGCCGGCCGGGATCTCGACCGTCCAGCGCCGCACCGGGTAGCGGAACTGGCGCACCAGCAGGATGCTGGCCGGGTCGGGCAGGGCGAGGATGGCGACCGCGCCCGGGTGGTGGATGACCGGGCGGGTGGCGGGGCCGTCGGCGGTGGCGAAGGTCTCCTCGACCAGCGCGAAGCGCGGCGAGGACCAGCGGGTGGCCGAGGCGGTGAGCACGGGGTCGGCGGGCACGGGGGCGAAAGATAGGACGGGTCTCGCGGACGCCAGAGCGGAGGCGTGCATGCGGGCGGACGCTTCTTCCCTTTTGCCCGGCCCCGCCACCGTCCGCCGCCCATGCTGACCTCCTCGTTCCTCTTCGCCAAGGGCATGACCGACGACCTCGAACGGGCGCTGTGGGCGCGCGGCATCACCACCTGGGAACTCGCCCGCGCGCACCAGGACGAGGTCGCCGACGTCATCGGCGGGGCGCGCGCGGCCAAGGTCATGGACGGCATCGCCCAGGCCACCGCCGCCATCGCCGCCGGCGACGCCGCCTGGTTCAAGGCCAACTGGCCGGACAAGGAGCAGTGGCGGCTGTGGCAGGGCTATTGCCCGCGCGAGCAGATCGCCCTGGTCGACATCGAGACCACCGGGCTCACCCCCGGCTACGACCAGATCACCGTGATCGGCCTGGCCGACGGCGGCGGGGCGCGGGTGTTCGTCGCCGGCCGGCCGCAGCCGGGCGACGAGCCGATCGAGAAGTTCCGCGAGGCGATCAAGCCCTACCGCCTGCTGGTGACCTTCAACGGGGTCAACTTCGACGTGCCCTTCATCGAGCGCTCCTTCCGCGATCACGCCTTCCACTTCGACATGCCCCATCTCGACCTGCTCTACCCGGCCCGCGCCCTGGGTCTGACCGGCGGGCTCAAGGACATGGAGAAGGCGCTCGGCATCGTGCGTGGCGACGACATCAAGGACATCCGCGGCGGCGAGGCCATCCAACTGTGGGGGCAGTGGCGGGCTGGCGACGCCAACGCCTACCGTCGCCTGACCACCTACTGCAAGGCCGACTGCCTCAACCTGGCGGCCTTCGCCGACGCCGTGCACCGGCGCACCTGGGACAAGGTCCACCTGCCCCATGCCCGTCAGGTCGACTTCGCCCGCCTCAAGGGCCAGCAGCAGTCGCTGTTCGGGTGAGTGATGGTTGGCGGTTGATGGTTCGTGGTTGGAACACACATCGGCGTTGGATCCGTCAACCACCAACCCAAAACCATAAACCATAAACTGTGCCACCGGTGCAGGTTGGGTTCACCCTGACAGCGGAAAGATATGGACAAACGCCAGCGGGCGGGATGATCCGCCGCCGGTACAGCCGATGTCCAAGCCTAAACCCACGAATGATTTGCATGAAAACGAACTGGGTTACTTCGTCGACACCCTGAATCCGCACCAACGGGTGTACCTGCAGCGCTTATTGGGTGAATATCTCACCGCCATCCCCAAGGCCGGCGAGGAAGCCCCGCCCGAAGCGTTGGCCCTGATGCGTCAGGGTGCGGGCACCCTCTTCTCGCTGCTCGAGCACCTGCGCGCCTTCCACAACAACGACCCTGACAGCGACATCCGGCCCTTCGGGCTGTCCTTCCCCGAGCCCGGCCATGCCCAGGTGCTGCTCTCGCCGCGCATCCTGCACTGGAGCGGCCTGTGGGATGCACGCTCGCACGAGTGGATCAGCGAGATCAAGGCCGGGCGGGTGTCGGTCGACCTGCGCAAGCTCGATGACATCAACAGCTCGACCATCGCCTGGCTGGTGACCATGGCCAGCCACGTGCCGAGCCGGAAGCTCAGCCTGCTGAACGCCTCCGAGCGCATCCGCCGTTCCATCCTGGTGCTCAAGCTCGACCAGGTGCTGGTGGCCCAGTGACCCGGGGTGGCCGCGCCCGCCCTGATGGCGACTGGCGCGCCGCCATCAGGGCATAAGACCGTGTCCATGTTCGAACTGGTCTTCCTGACCGGCGCCCGCGCCGGCGAGGTGGTGCCGGTGACGCGGTCGATGCTGGCCGGACGCAGCCCCGAGTGCCAGCTCGAGGTCCCCGACCCCAACGCCAGCCGCCGCCACACCCAGCTGGTGTTCGACG
>JAKLKR010000111.1:14644-16736 GCA_023150565.1 Planctomycetota bacterium
AGAAGCTCATCATGAACTACATCGCCAAGAAGTCCCCCCAGGACAAGAAGGGGATGCAGGAGGCCACCACCGACAGCATCGGGAGCTTCAAGCGTCTGCCCGACCTGGTGCTCGACGACCCGGCCATCTCGCGGCTTCATGCGATGATCTTCCACGACAGCAACGGCGCCGGCGTCCTCGACCTGGTCAGCAAGAACGGCACCTTCGTCAACGAGACCCGCCTGACCGGGCCGGTGGTGATGCGCCACGGCGATGTGCTGCGCCTGGGCGAGACCCGCCTGCGCATCCAGCAGAAGCGCGCCGGCACCGCCGGGGGCGATGTCAGCAACAGCTCGATCTTCGGCTTCCGCGAGACCACCGACGACGCCGAGATCAGCCACAGCCTGGTGCTGCCGGTCGACGGCGGCCCGGCCGCGCGCGCGGCCTCGGGCGCCATCGACCTGCAGTCGCGCCTGGCCGCCATCCTTGAGGTGTCGACCGCGCTCGAGCACATCGACAAGCTCGAGGAGGTGAACGCCACCATCCTCGCCGCCCTGTTCAAGGTCTTCCCGCAGGCCGAGCGCGGCTTCCTGATGAAGGGCGACCAGCCCGGCCAGCTCAAGCCCGAGGCGGTGCGCAGCCGCAGCAACGAGGGCGCCGCCGCCGAAGGCATGCTGGTGTCGACCTCGATCTGCCGCAAGGCGCTGGAATCCCGCAGCGCGGTGCTGTTCAGCGACCAGAACGCGGGCGAGTTCGACCAGGGCATGTCGATCGTCAGCCTGCGCATCCGCTCGGCCATGACCGTGCCGCTGATCGTCGGCAAGGAGATCCTCGGACTGCTCCAGATCGACACCTCGGATCCGGCCCGCGCATTCACCCGCATCGACCTCGAGCTGGCGGTGGCGGCCAGCCGCATGGCGGCGATCGCGCTCAAGAACGCCGCCCAGCTGCGCAAGATCGAGGTCGAGACCTCGCACCGGCAGAACCTCAGCCGCTTCGTGCCCGGGCCGGTGGTCGACCAGGTCATGGCCGGGGGCATCGACATCGGCCTGGGCGGCAAGACCTACCACGGCACCATCCTGTTCAGCGACGTGATCGGCTTCACGCGCATGTCCGAGAGCCTGGCCCCCGACCAGGTCGTTCGCCTGATGAACGACTACTTCGCGCTCATGGTGCCCTGCATCGAGCGCGACAACGGCTCGGTCGACAAGTTCATCGGCGACGCGATCATGGCCTTCTGGGGCATCCCCTTCGACAAGGGCGACTCCTCGGCGGCGGCGGCGCGCGCCGCCCTCAACATGCAGAACGCCCTGGTCGGGCTCAACAGCCGCATGCGCGCCGAGGGGCGCCCGGAGCTGCACATCGGCGTCGGCCTCAACTCCGGGCCGGTGGTCGCCGGCAACATCGGGGTGGGCAACCGCATGGAGTACACCCTGCTCGGCGATGCGGTGAACACCGCCTCGCGCATCGAGCACGCGGCCGCGCGCGGCCAGGTGATGGCCAGCCTGCAGACCTTCTCCGAGCTCAAGGGCGGCGGCCACGCGGTGGCGATGCCGCCGCTCAAGGCCAAGAACAAGGCCGAGCCGCTGGCGGTGGTGTGCCTGCGCGCGCTCGCGGTCGAGCAGGGCGAGGTGCTGCTGCACCTGCCCCTGGCCAGCGGTGCGGGCGGTGGCGGCGAGGCGACCCTGATCCGCCGCCTGGCCGACGGCTCCTTCGTGGTGCTGCACCCGCGCGGCTGCGACATCTGCGCCGCGCCGCTGGTGACCGCGGCGCCGGAATGGCACGGGATCGAGATCGGCACCCCGGTGATGGTGGCGGTGCTGCCGCAGCAGCAGACCGACGGCGAGCAGGTGCGCAGCCAGGTGACCCTGCCCGACGTGTCGCTCGCCGGGCTGCTGGCGGATCCGACCGTGCCCTGCAACCGCGGGTGGGAGACGCGGTAGCTCCGCGTCTCCCGGCCGGGCCGGCCTACGGCATCAGCTGGACGGTGACCTCGTCCTGCACCGCGCGCCCGGCGGCGGTAAGGGCCAGGCGGCCATCCTTCTCGACCACATAGCCGAGGTCCGCCAGCTGGCGGGCGCGTCCCTGCCAGCGCTGCGGCCGGTCGCCAAGC
>JAKLKR010000112.1 GCA_023150565.1 Planctomycetota bacterium
GTGGTCGGCGGCCCCGCGCGCGGCGCAGCGCGCCTGCCAGGGGCAGAGCGGGCAGCGCGGTGCGCGCGCGGTGCAGACGGTGGCGCCCAGTTCCATCAGGGCGTTGTTCCAGGCCACCGGGTCCTCGGCCGCGACCCGGGCGGCGGCGTGGGCCCACAACGCCTTGCGCTCCAGCGGCAGGGCGAGGGCGTCGCGGCGGGCGTAGACCCGGGCGACATTGGTGTCGACCAGCGGCACGGCGCGGGCGAAGGCGAAGCAGGCCACCGCCCCGGCGGTGTAGGGGCCGATGCCCGGCAGTTCGGCAAGCCCCTCGGGGGTGTCGGGCCAGCCGCCGCGCACCAGCACCTGCTGGCAGGCGGCGCGCAGGCGTTCGACCCGGCTGGGATAGCCCAGGCCCTTCCACAGGCGGTGGATGTCCTCGTCGCCGGCGGCGGCCAGGGCGGCGGCATCGGGGAAGCGCTCGAGGAAGCGCTGGTAGAAGCCCAGCACACGCTCGACCTGGGTCTGCTGCAGCATCACCTCGCTGACCAGGATGCGGTAAGGGTCGCGGGTGCGCCGCCAGGGCAGGTCGCGGGCATGGGCGCGGTACCAGGCCAGCAGTTCCGCCTGGGCGGCGGCGTGGGTCATGGCTCCGCCGCCGGCGCGTCCTCGCCCGCCCACGGCAGGAACTCCAGCTCGGTGCGCTCCTCGGCCTTGGGCACCAGGAACTGGAAGTAGTCGCAGTGGAACCAGCGCGGGCTGTCGTCGCGGATCCAGCCCAGGCGGATGAGCGCGTCGGGGATGGGCTTGGCCCCGCCCACCAGGTTGGCGAAGTCGACCTGGCGCACGCGGTAGCTGCGCAGGCACAGGCGCACCGGGCCGTCGGGCGGCTGGCGCGGCGGCAGCTGGGCGCGCAGGAGCAGGAACCACAGGTCGCGCTCCTTGGCATAGGCGCGCCAATGCCCGTACTGGGTCTGGTTCTGGCTGGGCACCTTCCGGCGCACCACCACCAGCTTGCCGACCGCGGCGTCAGACATGGGCCACCGCCGCCGGCGCCACCAGGCGCGGCTGGGTCCAGCAGCGGCCGCCATCGTCGGCGCGCGCCTCGATGCGCACCACCCCCTCGTGGCCGCCGTCACGCCAGCGCAGGCTGCGCGCCCGCGCGCTGGAAGCGACGAAGCCGCCGCGCACCACCACGCTGATCACCGCCTCGTGGGCAAGTTCGAGGTCGACCCCCTGGCGGTCCTCGGCCAGCGAGGTCACCGCCAGGCCGTCCTCGCAGTGGAAGGCTCCGAACCCGAGCGCGCACAGCACCGAGGCGGGATCCGGGCGCAGCACGCTGCACACCACCCGCGCATGCAGGCCATAGCAGGGCTGGCCGCAGGCGAGCAGGCCGTCCCAGCCGGCGCTCGCGGAGTCGTCGGGGATGGCGATCAGCCGGCAGCCGGCAGCATGGGCGATGCGCTCCCCGGCGAAGGCCTCGGTGGGATTGGCGAGCAGCAGCAGGGCGCCGCTGCCGGCCAGGCTGCGCGCCACCCGCGCCAGCGCCGCCGCCGCCGGTTCGCTCGCCTCGGATTCCGGTGCCCGCACCGGGTCGGTGGCGATGACGCGCAGGCGCAGCCAGGCGTCGGCGCAGGCCCAGTCGAGACGGGTGACCGCCAGGCTGCCGCCGGTGGACAGGGGCAGGCGGTCGGCGGCGTCATCCCAGCGGAAGGAGACCTCCATGCCGGGATGCTGTGCGCCCCCCAACCCGGGGGTCATGCATTCCCCTCCGCCGGCGCCACCATCCGCCGGGCCATCCACACCGTCGCACCGTTGCGATGGAAGCGCAGCTCATCGAGCCATTCCTGCATCAGGCGGATGCCGCGGCCATGTTCGAGCAGGAGGTTGGCCGGGTCTTCGAGATCCGGCACCTGCTCGGCGGCGAAGCCCTCGCCCTGGTCGTCGATGCGCACCACCCAGCGACCGGCCCGTTCGCCCACCAGCACCGTGACCGGCACCCCGGGATCGCCCTCGTTGCCGTGGATCAGGGCGTTGACCATGGCCTCGTCCAGGCACAGGCGCAGCCAGTGCCGGTCGCCATCGTCGAACGGCACGTGCGCATTGAGGACATCCTCGATCGCGGTCAGCATCTCCTGCTTGCGATCGATGCAGGATGGCCAGGTGAACCGCGCCCATTCCGCCCCCAGGTCGGAGGCGGGATCAGGAGTGATGAGCGGTGGCCAGGCGGCCATCAGCCGCCTCCATCAACGCCATGCGCCCGGCGGGGGCCGGGCGCATGGAGCGGGCTCTGGCCCGGTCGGCTCATCGCCGTCCGCTGGCTCCGGGCGCGGCGCCGGGCGCGGCGCCGGAGTTCGGGGCCGGGTTGTTCCAGGCGTCTGGACCACCCGGGGCGTACGGGTTGGCGTTGAAGTCGGAGGGCGGACCGAAGGCCGAGGTGGTCGAACCACCGAAGCCGCCGGCGGGCGCGGCCCAGGGATCGACCGGCTGGTTGGCGCCGGCGGGCGGGAAGCCGCCCACGCCGGGGTTGGTCATCGCCGGCAGCGGAGCCGCTCCGATCGGGGCGGCGGGGGCCGCCTTGCCCGGGATCTTGAGCTTCTGGCCGATGCGCAGGGCCTTGGGGTTCAGGCCGGGATTGGCGGCGAGCAGCTTCTGCACCGCATCCTTGCCTCCGATCTGGGCCTGGGCGATGGAGTTGGGGGTGTCGCCGGACTTGACCGTGTACTCGGCCTCGGCGGCAGGCAGCGCGGCACCGGGCGCGGCCTCCGCGCCCGTCCCGGCGGCGGCCTTGGCCGACTCGGGGATGATGAGCTTCTGGCCGACCTTGAGCCCCTCGGGATTGACCCCGGGATTGGCGCTGACGAACTCCTTCCAGCGCTTGGCGGTGCCGAAGTACTTCTTGCTGATGTCGGCCAGGGTCTCGCCCTTGGCCACGGTGTGGGTGCGGCCCGCGCCCGGAGCCGCCTCGGCCCCGCTGGCGGTGCCGCCGGTGGTGGCGGTGCCGCTGGCGGCAGGCAGCTTGATCACCTTGCCGACCTTGAGGTCGTTGTGGTCGAGACCCGGGTTGAGGCCCTGGATCTCCTTCCAGCGCGCACCGCTGCCGAGTTCGCGCTTGGCGATGCCGTAGAGCGAGTCGTTGCTCTTGATGGTATAGGTGCGCTCGCCGGGACCGGCCACCGGCGCCGTGCCGGGGGCGGTGGCGGCAGGCTGGTCGAGCACGATCTTGAGCTTCTGGCCGACCTTCACCGTGCGCGGATCGAGGCCGGGATTGGCGTCGACGATGCGCTTCCACTGCTTGCTGGTCTTGTAGTACTTCAGGCTGATGTCGCCCAGGGTCTCGCCCGCGACCACCACATGCTCGGAGGTCGAAGCGGCGGCGGCAGGGGCCGTCTCCAGGGTGTTGACCGGGGGGTTGAGCGATGACACCCCGGTACCGGGGCCGAACCCGGTGGCGGGCGGAACGGTGGTGGGACCGAAGCCGCCTGATCCGGCGGGCGGGAAGCCGGTGGCCGCCCCGCTGCCGGTGCCGTAGCCGAAGGCGGTGGTGGGCGCGGGGGCGAAACCGCCGGTGCCGGTGCCGAAGGAACCGGGCCCGAAGGCGGCCGATCCGCTGCTCGGTCCATAGCCCAGGTCCCCCGGCAGGGGCGCGAAGGGGTCGGGGCTGACCGTGGTGGTGGCGACCGGATCGCTGGTCTTGGCGGGCTCATCGCCCGACTTGCTCTTGGGGGCGAGCAGGGCGACCGCGACCAGGGCGACGCAGCCCGCGGCGATGGCACCGGCGATGATCACGTCCTTCGACATGCAGATCCTTCCGTCGACCCCGATACGGGCTGCCCCGATCGGTTGTGAACGCGCGTTGTAGGGGTACTCCGGGGAAACACAACCGGACACGAACCATCACGTTAGCACCATGACCACCTGCCGCCTGCTCGCCCCTCTCGCCGCTCCCGGCGCCACCCAGATGAGCCTCGACGAGGCCCTCCTGGAAACCGCCGAGGTCCCCACCCTGCGCTTCTATTCCTGGCAGCCGGCGGCGGTGTCGCTGGGCTGCTTCCAGGACCACGCCGCCATCGCCCCGGCCCTGCCCGCGGGCATGGCGGTGGTGCGCCGCATCACCGGCGGAGGGGCGATCTGGCACCAGCACGAAGTCACCTACTCGCTGGTCGGCACCCTCGGCCGCGACGGCCTGCCCCAGCGCACCGCCGAGCTCTACCCGCTGGTCCACCGCGCGGTGCTGGCCGAGCTGGAGCGGCGCGGCGCCCGCCTGGCGGTGCAGCCCGCCACCGTCGGCGACCGCCGCTACCGCGCCGAGCCGCGCTGCTTCGCCAGCCCGGCCGCCGACGACCTGGTGGCGCCGGGGGCGGGCAAGGCCCTGGGCAGCGCGGCGCGCGCCCGCGGCGCGCGCGTGCTGCTGCACGGCAGCCTCAAGACCGCGAGCAACCCCTGGGACGGGGCGGTGGTGGCCTCCTGCGGGCTCGATCCCGAACAGGCGCGCGCCGCGCTGGCGGCCGGCATCTGCGCCGCGCTCGGCTGGGAGCCGCGGCCGGGCGAGCTCACCGCCGCGGAGCAAGATCGCGCCGCGCTGCTGGAGCGGGTGCGCTACGGCAGCCCGGACTGGGTTGAACGGCGCGCGGGGCCGCGGCCCTGAGCAGCCCTACAGGCGCATGCGCCGCCAGCGCAGCGCGCCCATCGCCAGCACCGCGCCCATGATGCCGGCGGTGAGCAGCTCCGGGCGCGAGGCGGTCGACACCAGCAGGCGGCCGAGCACCCCCGCCACCGCGATCGGCACCGCCGCCAGCAGGGTGGCGGCGGCCCCGGCCATGGCCAGGCGGCCGCGGTCCTCCCAGCGCAGGAAACGGGGCAGGCCGAAGAGCAGGCACAGCAGCGGCAGCAGGGCCCAGGCCAGGCGGCCGCTGAGCACCTCGCGGAAGCGCGGCGAACCGCCCGCCGCCAGTTCGTCGCTGGTGCGGAAGGAATCCGGGCGCAGGCGGTCGGCCAGGCCCTCGGCGTCGAGATCGAGCTCGAGCCCGGCCTCGGCCGGGGTGCAGTAGTTGATGCGGCGGTGGCGGTCGCCTTCGACCAGGTCGACATCGCGCAGCTGCCAGACGCCGTCCTCCCAGTGCAGCGCATCCGCCACCAGGGTGCGCCGCGGCTGGTCGTGGAAGGCCGCCACCAGGCCGTAGTCGCCGGCCTCGGGCAGGGCGGCGGCGGTGGTCCACATGGTGCCGCCGCTGCGCCAGCCCACGGCGCGCGCCTGGTGCATGGCGTGCTGGCGCTGCTTCATGCGCGCGTGCAGGCGCTGCGCCGCCGGCTCCAGCCGCGGCACCACCTGGTCGCCGAGGGCGAAGGACAGCAGCCCGGCGGCCAGACCGAGGGCGAGGAAGGGGCGGAAGGTGCGCGCCGGGGCGATGCCCGCCCCCGACAGCGCCATCAGGGTGCCCTGGCGAAGCATCGGCGCCGCCGCCAGCATCGCCGACACCAGCACCGACAGCGGCAGCCAGGTGGCGACGAAGCCCGGCAGCAGGCAGCCGTAATAGGCGAAGAACAGCCACCAGCGCCGCGAGGCCAGCACCCCGAGGTAGAAGCCCATGTTGGCGATGAAGTCGCCGAGCAGCACCAGGGCGGTGCCGAGCAGGAGCGCCAGCAGCCAGCGCCCGGCCGCCTCGCGCGCCATCACCCGGTCGAGGGTGGTGATCATCCCGGCCCCCGGCGCCAACCGGACAGCTCCACCAGCGGCTGCCACAGGCGCAGGCGCAGCTGGTGGACCGGGGCCGCCAGGGCCTCGCGCGCCGCCTCGGGATGGCGCAGCATCCACCAGCCCGCCGCCGCCATGGCCAGACCGGGCAGCCACAGCAGCAGCCCGGGGTCCATCTGGGAACGGCTGGCGCCGGTCTTCACGTAGCCGATGGCGGGATAGGCGCTGAGCGCCGCCGCCGCCACCACCACGGTGATCGCCAGCAGGCTCTCGGCGGCGCCGAAGGCCATCGCCACCCCGGCGGCGAAGATGCACAGGCAGAGCATGCCCACCGGCATGAAGAAGCGCAGATGCAGGGTCAGGCGCGCGTTGTTGTAGCGCGAGCAGTCGTTGCCGCGATGGCGCCCCAGGGCGCGCTCCTGGGCGAGGATGGAGAACGCCCGCCGGGTCGAGACGGTGTCGGGCTCGCGGTCGGCGGGGTTGCGCCGCCCGGCCATGCCGCCGGCGGGATCGACCACCCCGCTCCACGACGGCGCCCCCCCCACCGCCATCTCGCCCAGGCGGCGGCGGTGGGCGACCTGGACATCGTCGAGGGTGAAGCGCATGCCGCCGCCGGCCAGCTCCCAGGCCGCGCGCGGGGAGAACACGGTGGTGTGGCTGTCGACATCCCACTGCACCACGAACAGGTCGGTGAGCGAGCCGCCCTCCTCATCCGCGGCCCAGGCGCTGGTGGTGCCGTCGGACCAGATCGGCTGCATGTCGCTGACCTTGGTCGCGACCATGGCCTGGAACACCCGCGCGGAATGGTCGCGGATGCCCCACATGGCGTTGGGCATCACCCAATGCCACATCAATGCGCTCAGCAGCACCCCGCCCGCCACCACCGGCCAGGCGCGCAGCACCGCGCGCAGCGGGTCGATGCCGCCGGCGGCCAGGGCCTGCAGCTCGCCGTCGCGGCGCATCTCGCCGAAGGTCGCCAGCACCGCCGAGCCGAGCGCCATCGGCAGCGCCATCGGCAGCGCCATCAGCAGCATGAACACCGCGAGTGTGCCGAGGGCGGTGGGCGGGGCGCCGCGGCCGATGAACACCGCCAGCTGGCCGCCCACCAGCACGCCGAGGAAGATGGCGAGGAACAGCGCCAGACGGGCGAGCAGGCGGCGCAGCACATGGCGCGAGAGCACGCTCATGGGCCGCTCACATCGCTCGCGAGGTGGTGACCGGGAAGGCGCGGCCGGGCAGGCGCGCCAGCAGCCAGCGGCGCAGCGGCAGGCCGGCGGCGCAGCGCGCGGCCCCCTCGGCCATGGTCACGATCTCGCCGTGGTCGCGCAGGCGGGGCAGCAGGCGGTCGAGCACCCCGGCGAAGGGCCCGCCCTCGACCTCGGCATGCAGGGTGAGCACGCGCAGGCGGTGGTCGCCCGCCAGCAGCTCGGCGAGCAGGGCGTCGGCCAGGGCCTGCTCGCCCTGGAGGCCGCGCGGCAGGATCTCCTCCAGGCAGGCGCCGGTGCCGGGGAACTGCGGCAGGCGGGTGGGGCCGAGCGGGGTGGCCAGGCGGCAGGCCGGGCTGTCGCGCAGGTCGCTGGCATAGCGGAAGGGCATGCCGTCCTGGATCTGCAGCGACAGCGGGGTGGTGGTCCAGGCCGGGGCGCCGATGCCGGCGGGATCATGGCCGGTGAGGGCGCGGAAGGCCGCCAGCGAGCGCTCCAGGTGCAGGCGCACCCGGTAGGGCTTGAAGCTGGGCAGCTCGTCCTGCCAGGCGCGGTGGTCCCAGGCGTGCACCGCCGCCTCGTGGCCCTCGGCCTCCAGCCGCCGCACGGTCTCGGGGAAGGCGGTCGCCACCGGCCGCGCCGGCAGCAGGGTGCCGCTGAACACCGTGCGCCAGCCGTACAGCGAGGGCGCGTTGGTGCGCAGCATCTTGACCAGGAAGCGAGGATTGCGCAGCTGCAGCAGCGCCCGCCCCATGCGGTCGGGACCGAAGGTGAGGAAGAACGTCGCCGGCACCCGGTGGCGCGCCAGCAGGTCGAGCAGGCGCGGCACCCCGTGCTTCATGCCCTCGTGGGTGTCGACGTCGATCTTGAGCGCGATCACGGCGCCGTCCGCGGCATGGGGAACAGCCCGGGCTGGAAATCCCCGGCACCGGCCAGGGCGCCGACCGGCAGGGGATGGTTGGTGAACAGGAGCACGTTGCGCGCCCGCCCAACCACCTGGAAGGGCAGGCCGGTGCGCCTGAAGATGTCCAGGTAGAGCTGGTCGGCGAAGAACCACATCCGTCCCGGTGACAGCCACAGCTGGTTGAAGCGCACCAGCGGCACCAGGTGGGGGTTGGGCGGCACCCCAGGCGCGATCTCGCCCCAGTAGTCGCCGGACAGGTGGTAGGTGTCGCGCGGGATGGGCAGCGGCGGCGGCGCCATCTCGACGAAGTGGCCCATGCCCACCTCGCGCGGCTTGCACAGGATGTGCGGGCGCCGGCGGATCCCCCACAGCAGATGGTAGTCGTGCACCAGCGGCTCGTAGACCAGCACCAGGTCCTCGGCCGCCATCAGCGGACGTGCGCTCGCCGCCAGCGGCGACGACACCAGGGAGGGGATGGCACGATCCAGCACCGGCACCCCCAGCGCAGCGCCCGCCGCCATGCCCGCCCCGGCCACCGCCAGGGCCAGACGGCCACGGCCACGCCAGCCCAGCACCGCGGCGGCGGCCTGGGCCGCCAGGGTGCACCCCGCCCCCGCCACCACCAGCCAGGCCCACGACCAGTCGAGATCGCCCAGCCGCGCCTGCCAACGCGGCAGCAGGGACAGCGCCACCACCGCCACCGCCACCACCGCCACCCCCTGCACCAGCCACAGGCGGCGCGGCCAGGCCGCACCGCGCCCCCAGGCGCCGTACAGGGCATCGAGCGCCAGCACCGCCACCAGGGGGAACAGCGGCATGGGATAGGTGCCGAGCTTGGAGCGGCTCACACTCAGGAACAGCAGGCCGAACCCCACCCCGGCGAGCAGCAGCAGGCGGGTGCGGTCCTCGGGCGCCAGGGCCGGCGCGCAGCGCCGGCGCCAGGCCTGGGCCAGCGGCGCGGCCAGACCGCGCACCTGCGCCGCCACCGCCCCCAGCACCGGCAGCGTCCAGGGCACGAAGGCGAGCAGCATCACCGGCAGGTAGAACCAGGCCGGCTCGGGATGGTTGACCCGGGTGGTATAGAACGCCTCGAGGTTGAAACGCACCAGGAAATACTCGATCAGGCGCGGATCCTGCCGCCAGACCGCGATCCACCAGGGCAGGTTGACCGCCGCCAGCACAAGGGTGCCGCGCAGCGGGCGCATGCGCCAGAGCGCGCGCAGCACCCCCAGCGGGCCGTCGGCGAGCAGGTGGAAGCCGGCGATGCCGACCCCCGCCAGCGCCACCGCCACCGGCCCCTTGGCCATCAGGCCGACCCCCAGGGCGAGCCAGAAGCCCCAGATCCAGCGCGAGGCGGGGGCGCGGTCGTGGCGGGCATAGCACAGCCACACCGCCGCCATCGCCGCCGACAGGATGGGGTCGGTGGCGAGCACGGTGGCCATCACCAGGAACATGCCCGAGCCCAGCAGCAGCAGCCCGGCCCCGAGCGGGAAGGAGCCGCCGCGCAGCAGGCGCGCCAGGCCCCAGGTGCACAGCACCGACACCAGCGCCGCCAGCCCGGCGGGCAGGTGCACCGCATGCCAGGAGTCGCCGAACAGCGCCTGCGCGGCCGCCCCCAGCCAATAGGTCAGGGCCGGCTTCTCGAAATAAGGGACGTAGTACAGCCGGGGCAGGATCCAGTCCCCGGTCTCGACCATCTCGCGTGCCGCCTCGCTGTAGCGGATCGAGGAGCCGAACGAGGGGTGCCCGGCGATCAGCGCGTACAGCAGCGCGACCGCGATGGCGAGCACACCCATGTCGCGCACCCGACCGGGCTGCGCCCAGGCGCGGGGCATGGGCGGGTCAGCCGCGGGCGCGCTGCAGGTTGTAGTCGTACACCGAGCGCTCGCGGGTGTAGAACTCGGTCACGAAGTAGTCGACGGTGCGCCGCAGCATGTCCTCGGCGTTGACCTGGGGGGCCCAGCCGAGTTCGGCGCTGGTGTTGGCGATCGACGGCTTGCGCCGGTTCATGTCCTGGTAGTTGGAGCCGTAGTAGGCGGTCGAGGAGACCTCCTCGAGCCGGGCCTTGCCCGCCGCCTCGCGCGCGCGCGGGTCGGCGTGGGTGCGCAGGATGGCAAGCAGCGCCTCGGCCAGCTCCTTGACCGAGAGGTCGTTGGCGGGGTTGCCGATGTTGTAGATCTTGCCGTCGGCGATCCCGCCCGGGTTGGCGATGATGCGCATGAGGGCGGCGATGCCGTCGTCGATGTGCACGAAGCAGCGCCGCTGGGCGCCGCCGTCGACCAGCTGGATCGGCTCGCCGCGCAGCAGCTGGCCGAGGAACTGGGTGAGCACGCGGCTCGACCCCTCCTTTTCGCTGTGGATCGAGTCGAGCCCGGGGCCGACGAAGTTGAACGGGCGGAAGAGGGTGAACTTGAGGCCTTCGTGGTGGCCCATGGCCCAGATCACGCGGTCGAGCAGCTGCTTGGAGCAGGAGTAGATCCAGCGCTCCTTGTTGATCGGGCCGAGCACCAGGTTCGATTTCTCGGGGTCGAAGTTCTCGTCCGGGCACATCCCATAGACCTCGGAGGTCGAGGGGAAGATGACGCGCTTCCTGTACTTGTGGGCGAGGCGGACGATCGAGAGGTTCTCCTCGAAATCGAGGGTGAACACCCGCAGCGGGTCCTTGACGTAGGTGATCGGGGTGGCGATCGCCACCAGCGGCAGCACCGCATCGCACTTCTTGATGTGGTAGGCGATCCACTCCTTGTTGATGGTGATGTCGCCCTCGATGAAGTGGAAGCGCGGGTCCTTGACCGCGGTGCCGAGCTTGTCGGCGGCCATGTCCAGGCCGTACACCTCCCAGTCGGTGGTGCGCAGGATGGCCGAGGTGAGGTTGCTGCCGATGAAGCCGTTGACGCCGAGGACGAGGATCTTCATGAGGCGGGGCATTCGATGAGGGAAACCCGGGGATGCAATCCCGGGAAAGCAGCGGGTTGATGGTTGATGGTTGATGGGGAACCAGCGCACCACCAACCGTCAACCATCAACACCGCTAAAGATCAGGCGCCCATGGCCTTGGCCAGGGGCAGGTCGTGGGCCTTGATGTGGTCGGTGAGGTACTGGTTGAGCAGGTCGAGGGTGTCGGTGCCGACCTTGACCCCCTTGCGCGCGTCGTCGCGCAGCTTGAGCAGGCGGGTGCGGAACTCCTGGTGCGAGGCCCCGTGCTCGACCTGCTTGTCGTAGCCGACGCGGTTCATGTCCTTCTCTTCGGCCGCGAAGTGGTCGATGGTGACGTCGATCACGTTGGCGATCAGGCCCTCGACCGCCTTGGCGTCGTAGCCCTTGATGATCGCGCCGTAGAGCGCGTCCATGCGCCCGAGCAGTTCCTCGTGGTGGGCATCGATGGACTGGATGCCGGTGGAGTAGCGCTGGAGCCAGGGCTTGACGGACATGGACGGGACCTCGTGGACTGGGGTTTGTCCCAGGATGATCGCCACTCCCCGATCGGGGCAATACCCGGGTTCAGCCCAGCGTTTCCCCGGTTTGCATGGCCAACGGAGCATCGTCGGGCGCCAATCCGGCGTCGAGCAGCCACAGCCGGCCGGCGCCGCAGGCCACGCTGCCGTCGGCCAGCACCGCGCCCGGGGCGCCATGCACGCCGTCATCCTCGGCCACCGCGCTGCGCCGCACCTCGACCCGCCGGCCGGCCAGGGCGGTGAAGGCCCCCGGCCAGGGCGGCGCCACCGCGCGCACCAGATCGTGCACCCGGCGCGCCGGCCAGCGCCAGTCGATGGCGCCGTCGGCCGGCTTGCGTCCACCGTAATAGCTGGCCCGGGCCTGGTCCTGGGCCCACGGCCGCGCGCGCCCGGCGAGCAGGTCGCCGAAGGCCCGCCGGCACAGCCCGGGGGTGACCGCCATCAGCTGGCGGGTGAGGCCGATGGCGTCCTGGTCGGGATGGACCGCGACCGCCTGCTGGGCGAGGATCTCGCCGGCGTCGGCGCGGCGCAGCATGCGGTGGATGGTCACCCCGCTCTGCCGCACCCCCTGCACCAGCTGCCAGTTCACCGGCGAGCGGCCGCGGAAGGCCGGCAGCAGCGAGCCGTGCAGGTTCCACGCCCCCAGCGGCGCCGCCAGCAGGGGCTCGGGGATCATGTGGCGGAAGTAGAACGAGCACACCAGGTCGGGCTTGCGCCCGGCCAGGCGGGCGGCGAGGGCGGGATCCTTGAGGTCGAGGTCGAACTCGTGGGCGATGCCGTGGCGCGCGCACAGCTCCGCCACCGACGGCCACCAGCAGCGCTCGCCGGGGTGGTCGCGGTGGGTGAGCACCAGCGCCACCTGGACTCCGAGCGCGCGCAGCGCCTCGATGCCGAGGCAGCCGAAGGCGTTGTAGGCGAAGACGACGGCGCGGGCCATGGCTCAGGCGCGCGGGTAGCGGCCGGTGCCGGGGTTGGGGGCGTCGCCCGCGGGCCGCTCCAGCTCCTCGCCCGGGCGCTCGATCGAGGCCACGAACCAGGGCTCGCGCAGGCGCACCTGCTGGAAGATGCGCCCGACGTACTCGCCGAGCAGGCCGAAGGCGAAGAACTGCGCCCCGCTGAGGAACAGCAGCACGCCCATCACCGTCAGGGTGCCCTGGTTGGCCCAGGCGTCGCCCAGCACCAGGCGGGCGCCGATCAGCGCCAGGCCGAGGATCATGCCCAGGATGGCGAACAGGATTCCGGCCACGAACAGCAGCCGCAGCGGCTGCACCGAGAAGTTGGTGATGAGGTCGAGCTGGAGCGAGAACAGCTTGTGCAGCGGGTACTTCGATTCGCCCTGGGCGCGCTCGGCGTGGCCCACCGGGATCTCGACCGGGCGGCAGGCGAAAAGCGAGGCGAGGGCGGGGATGAAGGTCTTGTATTCGCGGCAGGCCACCACCCGCCGCGCCACGTCGCGGTGGTAGCCGCGCAGCATGCAGCCGAAGTCGTTGAGGCGGATGCCGGACAGCTTGCGCACCAGGGCGTTGGTGATCTTCGAGGCGCCCTTGCGGAAGAAGGTGTCCTGGCGGTTCTGGCGCACGGTGTTGATCAGGTCGTGGCCGGCCTCGAACTGCTTGACCAGGTTGGGGATCTCCTCGGGCGGGTTCTGCAGGTCGGCGTCGAGGGTGATGATCCACTCGCCGCGGCTGTGGGCGAAGCCGGCCGAGACGGCGGCATGCTGGCCGAAGTTGCGCGCGAAGTCCACCAGCACGAACTGGGGATGGCGCTGCTGCAGCTCGCGCACCAGCTGCGGGGTGCGGTCGCGCGAGCCGTCGTTGACGCACACCACCTCCCAGCGGAAGGGCAGGGCGGCGCAGGCGGCGACGATGCGCTCGGCGAGGGCGGGGATGTTGCGCTCCTCGTTGTACATCGGCACCACGATCGAGAGCTTGATGGCGTCGGTCATGGCAGCAGCTCCGCTTCGACCTGGCGCAGGGCAGCGACCACGCGCGCGACATCCTCATCGCCCATCCCCGGGAACAGCGGGATGGTGAGCAGGCGCGCGCCCACGTCCTCGCTCGCCGGCAGCGAACAGCCTGGGTATTTCTGGCGGTAGAAGGTCTGGCTGTGCACCGGCGGGAAGTGCAGCGCGGTGCCGATGCCGCGCCGCTCCAGGCCGTCGACCACCGCCGCGCGCTCGACCCCGGGGGCCACCAGCACCACGAAGATGTGCCAGGCGTGGACGTCGCCGTCGCCGAGCGCCTGGTCGAGCGGCCGGCACAGGCGCAGCCCGGCCAGCTCGCGCTGGTAGATGGCGGCCAGGCGCGCGCGCTCGGCGTTCATGCGCTCGAGGTCGGCGAGCTGGTGGATGCCCAGCACCGCCAGGGTGTCGGGCAGGTTGCCCTTGCGCCCGGGGGCGGTGACGTTGTAGAGGTCCTTGCCGCTGCGGCTGTGGTTCTTCCAGGCGTCCTTGCGGATGCCGTGGAAGCGCAGCACGCGCAGGCGCGCCGCCAGCTCGCCGTCGCGGCAGGCGATCATCCCGCCTTCGGCGGTGGTGAGGTTCTTGGTCGGGTGGAAGCTGAACACCGCCACCTCGCTGTCGCCGCCGATGGGGCGGCCGCGGAAGTGGGCGCCGGCGGCATGGGCGCAGTCCTCGACGATGGTGATCGGCCGCCCGGCCACCAGCGCGCGCAGGCGGTCGAGGTCGACCGGGGCGCCGGCGAAGTGCACCGGCATGATCGCGCGGGTGCGCGGGCCGATCAGGCGCGCGACATGGTCGAGGTCGCAGTTGAGGGTGCCGGGCACCACCTCGCAGAACACGCAGGTGCCGCCGTTGAGCTCGACCATGTTGGGGCCGCTGACCCAGTTGATCGAGGGCACGATGACCTCGTCACCCGGCTGCAGGTCGAGGGCGGCGAACACCAGGTCGAGGCCGGTGGTGGCGGAATTGACCGCGATGGCGTTGGCGGCGCCGGTGGCGGCGGCGAAGGCCTGCTCGAACTCCACCACTTTGGGCCCGCTGGTGATCCAGCCGCTGCGCAGCACCGCGGCCACCGCCTGGACGGCGGCCTCGCTGATGCAGGGCCGGGCGAAGGGGAGCATGGCGGGCTTGGCGGCGGGTGCGGTCATGGGGCTGTCGGGGTCGGGACGGGGCGGGTGAGCAGGGCGATGCCGAGGATGATCACCATCACCCCGGCCAGGCGGGTCCAGCTCCAAGGCTCGTGGAAGCACCACATGCCGAGCACGAAGGTGAGGATGTAGCTGAGCGCCATCAGGGGATAGGCCAGCCCGAGATCCATGCGCGACAGCACCACGATCCAGTTGACCACGCTGGCTGCGTAGAGCGCCATCGCCAGCAGCGCGAGCGGGGACAGCAGGGTGCGCAGCAGGGCCGCGGGTTCGCCGATCGAGAGGGGGTGGCCGCCGCTGGCGTACTTGAGCGCCACCTGGGCGCCGACGTTGAGCACCATGCCCAGGCCGACCAGGGCGAAATCGATCGGACCGGGTGCCTGCGCCGCCATGGGCCGGCACGTTGGGCCGGCCGGCACGGGAGTCCAGCGGCCAGTGCCCGGCAGGTGACAGCGAGGACCACCCTGGTATCCCCTGACCCGTGCAGCGCATCCCGGAACCCGCCCTCGCCGCCTGGTGCGCCGCCCATGCCGGCGGCCTGCGCGCCGCCGAGGCGGTCGGCGGCGGCTGCATCAGCTCCGCCTGGCGGCTGGACACCGGGCGCGGCCTGCTGTTCGCGAAGATCAACCCGCACGCCCCCGCCGGCATGTTCGCCGCCGAGGCGGCCGGGCTGGCGGCGCTGGCGGTGGCGGGCGGACCGCGCATCCCGGCAGTGGTGCACCAGGACGAGGGCTTCCTGGTGCTGGAATGGCTGCGGCCGGGCCAGGCCGGCACCACCGCATGGGAGCGCCTGGGGCGCGCGCTGGCGGTGCTGCACGCCGCCGGCGGACCGCGCTTCGGCTTCGCCGGCGACAACTGGATCGGCGCCACCCCCCAACCCAACGCCTGGGACGCCGACGGGCACCGCTTCCACGCCGCCCGCCTGCGCTTCCAGGGCCGCCGCGCCCATGCCGCCGGCCTGCTGCCGGCGGGCGACCTGGACCGCCTGGACCGGCTGTGCCTGCGCCTGCCCCAGCTGGTGCCGGCCAGCCCGCCGGCGCTGACCCACGGCGACCTGTGGTCGGGCAACGTGGTGATGACCGCCACCGGGCCGGCGCTGGTCGACCCGGCCGCGCACCATGGCTGGGCCGAGGCCGAGCTGGCGATGACCGCGCTGTTCGGCGGCTTCCCGCCCGCCTTCTACCACGCCTACGAGGAGGCCGCCCCCCTGCCGGGCTGGCGCGCGCGGGCCCCCCTGCACCAGCTCTACCACCTGCTCAACCACCTCAACCTGTTCGGCGGCGGCTACGCATCCCAGGTGCGCGCGGTGCTGGAGCGGTGGGGCTGAGCGGGAGCGCGGCTGCGGGCCCATCCTTCCGCCCGCAGATGGGCGGCTTACCGTCGCCGGCCATGGCCACCTCCCCTCCTGCCCCTGCGGATGGCGGCGCCCCCGCCACCGCCCCCACGGTGGTGGTGGCCGCCCCGCTGCCGGGGATGACCCTGGGCAAGTTCCGCATCGAGTCGCGCCTGGGCGAAGGCGGCATGGGGGTGGTCTACCGCGCCCTCGACGAGCGCCTCAAGCGCACGGTCGCGCTCAAGGTGCTCAAGCAGGGGCTGGTCAACGACCCGCAGTTCGCCGAGCGCTTCCTGCGCGAAGCCCAGGCCGCCGCCCGGGTCAGCCATCCGCATGTGGTCGGCATCCTCGAGGCCGACCACCTCGGCGACACCCTCTACCTGGCCTTCGAGTTCGTGCCCGGCGGCGACCTCGCCCAGCGCATCAAGGCCGCCGGCCCGCTGCCGGCGGCCGAGGCCCTGCGCCTCCTCGGCGAATGCGCCGAAGGCCTGCGCGCGCTGCACAAGGCCGGGCTGATCCACCGCGACATCAAACCCGGCAACATTTTCCTCGACGGCGAGGGCCACGCCAAGCTCGGCGACCTCGGCCTGGCGCGCGCCGCCACCGGCGACGACCGCATGACCATGACCGGAGTGGGCATCGGCACCCCCTCCTACATGAGCCCGGAGCAGGTCGACGGCCTCGCCGACATCGACATCCGCTCCGACATCCACGCCCTCGGCGGCACCCTGTTCGCCATGCTCACCGGCAAGGCCCCGTTCGAGGGCGCCACCCCCTTCGCGGTCACCACCAAGGTGGCCACCGCCGAGCGCCCGCGCCTGGCCCAGGCGCGCCCCGACCTGCCGCCAGGCTTCGACGCCCTGATCCAGCGCGCCATGGCCCTGCGCCGCGAGCAGCGCTTCGCCAGCCCGGACGAACTGCTGGCCGCCATCCGCGAGCTGGAATCGGCCCCGGC
>JAKLKR010000113.1 GCA_023150565.1 Planctomycetota bacterium
TGGCCGCCGGCCGCACCGCCGCCCAGGCCGCCGACACCGCCGGCGCCGACCCGCTGATGGCGGAGGCGCGCGCCTGGATCGAGGCTCACCTGTCGGCGCGGCTGCGGGTGCGCGCGGCGGCGGCGGCGGTGGGGCTGAGCCCCAGCCGCTTCGTGCACCGTTTCGCCGCCGCCTGCGGCACACCCTTCGGGCCGTACCTGCGCCGGCGGCTGATGGAGGACGCCGCGCGCCGCCTGGCGGCCGGCGGCCAGGCGGTGGGCGCGGTCGCCGACGCCCTCGGCTTCGCCAGCCACACCCGCTTCAGCGAGGCCTTCCGCCGCCATCACCGCTGCACCCCCAGCGCCTTCCGCGCCCGGCTGGGGGCCTAGACCGCGCCGATGTGGGCGTCGTCCCACAGCAGGCGGAAGTCGCGCGGGTTGAGCGTCCACAGCCGTTCGGCGCCGGCCTGGCGGGCGCAGGCCACGTGCAGGGCGTCGTGGACCAGGCCGCCGCCGCGGCCGGCGGCCACGCACAGGCGCATCGCCTGGCGCTCCAGCTCGCCGTCCACCGGCAGGATGCGGCAGCGCGCCGCCACCTCGCGCTCGACCAGGGTCTCGGCGTCGGCGGGGGCCAGCGATGGGGTCAGGGGCAGGCGGCAGAGCACGCTGAAGGTCTCGGCCAGGGCGTGGGCGCAGATCGCCACCGGATGGCCGTCGCCGTCGGCGCGCCGCCACAGGGCGGCGCAGCGTTCATGGGCGGGGTGGCGGCGCAGCAGCGCGGCCACCAGCACCGAGGTGTCGAACACCCACATCAGCCGCCCGCCAGGCGCCGGTCGCGCTCCGCGCGGTCGTCGGCCAGGGCGCGGGCGATGGCGTCCTCGGCGGGGGCGGTCCAGGCCGCGTCATAGACCAGGCGGCCATCCTGCACCATCAGGCCACGCGCCGGCTCATGCCCGGCGGGCTCGCCGGCGGTCAGGCGGATGCCGTCGCCGTCATCGACGATGACCAGCGCCGTGCCCGGCTTCCAGCCGTGGCGGTCGCGCAGCGGCTTGGGGATCACCACCCGCCCGAAACGGTCGAGTTCCATGGTCGGCATGGTCCGATTGTGCCATTGGCATTGCCAATGGCAATGAATAGATTGCCAATTCGGCTTATCGCGGCAGGTCGAGCACGGTCAGGCTGTGCGCCGGCAGGGGCTCGCTGCGCACCGCGCCCCAGGTGGTGGTGGCGGGCACCCAGGCCAGGCGCTGGGCGCCGAAATTGGTGGCATCGAGCGCCAGACCCTCGCCCAGGCGCAGGCGCGCCACCGGGGTGGCGTCGGCGGGGGCGGCGCCGGCGAAGGCCAGCGCCACCGGCTGGGCCGCCGCCAGGTCGCGGTTCACCAGCACCAGGCGCAGACCGCCGTCGGCGCGGCGCAGGGCCCAGGCGCCCACCGCCGGGTAGCTGCCGGTGACCTCCTGCTTCAATTCGGGGTGGTGGTAGGTGCCGCTCAGGCGCGGCGGGTTGTCGCCGCAGGCCACCGGCAGCAGGCCGGCCAGGCGCACCCCGGTGAAGGCCTGCAGGGCCAGGCCGGGCGCGGTCAGGCGCGGGTCCTTCATCGAGCCTTTGTGGACGAGATCGACCAGTTCGAACACCGGATGGCCGGCGAGGTCGTGCACCGCCAGGCGGTCGACGCCGAGGTCGAGCAGGCGGCCGGTCCAGTCCGCCATCGCCAGGCCGTGCGCCAGGTGCTGCCACCAGGCCAGTCCGCCGGGGCCCTTGGCGTCCTTGGCCATCAGGTTGTATTCGGTCACCCACAGCTGCATGGCGCCGTGGCCGTGGCGGGCCAGCATCGGGCGCAGGTCGGCGACCTCGTCGCACGAGCTGCCGATGCGCGCGAAGGCGGCGGCGGCCTCCTCGGCCAGCGGCCGCGGGCGGCCGTCGATCACCCCGCCGGCGTAGCAGTGCACCGACAGGCCGTCGACGGCGCCGGGCTTCAGCCCGCGCGCCAGGTCCTCGGTCCACGGCGCCCCGTGGTTGTCGACCAGCTCGCTGGTCCACGAGCCGCAGAAGCCCTGGGCCAGCACCTTGATCGAGGGGTCGGCCTCGCGCATCGCCTTGGCGTACGTGGTGGCGATCGAGGCGTGCTGGCGGCCGCTCCAATAGACCCAGTCCTCGTTGCCGACCTCCCACCAGCGCACCTTCCAGCCCTTGTCCTTGGCGGTGGCCACCCACCTGGCGGCGTACTTGGCGCCCTCGCCGATGTTGCCGGGGGCGAGCAGCACCTTGGACTGCTCGAAGTCCTTGAAGCCCTCGCGGCGGAACTGGTAGGTGTTGACCTGCACCAGCGGCTCGGTGCCGAGCGCGGCGCCGGCGGCGACGAAGTCCTCGGAGGTCAGCCAGTGCTTGACCCAGTCCGGGCTGTAGCTCTGCCGCGGCGCGTCCCAGAAGTACCACAACGCCGAGGTGCCGTGCGGCCAGCGCAGGTGGCCGATGCCGGTGTCCTTCATCGCCTGCACCGCGGCCGGGACCTTCAGCCCTTCGGCGAAGGCGGCGCAGTAGTATTCCGCCCCGCTGCCGAACCACGCCGGGTCGAGGGCGCGCAGCGGACGCTCGGCGTCGATGGTCAGGCGCACCGGGGTCTCGACCGCGGGCAGGAGGGCGGCACAGGCGACGGTGGCGGCGAGCAGGGTGTGGCGCATGGTGCTGTGTTGATACGGTTGCGCGGAGCGGGTGTTGAGCAGGTTCACAGGTTCGATTTGAAGATCGCGTCCGACAGCTGGGCGCGGGTCAGCCTGCCGACGTGGCCATCGTAGTAGAGCGTGCTGGCGCGGCCGCCATGGCGCTGGGCGGTGTAGTTGAAAGTCTCGTTGATGTCGGCCTGGTAGATGTGCCAGTTGGGCAGGATCTGGGTGGCGTCCTGCTTGGCGTCGCTGATGAAGGCGCGCTGGGACTGGTTGCTGATGAGCGACAGCGGCAGGTCGCGGAAGTTCGGCGCCCAGTAGCCGACCGCGTTGTGGGTGGGGCCGATGGCGTTGTCCCACGGCGAGACCGCCAGCGGGTGGACGTTGATGCCGTAGCCGCTCATGACCGCGGTCATGGCCGGCGAGCGCGAGGCCACCGGACAGCCCCACAGCACGCTGGTGCGGCTGATGTGCGCGGCGGTGGGGATGCTGCCGCCGGTGCCGTCCCAGGCCTCGCAGTAGTCCGCCAGCAGCACATGCCAGGGCTGGCCACCCCAGCTCCAGGCCAGCACCAGGCGCTGCTCCTGGTCGCTGGAATAAGCGGTGGCGGCGAGGCCGAGCTGGCGCAGCGACGCCTGGCAGCGGGTGGTACGGGCGGCCTCGCGCACCGCACCGAGGGCCGGCATCAGCATGCCCGCCAGCACCGCGATGATGGCGATCACCACCAGCAGTTCGATGAGGGTGAATCCCAGGCGGCGGCGGTCGGTGCGGGCGGGGCTCATGGGGTGAGTCTAGCGCTTCCGGCGGTGGTCGGAGAGGATTGCTTGATCCAGTGTGGACCCATTTGACCATCCGGCATGCTCCTGCGCTGGAAGAAGGACGCCGGTCTCGCCTGCCTGGACTACCACGGCAGCGTCGGGCGCTTCAGCTACCCCGAGCACCGCCACCGCGGCGCCTGGGAGCTGCTGCTGGTGCTCAGCGGCACGGTCGAGCACACCGTCAACGGCGAGCGCCTGGAGCAGCCGGCAGGCACCGCCACCCTGGTGCGCGAGGGCGACCGCCACCAGGTCGCCGGCGAGCGCATCGAGTTCGCCAACCTCGGCTTCGCCGCCGGAGTGGTGGCCGCCCTGGCGCGCCTGCCCGATGGCGGCGGGCGCGCGCTGGCGGCCCTGCGCAAGGCCCCCGGGCCGTTGTGGTGCCGCATCCCCGCCGCCGAGCTGGAGCGGCTGAAGGCCGCCCTCGACGCCCTCGACACCCGCCTGGCCGCGGCCCCGGCCGCCGATGCCGGCCTGCACCTGCTCGCGGTGCTGGTGCCGGTGCTGCTCGGCTGCCACGCCCGCCTGGCCGGGGCCGCACCCGCCGCCGCCCCCGGCTGGCTGGAACCGGTGCAGGCGCTGCTGCGCGACCACGACCGCCCGGTGCCCGACCTCGCCGGCCTGCGCCGCCTGGCCGGGGTCAGCGCCGCGCACCTGGCGCGCAGCTGCCGCCGCCACCTCGGCTGCTCGCCCAGCGAGTTCCTCAACCGCTGCCGGGTGCAGCGCGCCGCCGTGCTGCTCAAGGGCCGGCGCGAGCTGACGGTGGCGGCGGTGGCCGCCGCCTGCGGCTTCGCCGACCGCACCTACTTCGCCTGGTGCTTCCGCCGCGCCCTGGGGGTCAGCCCGCAGGCCTGGCGCACCCGCCAGGAGCTGGTCGACGCGCGCGAGGTCGACCCCTGGCAGCACGGGTGAGGCTCAGCCGGGGCGCGCGAGGCGGCGCGGCGGGCTGCCACCGCCCGGTGGCCGGCCTGCTCGCCAGGGACGCCGAGGCGCTGGTCACCTTCCGCCTGTGCCAGGGCGGCAAGGGCTGGCTGGGGGCGTGGACGCAGAACGCCTGCGCCGCCCTGTGCACGGTCGGGAGCCTGGCGGCGCCGGCGCGCAACCAGGCCACCACCCGCATCATGCCCCTCGACTTCGACCGCTCGCCGGCCGCCGACTGCGGCCACACCGGCTGCGTGCAGTACCCCGACGGCGAGATCGTGGTGGTCAACTACTGCGTCGACGACGCCTCCAAGGGGCGGATCCGCTGCTACGGCTTCACCCGCGACGATCTGGTGCTGCCCGCGGCCGAGGACCCGCGCCGCACCGCCTAGGATGGCGCCGCGGCGGCGAAGGCGGCGCTGGATGCCGGGCGCGGGCGCAGATCGTCGCCATGCATGGCCAACGACAACAAGACCCCCCATGCGGCGGGCGAGTATGACGCCGAGGTGCGGCGGGTGATCCCGTTCTACGAGGAGATCCAACGCGAGACGCTGGACGCGCTGCACGTCATCGTGCCCGAGCCGGCGTGCTGGATCGACACCGGGGCCGGCACCGGTGCGCTGGTGGAGCGCGCGCTGCCGCGGTTCCCCGGCACCCGGTTCATCGTCGCCGATCCCTCCGAGGCGATGCTGGAGCAGGCGCGCCGGCGGTTGGGGGCGGCGATGGCGGCCGGGCGGGTGGCCATCCTGCCGGCTTTGGCGAGCGATGGCCTGCCGGGGGCGGAGCCGCGCCTGCGCGCGCAGGTGGTGACCGCCCTCATGTGCCACCACTACCTCGATGCGGAGGCGCGCCGCGTGGCGGTGCGCGCCTGCTATGAGGTGCTCGAACCCGGCGGCGTGCTGATCGCATTCGAGAACATCGAGGCCGACTCGGCACGCGGACGCGAGCTGGGCCTGCGGCGCTGGCGTGATTTCCAGCTGCGGCAAGGACGCCCGTTGGAGACGGTGGAGCGCCACCTGACGCGGTTTGGCAGCGAACTGAAGCCGATCCGCCTCGGCGAGCATCTCGCGCTGCTGCGTGAAACGGGTTTCGCCACCGTGGAGGTGCTGTGGCGTGCGCACATGCAGGCGGGCTTCCTCGCGGTGAAATGACCGGCCGAGGCAACGCCGCCGCCCCGGGCGGGTATATATCAGAATGCTATCACTGCGCCGCGCCCTGCTGCTGCTCCTGCCGATCCTCGCTCTGGCCGCGGCCGAGCCGGCCAAGCCGTTGCTGCATCCGATCTTCGGTGAGCACATGGTGTTCCCGCACGGACGCCGGGCGGCGCTCTGGGGGTGGGCCCCGGCGGGGGCGCGGGTGCAGGTCAGCCTGGCCGGGCAGCAGGCCGAGGCGGTGGCCGGGGCGGATGGGCGCTGGCAGGCCGAGCTGGGGCCGGTGGCCGCCGGCGGGCCCTACGAACTGGTGGTCGCGGGGCCGCAGCAGCTGGTGCTCAAGGACGTCCTCGCCGGCGAGGTGCTGCTGTGCTCCGGGCAGTCGAACATGGCCATGGGGCTGAACGGCGCCGAAGGCGGGCGCGAGGAGGCCGCCGGGGCCGCCTCGGCCGCCGCCAGCGTGCGCCTGCTCCACCTCGGCATGCGCATCGCCGGCACCCCGCGCGACCTGCCCACCCCGGCCAACCCGGTGCAGTGGCGGGTGCCGGCCGCCGACAACCTCGGCGGCTTCTCGGCGGTGGGCTGGTTCACCGCCCGCAGCCTGCAGCAGCGGCTCAAGATCCCGGTCGGGGTGGTCGCCTGCGCCTGGGGCGGCACCAACATCCGCGCCTGGATGGCCGAGGAGTCGCTCGCCCGCCTCGGGCTGTACGGCGACGAGCGCGACCTGCTCAGGACCCTGGCCGCGGCCGAGGCCGCCGGCGCCCCGCCGGTGCCGCAGCAGGAGCGCGAACAGGTGGCGGCGTGGTGGAAGGAGCACGATCCCGGCAGCGCCGCCGGCTTCGAGCGCCCGGCCGAGCCCGCCACCGGTGCCTGGAGCGACCAGGAGCTGCCGGGGGCCTGGAAGCACGACGGCACCACCTGGCTGCGGCGCACCGTCCAGCTGCCGGCGGCGGCGGTGGGCAAGCCCGGCCGCCTGCTGCTCGGCGGCCTGCCCGACGACAGCACGGTGTGGGTGAACGGGGCCGAGGTCGGCACCGGCCGCGGCGCCGAGCCGCGCAACTACCGCATCGACGCCCGCCAGCTCGCCGCCGCCCCGGTGACGGTCGCCATCCGCGTGTGGAGCGAGGGCGGGCGCAGCGGCGGCAAGGGCTCGCCCGGCGACTGGCGCCTGGAATCCGACGCCGGCACCCCGCCGGTGGCGCTCGCCGGCGCCTGGCGGCGCGCCGCCACCACCGGCGTGCAGCCGGTGCGCCCGCGCCTGCGCCTGCAGGGCGGCAACGGCGCCGCCACCATGCTCTACAACGGCGGCATCCGCCCGCTGGCGCCCTTCGCCTTCAGCGGCGCGGTGTGGTACCAGGGCGAGCAGGACGCCGGCAACTCCGACTACCAGCGCATGCTCGCAGCGATGATCGGCGACTGGCGCGCCCTGTTCGGCAAGGACCTGCCCGTGGTGGTGGTGGGCCTGCCCGGCTTCCACGACGCGGTCGCCACCCCGGTCGAGGAGCGCCTGAACTTCGGCGCCACCCGCCTGGCCCAGGCCGCCGCCGCCCTCGCCCTGCCGGGGGTGGGCCTGGCGGTGATCACCGACCTGGGCGACGCCAAGGACGTGCATCCCACCCGCAAGCGCGCGGTGGGCGAGCGCGCCGCCGCCGCCCTGGTGGCGCTGCGCGAGGGCGCCGGCGGCGGTGGGCCGCTGATCGTCAAGGCCGAGCGCGCCGGCGCCGCCATGCGCCTGACCTGCCAGCGGGTGTCCGGCGGCGGGCTCGAACTGCGCGCGGGCGAGCCGAGCGGCTTCGCGCTCAAGGGCGCCGACGGCGCCTGGCACCACGCCCGCGCCCGCCTCGACGGCGACACCGTGGTGGTGGAGTCGCCCGAGGTGCCGGAGCCGGTGGCGGTGCGCTACGGCTGGGCCAACAACCCGCCCTGCACGCTCTACGACCGCGCCGGCTTCCCGGCCGCGCCGTTCGGTTCCGACCGGCGCTGAGCCAGGCCGTCCGGGATCGCCGCCGGCGCCCGGGGATCTGGCCCTGGCGGCGGCGTGTCGCTAGGCTGGCGGCACCATGAGCGACCTGGCCACCACCCTCCTGCAATCCTTCCGGCGCGACGATCCCGCGGTCGAGGCCCGTATCAGCGAGGGCATCCAGGCCAACCGCACCGGCTTCGGCGCCATCGAGCTGGTCGACGCCCAGGGCCAGCCGGTCGAGCGCGCCCGGGTGCGCCTCAAGCATACCCGCCACGACTACCATTTCGGCTGCAACCTGTTCATGCTCGACCAGTTCCAGTCGGCGGAGCAGAACGCGGCCTACGCCGAGCGCTTCCGCTCCCTGTTCAACCTCGCGGTGGTGCCGTTCTACTGGTCGGACCTCGAACCGCAGGAGGGCGCGCCGCGCTTCGCCAAGGACAGCGCGCCGATCTACCGCCGCCCGCCACCCGACCTCTGCCTGGAGTACTGCGAGCGCCACGGCATCACCCCCAAGGGCCATCCCCTGCTGTGGCACCAGTTCTGGCCGCAGTGGCTCGCGGGGGCCACGCCGCAAACCGTGCGTGCGCGCATCGCCCGGCGCTTCGAGCTGATCGCCGAGCGCTACCGGGACCGCATCCCCGTCTGGGACGTGGCCAACGAGGCGCAGACGGCCAATGGACGCATGCCGCTCGATGCCCACGTCGACTACGCCTTCGAGCTCGCCGGGCGGCTGTTCCCGGGCTGCACCCTGACCTACAACGACGACCGCAAATGGTGGGACCACCAGGGCGACTACACCCCGGTCTACCTGCTCATGCGCCACCTGCAGCGCAGCGGCCTGCGCGTCGACGCGCTCGGCTTCCAGTACCACATGTTCCAGTGGCTGCTCGAGCGCGATGCGCAGCAGTTCATGGATCCCCGCCACCTGTTCCTGTGCCTGGACCAGTACGCCAAGCTGGGGGTGCCGCTCAACCTCTCCGAGATCAGCATCATCTCGCGCCGCGACCTCGGCGACGGGGACGCCTTCCAGGCCGAGGTGGTCGAGCGGCTCTACCGCCTGTGGTTCAGCCATCCCGCCACCAACGGCCTGATCTGGTGGAACATGGTCGACGGCACCGCCGCCTACGCCCCGCCCGGGTCCGAGCAGGGCGAGAACAGCCTGCGCGCCGGGCTGGTGAACTACGACCTCTCGCCCAAGAAGGCGTGGACGGTGCTGGAGCGGCTGATCAGGCGCGAGTGGACCACCGACACCGTGCTCGACTACCAGGCCGGCGCGCCCAACCAGTTCCGCGGCTTCCACGGCGACTACGCGGTGGAGATCGCCACCACCGCCGGCACCTGCACCCGCACCCTCAGCCTGCGCAAGGGCGGGCCCGACCGCTTCCGCCTGGCGCTCGACGGCTGACGCCCCGCTTCCGCCCGGCCGCGCCGGGCTTCTGATCGCGCCATGCCCCATGCCGAACTGGAGCGCCTGGCCGCCGAGCTGAAGCGCCACGACGACCTCTACTACCGCGCCGCCGCCCCGGAGATCGACGACGCCGGCTACGACGAACTGCGCCGCCGCTACGACGAGCTGGCCGACACCCTGGGGGTGCCGGCGCTGGCGCGCTACACCCGCAGCGTGGGCGACGACCACAGCGAGGGCTTCACCACCGTCACCCACGACCAGCCCATGCTGTCGCTGGAGAAGGCCGCCACCGATCCCGACGCCTTCACCGTGGCGGGCGAGGACGTCGAGCCGGGGCGCATCGATCCCGCCCTGCTCAAGCGCACCGCCTTCGGCCGCCTGTGCGCCTGGCAGGAGCGGGTGTGCAGCGAGCTGGAGCGCAGCGACCCGCCGGCGCTGGTGGTCGAACCCAAGATCGACGGCATGTCGGTGGCGCTGGTCTACGAGGACGGCCGCCTGGCGCGCGCGGTCACCCGCGGCGACGGCCTGCGCGGCGACCTCATCACCGCCCAGGTGCTGGCCGCCGGCGCGGTGCCGGAACGCATCGGCGAGCGCGCCCGCTTCGAGGTGCGCGGCGAGCTCTACCTGCCGCGGCCGGCCTTCGCCGCCCTCAACCAACGCCTGCTGGCGGCGGGCGAGCGCGCGCTGATCAACCCGCGCAACGGCTGCGCCGGGCTGATGAAGCGCAAGGACCCCGCCGGCCTGGCCGGGGCGGGGGTGCGCAGCTTCCTCTACGTGGTGCGCCCCGGCCTGCACGAGCGTCCGCTGCCGCCCAGCATGTGGGAACGGCTGGCCTGGCTGCGTTCGCTCGGCTTCGCGGTCCATCCCGGCGTCCAGCGCGTGACCGGGGTGGCCGAGGCCTATGCCCACTGCCTGGCCTGGGCCGGGCGCCGCGACGGCCTCGACCACGACATCGACGGCATGGTGCTCAACCTGCACAACTTCGCCGAGCTGGCGGCCAAGGATGTGCGCGCCGGCGACACCGTGCTGGTGCAGAAGGCGGGCGAGATCATCCCCCAGGTGCTGGAGGTGGTGGCCGAGCGCCGTCCGCCGGGCGCCAGCGCGGTGCCGTGGCCCGAGACCTGCCCGGTGTGCGCCAGCGCGGTGGTGGTCGAACGCCGGCGCGACCCCTCGGGCAAGGAGAACATCGGGCACTTCTGCCCCAACCCCGCCTGCCCGGCGCAGGTGCGCGCGCGCCTGGTGCACTTCGCCCAGCGCGAGGCGATGGACATCCGCGGCCTGGGCGAGGCGGTGGTCGACCGGGTGGTGGCGGCGCTGGGCGTCACCCGCCCCGACCAGCTCTTCGCGCTCACCGCCGAACAGCTGGCGCCGCTGGCGATGGAGCCGGACGAGCGCGGGGTGCAGCGCACCTTCGGCGCCAAGCACGCCGCCAACCTGGTGGCGGCGCTGGCCACGGCGCGCGCGCGCGGCTTGGCCGCGGTGCTGTTCGGCCTCGGGGTGCGCGAGCTGGGCAGCAAGCTCGCCGCCGACCTGGCGGTGCGCTTCCGCGGCTGGGACGCGCTGCTGGCCTTCGCCCGCAGCTATGCCGCCGGCGATGCGGCGGCGCGCTGGCGCTGCCGCGCCTTCGACGGCCGCGAGGAGCTGGCGGCGCTGGCCGACGCCGCCGGGCTGGGGCCGGCGGCGGATGCCACCGTGGCCGAGCTCAACGCGCGCTTCGCCGCCGCCGGCCACCAGCCGCTCGAAGGGGTCAACCGCGCCACCGCCGACACCGTGTTCGTGCAGCTCGCCGCCCCCGCCCTGGTGGCGGTGGTCGAGGGCCTGCGCGCCGCCGGGGTGGCGCTCGAGCACGCCGGGGTGGCGGTTCAGGAGGTGGCGGGGGTGGCCGGGCGCACCTTCGTGCTCACCGGCACCCTGCCCACCCTGACCCGCGACCAGGCCGCGGCGCTGATCGAGGCCGCCGGCGGGGTGGTCAAGGATTCGGTGTCCAAGAAGACCCACTTCGTGGTCGCCGGCGACGAGGCCGGCTCGAAGCTGGCCAAGGCCCAGGCCCTGGGCGTGCCGGTGCTGGACGAGGCCGGCCTGCGCGCGCTGCTCGCCGGCCCGGCCTGAAACGCCAGCACCCCGCGGCCTGGCCGCGGGGTGCCGGGGATCCGGCACCGGAGCGCGCTTATTTGGGGAAGGGACCCTGCGCCTTGCCGCCGTAGCGGTAGACGGTGGGCGCGGCCTTGGGTTCGATGAAGGGGTCGGCGGCCGGCACCGCCGGGGCGGCAGCGGCCTTGGCGGCGGCCTCGGCGTCGGCCTTGGCCTTGGCTTCGGCGGCCTTCCTGGCGGCTTCCTCGTCGGCGGCCTTCTTGGCGGCGGCTTCAGCGTCGGCCTTGGCCTTGTCGGCGGCCTTCTTGGCGGCCTCGGCGTCGGCGGCCTCCTTGGCGGCGAGGGCGGCGGCGGCGGCGGCAGCCGCGGCAGCGGCCTTGGCCTTGGCTTCGGCGTCGGCCTTGGCCTTGGCGTCGGCTTCCGCCTTGGCCTTGGCATCGGCGTCGGCCTTGGCCTTGGCGTCGAGATCGGCGGCGAGCTTGCTCGCGGCCTTGGCGGCGCGCTCGGCATCGGCGGCGGCGGCGGCGGCGAAGCCGGCGGCGGCGGTGGTGGCGGCGGCGGCACCGGCGGCGGCCTTGGTCACGCGCTCACTGCCGGCGTCCTTGGCGGCCTTGTCGGCGGCGGCCTGCTGCGCCTTGGTGGCGTCGGCGGCGGTCTTGGCGTCCTTGGCGGCCTTGTCGGCGTCGCCGGCCAGCTCCTTGGCCTTGGCCACCTCGGTGGCCTTTTCAGTGGCGTCGGCGGCGGCCTTGGCGCGCTGGGCGGCGGCCTCGGCGGCGCTCTTCTGGCTCAGCGCCTGCTGGGCGGCCTTGTCGGCGAGGGCGAACAGGTCGTCATCACCGCAGCCGGTGGTGACCAGGGTCGCTCCGACCAGGGCGAGGGTGGCGAGGGCAGGGACGAGACGGCGCACCATGGGGTTCTCCGGGGGAGCGCTGTGTGTAACGCGCCCACCGGCGAAGTCTACCGGCGCACCTAGTTGGACCCCCGCCCGGCGGTTAGGCGGCGATGGCCACCAGCCGGGCCACTCCGGCAAGACGCAACTGTTTTTCGACAGAGGAGTTGGCGCCGGAAATACGGACCTGGCCGGGGCCCAGGCGGGCGATCGTGCGGACCAGGAAGCCGACCACCGCGGAATTGACCAGGGTCAGCGCCCGGCAATCGATCACCACCGTGCGGCCGCGCACGCGTTCGATCCAGGCGGTGGCGAGGGCCTGGTGCAGCAGGGGATGGTCGCCGGCCTGGGCCTCCATCACCACCGTGCAGCAGAGCGGGTCCTCATGCACGGTGAAGGGCTGGCGGCAGAGCAGCGGGGCGGCGGTTTGCGTGGCTGTGCTCATGGCTGGTACCCCCGGCATCACCGCTGTGGTCTTGGACATCCACAGTCTCGGACACCCTCGGCCGGACTTGAACGCACAGTCCGTGCCGGAGCGGGTTGCCCGCCCACCCCCGGCGGCGAGCCTGCGGGCATGAGCGGCGCCGCCTCGGACCCGACCCTGCTGGAGCGCCGCCGCCTGTTCCCCGGCCCGGGGGCGCTGGTGCATGTGAACCGGCCCCTGCACGAGGGCGACGTACCCCTGCATCGTCATGATTTCGTCGAGATCGCGGTGGTGGTCGAGGGACGCGCCCTGCACCGCACCATCGGTGGGCTGGAGCCGGTGGCGCGCGGCGACGCCCTGGTGCTGCCGCCGGGGCGCTGGCACGCCTACGAGCGCTGCCGCGGCCTGCACCTCGCCAACTGCTGCTTCGCCGCCGAGCTGCTGGTGCGCGAGCTGGCCTGGACCGGCGAGGATCCGCGCCTGGCGGGGATGCTCTCGAGCGCCAGCGAGGCCACCATCCGCTGCCGCCTGCCCGCCGCCGGGCTGGAAGCGGCGGTGGCGGCCTGCGAGGCGCTGCGCGCCCTCCAGGGCCAGGACGACCCCGCCCACCGCCCGGGCATCCTCGGCAACCTGCTGCTGGTGTTCGCCGCCCTGGTGCCGCACGCCCCCCAGCTGCCGGCGCGACCGGCGCTGCCGCCGGGGGTGGTGGCGGCGATCACCGCCATGGACGCCGAGCTGGCGCGGCCGTGGTCGCTGGCCGAGCTGGCGCGCCGGGCCGGCTGCGGCCGCGCCCACCTGGTGCGCAGCTTCCACCGCGCCACCGGCCTGCCCCCCGGCGCCTGGCTGGCGCGCCGGCGCGGCCAGCGCGCGGCGGTGCTGCTGCTCACCACCGACCGGCCGGTGGCCGAGATCGGCAAAAGCGTGGGCTGGGACGACCCCAACTACTTCGCGCGCCGCTTCCGCGCCCTCTACGGCCAGCCGCCGCGCCGCTACCGCGAGCAGCTGCCCTGCCCGCCCATCCTCGACGGCGAGCTCGACGCCTGGATCCAGTGGTGAGCTGATCCTTCAGCCTGGAACGGGTAGATGGATCACCGCCACGACGCCACGACGCCACGGGGAAAAGGGCATATGGACATCAGCCCTTTGGCTCCATTCCGCGAGCAGAAAAGCAGGCGTAGGCCGACGTCCTGCCGTGGCGTCGTGGCGTCGTGGCGGTCGCATCCTCTGAATCTGGTTCACCCGCGCAGGTCGGGGATGGCGATGGGCGCCCCGCCGCGCAGCGCCGATTCGTGCGCGAGGATGCCGACCATGGTCCAGTTGGCTGACTGATAGACGTCGGGGAAGGTCGGCCGACCGGCCTGGATGGCGCTGACGAACTCGTGCACCAGGTGCGGGTGGGATCCGCCGTGGCCGCTGCCCTGGATGAAGGAGCGGTGCTGGTGCTCGCCGGCGTCGTAGACCCCGCGGGTGGTGAACGCGCGGATCGCCTCCGGCAAAAGCTCGGCGAAGTCGGGGATCGCCACCCGCTCCACCGCCTCGCCGCCGAGGTGCAGGGCCGGCTCGTCGCCCTCGACCCGCTGCCATTCGAACGAGGCCTGCGAGCCGTAGACGTCGAAGCTCTCGGTGTACTGGCGCTGGGCCCCGAACAGGTAGCGGGTGACCTCGCCGGCGAGGTCCTGGTTGCGCACGCGGAAGTGCGCGGTCTCGAAGCTGAACGGCGAGCCGTAGCGGGCGATCAGCGGCTCGGCGATGCGGCCAGAGCCCAGGCAGGCCACGCTCTCGGCCTCGCCGCGCACCAGCGCCAGGCAGGGGCTGACGCAGTGGGTGGCGTAGTGCATCGGCGGCAGGCCCTCCCAGTAGCCCGGCCAGCCCTCCATGTTCTGCAGGTGCGCGCCGCGCAGGAACTGGATGCGGCCCAGGCGCCCCTGGTCGCGCAGCTGGCGCACATAGAGGAACTCGCGGCTCCAGATCACCGTCTCCATCATCATGTACTGGCGGCCGCTGGCGCGCGCGGCGGCGACGATGCGCCGGCACTCGTCCACCGTGGTCGCCGCCGGCACCGTGCAGGCGACGTGCTTTCCCGCCTCGAGCGCGGCGATGGCCTGGGGCGCGTGCAGGTGGATGGGGGTGTTGAGGTGCACCGCGTCGATCGAGGGGTCGCGCAGCACCTCCTCGTACCCGGTGTAGCGCACGGCCACCCCGAAGGCGTCGCCGACCGCATCGAGCTTGTCGCGGCTGCGCTGGCAGATGGCGTGCAGGCGCGCCTGGGGGTGGCGCTGGTAGATGGGGATGAACTCGGCGCCGAAGCCGAGCCCGACGATGGCGATGTTGAGCGGGCGGGTCATGGCTCAGCCCGCGAACGAGGGCACGTCGAGCAGGGCGCCGCCCTGCATCGCCGACTGGTGGGCGATCACCCCGGCGGCGCACCAGTTGGCGGCCTTGGCGGCGTCGATCGCGCTCGGCCGCCCGTCGACCTGGCAGCGCACGAACTCGTCGACCAGGTGCGGGTGCGAGCCGTGGTGGGCGGTATGCGCCGGCAGGTCGGCGCGCTCGGGCGGGGCCACGGCGATGCGCTCGCGGAAGCCGGGCGAGAGCAGGTCCCAGCGCAGCGGCGGCACCACGTCGCGCACCTCGGCGCCGCGGCCCCAGCGCCCGGGCTGGGCCTCCTGGAGGCGCACCAGGGTGTGGGTGTAGGAGGGGTGGCAGCTCCACAGCGACATCTTCTCGCCGATGATGTCGGTCTCCTCCAGCCCGCGCACCGCGGCGGCGAACAGCGAGCGGGTGACGTTGGCCGACAGCTCGCCGCCGGCGAAGCGGAAGTTGGCGGTCTCGATCGGCCAGGGGTTGCCGTACTGGGCGCGCAGCTCCGCGCGCATCACCCCGGAGCCGAAGCAGGTGACCTGGCTGATCGGGGTGCCGGCGAGGATCGCCAGCGGCACCAGGGCGTGGGTGGCGTACCACATCGGCGGCAGCCCGGCCCAGTAGCCCGGCCAGCCCTCCATGTCCTGGAAGTGCACCCCGCGCAGGTGCTGGATGCGGCCGAACTCGCCGCGCCGGATCAGCTCCTGCACCAGCAGGAAGGGGCCGCCGTAGGCCGCGGTCTCGGCCATGAAGTAGCGCCGGCCGGTGCGCCGCTCGGCCGCCACCAGGGCGGCGCAGTCGTCGAGCGCCACCGCCGCCGGCACCGCGCACGCCACGTGCTTGCCCGCCTCCATCGCCGCCACCGCCTGGCGCGCATGCAGCGGGATGGGGGTGGCGAGGTGCACGGCGTCGACGCCGGGGTCGCGCAGCACCTCGTCGAACGAGGCGTAGGTGCGGGTCAGGCCCAGCTCGGCCCTGGCGGCGGCCAGGGCCGCGGGATCGGTGTCGCAGATCGCGACCTCGCCGACCTCGGGGTGGAGACGGTAGAGGTCGGCGAAGCTGCGGCCGAAGCGCAGACCGACCACGCAGATGACGGGCTTGCTCATGGCCGTGATGATGCCCGGCGCGGGGTCGCCGGCCAGGAGATGCGTCACCCTGCTCCGGAGATCCGTGAACCAGGCGGTTCCTCCGCCGTCGTTCATCCATATCCTTGCCGCCATGGGATCTGCAGCGGAATCGCGGCCCCGGCGGCGGGTCGCCCTGGTGGTCGAGACGTCGAACCAGTACGGGCGCGGCCTGCTCCAGGGCATCGGCCGCCTGGTGCGCGAGGGCGGGCGCTGGAGCGTCACCCTGGTCGAGGCCGGGCGCGGCGACGGCGGCGCCGGCCACCTGCGCGGCTGGGAGGGCGACGGCATCCTGGCGCGCATCGAGAACCCCGCCGTCGCCGCCGCGGTGGCGCGCGCCGGGGTGCCGGCGGTCGACCTCTCGGCCGCGCGCCTGCTGCCCGCGCTGCCCTGGGTCGAGACCGACGACCGCGCCATCGCCGCGCTCGCCCTCGCCCACCTGCGCGGACGCGGCTACCGCCACTTCGCCTTCCTCGCCGACCAGCGCTTCGCCTGGAGCGGCAACCGCGCCCGCCACTTCGCCGACCTGCTCGCGCGCGAGGGCCTGCCCTGCGCGCTGCACGCGGTGCCCG
>JAKLKR010000114.1 GCA_023150565.1 Planctomycetota bacterium
GCGCTGGAGGCGCGCCTCGAGCGCGGCGACGGGCGGCCGCTGGTGGCGCGCTTCTTCGCCGCCGGCTGGCTGCGCCGGCTGCTGCTGCCGGGCGAGTGGTTCCTCTTTGAGGGCCGCACCGACGCCAAGCGCGGCGACTGCCTGCTGCACCCCGCCTTCACCCGCCTGGCCGATGGCCCCGCCACCGTGCTGGCCGAGGAGCCCGGCTGCCGCGCCGCCTACCCGCTGCCCGAGGGCCTGTCCGAACGCAGCCTGCGCGCCCTGGTCGACCACGTGCTGGAACACCACCTGCCGCTGCTGCACGACCCCCTGGGGGCGCTGGCGGATGAGCCCTACCACGCCGCCCTGCGCGCCGTCCACCATCCCGACGATGCCGCCGCGCACGAGGCCGCGCGCCGGGTGCTGGCCGGGCGCGAGCTGGCGGCGCTGGCCTGGACCCTGCAGCAGCGCCGCGCCGCCGCCACCGGCGCCGCCGGGCGCGCCTGGCCGTGGGACGATGTCCTCGACGCGCGCATCCGCGCCCGCCTGCCCTTCGCCCTAACCCCCGGCCAGGAGGCGGCCCTGGCCGGCATCCGCGCCGACCTGGCGGCGCCGCGGCCGATGTACCGGCTGCTGCAGGGCGACGTCGGTAGCGGCAAGACCGCGCTGGCGCTGTGCGCCTGCCTGGCGGTGGTGGCGGGCGGGGCGCAGGCGCTGCTGCTGGCGCCCACCGCGGTGCTGGCCAGCCAGCACGCCGGCTTCATCCGCCGCTGCCTGGAGGGCACGCGGGTGACGGTCGAGCTGCTCACCGGCGGCACCCCCGCGGCCGAGGCGGCACGCATCCGCGCCGCCGCCGCCGACGGCTCCTGCCGCATCCTGGTCGGCACCCACGCCCTGCTGGAAGAGCGCGTGGCGGTGGCCGACTGCGGCCTGGCGGTGATCGACGAGCAGCACAAGTTCGGGGTGCACCAGCGCGCCGCCCTGGCGGGCAAGGGCGGCGCGCGCGCCGACCTGCTGCTGATGACCGCCACCCCCATCCCGCGCACCCTCGCGCTCACCGCCTTCGGCGACCTGGCGGTGTCGCGCATCGACGGCCGCCCGCCCGGGCGCGCGGCGGTGGCCACCGCGGTGGCGGTGGGCAGCGCGGCGCGGGTGCTGGCCGAGGTCTCGGGCCACCCCGGCCAGGCGCTGGTGGTGTGCCCGCTGCGCGCCGCCGGCGAGGAGGGCGACGCCGGGCACGCCGCCGAGGAGGTCCACGCCCGCCTGGCGGCCCACCTCGGCGCCGGCTGCGACCTGCTGCACGGGGCGATGCCCGAGGAGCGCAAGCTGGCGGCGATCGCCCGCCTGCTCGCGGGCGCCACCCGCGTGCTGGTCAGCACCACGGTGGTCGAGGTCGGCATCGACGTGCCCACCCTCGACCTGCTGTGCGTGCTCGACGCCGACCGCTTCGGCCTCGCCCAGCTGCACCAGCTGCGCGGGCGGCTGGGGCGCGGCGCGCTGCCCGGCCGCTGCCTGCTGCTGGTGGCGGATCCGGCGAAGCAGCCGCGCCTGGCCCTGCTCGCCGCCAGCGACGACGGCCTGCGCGTGGCCGAGGCCGACCTCGCCGAGCGCGGCCCCGGCGAGCTGCTCGGCACCCGCCAGCACGGCCAGTGGCGGCTGCGGGTGGCCGACCTCGGCCGCGACCTCGACCTGCTGCAGGACGCCCACGCCTGGGCGGCGGCCGCCCTGGCGCGCGGCGAGCCGATGCCCGCCGGCCTCGCCGGCTGGCTGCCGCCCGAGGGCGAGGCCAGCCTGGCGGCGGGCTGAGCAACGGCGGGCTTCAGCCCGCCAGACGGGCAGGATTTGAAGTTCAGCCGATATCGACGGTGCGCCGGTAGGCCAGGCGCAGCAGGCGTACGTGCAGTTCGCCGCCGAGGGTCAGGACCAGCGCCGCGCCTGCGATCACCGCTAGGCAGAGGCCAGCATCCCCCTTGGCGGCGCACAGGCGGCAGGATCCGAACAGGACGATGATGGCGGAAATCCCGTGCAACACCAGCAATCCGAGCGATGCCCCGCTGGCCCACCAGCGGCCAAGGCCCAGGTCCACCACTCCGGCGACGGTGCGCTTGGCCAGGATGTAGGCGCACATCCAGGGCGCGGTGAGCAGCGCCACCAGCCACACCGCCAGCACCGCTGCGGCGAAGCCGGGGTGGAAGCCGAGCCCGGCGGCGCCGCCAGCGAGGACGGCGATCGGCAGGCAGGCGGCCAGGCGCAGGCGAAGGAAGCGCAGCATGGCCGCGTGCTGCAGCCGCCAGGTGCGCGGCAGCCGGCCCAGGGGGGTGGTGGCGGCGGGCAGTCCGCGCCAGTCACCGCCGAAGAGCGGCAGCGCGCCCAGCAGGGCGCACGAGGCCGGTCCGGCGATGGCGAGGATGCGACCAGCGTCGGGGAAGAGCCAGCCCACCACCAGCACCCCCGCCCCGGGCACCACTCCCCACCAGTTCCGCCGCCACGCCGGCAGCAGGCTCAGCGCCGCCACCCCCCACAGCGGCGACATCCCCGCCAGCAGGCAGGCCATCGGCGCTGCCGCCAACCCCAGGCACCAGCGCCAGGTGCTGTCGGATGGCCCGGTCGGCGCCAGCGCACCGGCCAGCACGCGCGCATCGGGTTCCAGCCGCGCCGTGCAGCGCCGGCCGGCCCAGCCCTGCTCGGCCATCGCCGCCTCGGCTGGTCGGTCCCACACCTGACGCCAATGGCGGTCGAATTCCGTCTCGGCTGGCGGGAGCGGGATGGCGCGTTCCCGCGCCTCGTCATCCTCGTCGTCCTCCAGTGCCAGGGTCTGCGCCGGCCGGCCCGCCAGCTCGCGCCAGCCGGGGTCCAGGCGCCAGGTACGCCGCAGGTGCGTCAAGGCGAAGTGGATTCCAGCGATGCTGGCGGCGAGGACCGCGGTCAGGGCGCCCACCGCCCATGCCCCGCCGTCGGCCAGGCGGGTGCCGATCATGACCAGCCAGCCCCAGGGGGTGAGCCAGCCCAGCGCCTGCATCACCGGCTCCGCCCCGTTCCACAGCAGCGGATGGGCCGCGCGCGTGGTGGTGGCGATGCCCAGCACCAGCAGCACCGGCAGCGGCAGGCAACCGAGCCGCGACCAGCCGCGCCACAGCCACAGGGCGGCGGCATGGCTGGCCAGGGCGTGGCCCACCGCCAGGCCGGGCAGCGCCCACCAGCAGGGGGCCCAGCCGCCGATGGTCCAGGCCCCGCACCAGAAGGCGGCGGCGTCGAGCGCCGCCCACCAGCGCGCCCACCGCAGCGGCCGCAGCTGGTGGGCGAGGATGCGCGCGTCGGCCACCGGCAGGCGGCCGAGCACCGCCAGGGCGGGGTCCGAGCCCAGCGCCCCGGCGATGGCGGCGCTGCGCGTCTGCACGATCAGCAGGCCGGCCAGGGTCAGCAGCTGCAGGGCCGCGGCGTCGCCGGCGCCGGCCGCGCCCAGGCCCAGGCAGACCCCGGTGAAGGCGCAGCGCACCAGCGCCGCCACCACCGCCGGCTGGCCGGGGGCGCGCCAGCGCCGCCACCACCCGCGCCGCGCCCCGGCCGCGCGGCAGGCCTGCGCCAGCCGGCGGGCGAGAGCGGGATGGTCGAGCCGGTCCTCGCTCACGCGCCGCGCAGCCCCGCCAGGCGGTGGCCCAGGCTGCCCGGCCCCTCCGCCGGCAGGCCGTCCAGTTCGGCGCGGCCGAGAACGGCGGCCAACCGGCCGCGCTCGATCACCAGCAGGCGGTCGCAGAAGCGTTCGGCGATCTCCAGGATCTGGGTGGTGTAGACCACGCAGGAGCCGGCGGTGGCGGCGGCGCGGGCGCGCTGCTTGAGCAGCAGCAGGCCCTGCGGATCCATGCCCGAGGCGAACGGCTCGTCGAGCAGCCACAGCTCCGGCGCCGCCAGCAGCAGGGCGGCGAGCGCAACCTTGTAGCGCTGGCCGCGGCTGAGCGTCGTGAGCGGCCGGTCGTGCAGCTCGAGCAGGTCGAGCTCGCGCAGCAGCGCCGCCGCCGCCGCGGGATCGGGCTCGGGCCGGCCATAGGCGCGCAGCACCAGCGCCAGGTGGTCGAGCGGGGTGTGGTTCTCGAAGAACAGCGGGGCATCGGGCAGGAAGCACAGGCGGCGCTGCGCCGCCAGGTCGTCGCGCAGATCGCCGCGGCCATCCCAGGCGATGGTCCCGGCGCTGGGCGCGAGCGCGCCCGCCAGCAGGCGCAGCAGGGTGGTCTTGCCGGCGCCGTTCAGCCCGATCACCGCCACGACCGCGCCCGCGCCGAGTTCGAGATCGACCCCGCCCAGGGCCTCGCCGGTCGGGAAGCGCTTGCCGACGCCGCGCAGGGTCACGTCCATGCGCGACCATCACCGGGTGGCGCATGCCGGCAAGGTCCGCCCAGCGGGCTCTTCTGGAGGGTCGACGCCCACGTCGACGCCGCGCTGACGCTGCCATGGTCCCAGGTCGGCGCACCAGAGACTCCGTCGACGTGGGCGTCGACGCTCCACATGCGGCCGTCCGCCATTCCCCCGCCTTGGCCTTACGCCATTAGGCGCAGCCCCTGTACAAACAAGAACTTGGGACGGTGCATCCGGCCCCTGCGACGCAGTCGCAGCCCCCGCGGAGCGGGGGAGGTTCTTTGGCAGGTCGTGGCGGTGCCGGGAGGCGAGGTGCAGCAGGCGCATATGCCAGGAATGAAAGTTGACCGATCGACCGATCAACATACGAAATGGGCCCATGAGCCACCGCATCCTCGTCCTGCTCGGCCACCCCACCGCTGCCAGCTGGTGCGGCGATCTGGCCGCGGCATATGCCCGCGGCGCCCAGGCCGAGGGCCATGAGGTGCGCCGCCTCGACCTCGGCGCCCTGCGCTTCGACCCCATCCTGCGCCAGGCCGGGCAGGCCCTCGAACCCGACCTGCAGGCGGCGCAGGAGAGCCTGCGATGGTGCAGCCACCTGGTGCTGGTGACGCCCATCTGGTGGGGGACGGTGCCGGCGCTGCTCAAGGGCTTCTTCGACCGCACCCTCCTGCCCGGCTTCGCCTACCAGTACCGCAAGGGCAGCCCGTGGTGGGATCGCCTGCTCGCCGGGCGCAGCGCCCGCCTGGTGCTGACCGGCGACGCTCCCACCTGGTGGCAGCGCTGGATGCTCGGCGATCCCGCCGAACGGTCCCTGCGCCTCGCGACCCTGCGCTTCTGCGGCTTCGCGCCGGTGCGCAGCACCTGCATCGGCCAGGTGCGCAGCCTGGACGCCGCGGCGCGCGCGCGCTGGGGCGCGACCCTGGAACGCCTGGGGCGCGCGGCCGGCTGAACCGCCGACGCCCGCGGCGCCGATCCGCCCCGCAGGCTGCCGTCCGCGACCGCGTCGCCGGCGGTGCTGGGCCGGGTCTCCGAGCAGGATCTGCCGTGCGCTGCTCCGGCCGCCGGAGCCCCGGGACTGCCCTCAGGGCGCCCCGGCGCGCGCGCCGTAGACGGTGTCGGGCATCGCCTTGGCGAGCTGGGCCAGGCCATCGCGGCCGGCGGCCTGGTCGGCGGGCTTGGCCGAGGCGAGCATGCGGCGGCAGGTGCGCCAGGCCTCGCGTGCCTTCAGCTCGCGCTTCATCTGCGCATCCTTGCCCAGCTCGCCGAGCCGGTTCCGCGCCGGCTTGGGGTCGAGGCCGTCGAAGCGCTGCGCCAGGCGTTCGACCGCCTCATAGCCGGCCAGGCCGGCGCCGGCCTCCGCCAGCCCGGCGTCGTAGGCGGATTGGGCCGCGGCCACCACCAGCGCGGCCTGCTCGCCCACCGGCCCCTTGCGCCTGGCGGCGGCGGCGAGCTCCTTGAGGGCGCCGCCGCCGCGGCCGCGTTCCACCGCCCACCATGCCGCCGCCACCTTGGCGTCATCCAGGCCCTGGACCGGCAGGCGATGGACGCTGGCGGAGCGGGCCTCGGCGGCGGTGAAGGTCGCGGCGGGGTCGCGGTAGCTGCCCACCACCACGCTGCCATCGCCCGCCACCACCTCGTTCTGGAGGATGTTCTTGGTGGAGATCCTGCGGCGGTTCGCCGGGTCGTGGGCGAAGAGCGCCAGGGGCACACCCTTCTCCTTGGCCAGCGCCTGCAGTTCGGCCGGATCGGCGATGTCGGGGGTGGCGCAGATCACCCATTGGGGACGGCGGCCGGCCTCGATGCCGTCGACCATCTCCTTGACCCGGGTGCCCAGCGAGCCGAGGGCGTTCGGGCAATGGCCGCAGAAGTAGTAGACCATCACCGCCTGGCCGCGGAAATCGGCGGCGCTGCGCTCGACTCCGTCGGCGAAGCGCAGCGGGGCGACGATGTCCTCGGCGGCGGCCAGGGTGCAGGCGAGCAGGAGCAGGGCGAACGGGCGCATATCCGAGGATAGGGCGCCCGGCGCGGATGCGCATCCACGCATGCCGCATGGTCCGTCCCGCGGGGTTGAGCCGGCCCAGGAGCGGCCATGCTCGCCTGGATGCCCGCCCGGCCGTGGTACGAGTTCTTCGCGCGCGAGACCCTGCAGCGCGCCCGCGGCTACCTGGGCGACGTGCAGCGGGTCGATGGCGGGCTCGACGGCCTGGGCGCGCGCGTGCGCGGGCGGCGCACCTACCGGCTCGAGGTCGCCTTCGCTGGCGCGCGCATGGATCCCGCCCTCGGGCTGGTGGCGGAGCGGGTCGACTCGTTCTGCTCCTGCCCGGTGGGGGTGCGCTGCAAGCACGCCGCCGCCGCCATCCTGCGCTGGTGCCTGGTCGCGGGCGACACCCGCGGCCTGGCGGCGCTGATTGCCGGCGGCGGGCGCGCCATCGCCGACCCCGAGGACGCCGACGAGGACGGGCCCGAGGACGGCGACGAGCCGGACGAGCCCGACCAGCCGCCCCAGGCCGCCGCCGAGGAGCCGCCGCGGCTGGAGGCCGCCGAGCCGGTGCGCGGCCCGCAGGCGCAGGCGATCGAGGGCTGGTTCGCCCAGCTGCGCCGCCTGGGCGCACCCACCGGCGACCAGCGCCTGACCTGGCACCTGCAGAACCACCAGGGCGCCTGGACGGTCGAGGTGGTGAGCGCGCGCCGGCTCAAGAGCGGCGCCTTCGGGGTGCTCAAGCGCCACGAGGTGGTGGAGAAGACCCTGCGCGACCCGCCGCCCTACGCCACCGCCGGCGACATCGCCCTGCTCGGCCGCCTCGCCGCCCTGCGCGACCACGGCGGCGGCTGGCACAGCGCCCCGCCGCTGCGGCGCGAGAGCGGCGCCACCGGCGACCTGCTCGCCGCCCTGCTCGACACCGGCCGCTGCTTCGTGGGGAACTTCGCCCACCCGCTGCGGCGCGGCGACGAACGCAGCGCGCACGCCGCCTGGGAGGTCGAGGAGGGCGGCCAGCGCCTGGTGCTGCGCGACCCCGGCGGCCACCGCCTGCAGATCATCCCGGTCGACCCGCCGTGGTGGATCGAGGGCCCGGTCGCCGGTCCGCTCGCCGCCGACCTGCCCCCCGACGCCCTCGCCGCCGCGCTGCGCATGCCGGCCCTGCCCGAGGCCCTGCTCGGCCCCGCCCTGGCCGAGCTGCGCCGCCTCGCCCCCGCCCTGCCCGAGCCCGCCGGCGCCGCCCCCCCGGTGCCGCCGGTGCCGGTGTTCACCCGCTGGCGCGCGCGCATGGTGCGCCTGCCCCAGCGCTGGCCGCCCGAACGCGCGGCGGTGCCGGCGGCGCTGGTGCACTTCCGCTACGGGTCGGCGCTGGTCTCGCCCACCGGCGCGCGCCTGGTGCAGGGCCGCGACGGCCGCCTGGTCCCGCGCGACTACCGCGCCGAGTCGGCGCGCATGCAGGAGCTCGCCGGGCTCGGCCTGGTGCCGTGGCAGAGCCAGAACCTGGCCGCGCCCGACGGCCCGCCGCCGCGCAGCGGCCTGGCGGTGGTGCACCGCGCCACCGTCGAGGCCGCCTTCGCCGACCCCGCCGCCGAGCTGCCGGGCGGGGTGCTGGCGGCGCTGGCGGGCAGCGGCTGGGAACTGGCGGGCAGCGGCGCGGCGGCGCCGGCCGCGCTCGCCGCCGCCACCATCGAGGCGACCTGGGACGAGGCCGCCGACCGCGACTGGTTCCAGCTCCACCTCGGGGTGCGGGTCGGCGACGAGCGCCTCGACCTCACCGCGCTGATCGCCCGCCTGCTCGAGCAGGGCGAGGCCGGGCTGGCGGGGCTGCCGCGCATCGAGGCCGAGGGCCGCACCTGGGTGTGCCTGGGGCTGCCGGACGGGCGGGTGGTGCGCCTGCCGCTCGACCTGCTGCAGCGCCTGATCCAGCACCTGGTCGACCTCTTCGCCGCCCCCGGCGGCGACGGCCTGCGCGCCGACGCCTGGCAGGCCGCCGCCCTCGCCGAGCTGGAGGGGGTCGACGCCCACGCCCCGGCCCGCCTGCGCGAGCTGGCCGCGCGCCTGGCCGCGCTCGGCAGCCCGGGCGAGGCGGCGCCGCCGCCCGGGCTGCAGGCCGAGCTGCGCCCCTACCAGCGCACCGGCCTGGACTGGCTGCAGCGCCTCGCCGCCGCCGGCACCGGCGGCATCCTGGCCGACGACATGGGTCTGGGGAAGACCGTGCAGGCGATCGCCCACCTGTGCGCCGAGCAGGCCGCCGGCCGCCTCGACCGCCCCAGCCTGGTGGTGTGCCCGGCGAGCGTGATCGGCACCTGGCGGCGCGAGCTGGCGCGCTTCGCCCCCGGTCTGCGCGTGGCGGTGCACCACGGCGCCGAGCGCGAGCGCGACCCCGCGCGCCTGGCCGGCTTCCAGGTGCTGATCACCAGCTACGGCACCTGCCTGCGCGACCGCGAGCTGCTGGCCGGGGTGCCGCTGCACCTGGTGATCTGCGACGAGGCCCAGGCGCTCAAGAACGCCGCCGCCAAGACCGGCGACGCGGTGCGCGGCCTGGACGCGCGCCTGCGCCTGGCCCTCACCGGCACCCCGATGGAGAACCACCTCGGCGAGCTGCACGCGCTGATGCACTGGCTGGTGCCCGGCCTGCTCGGCTCGGCCAAGCGCTTCGAGGCCGCCTTCCGCAAGCCGATCGAGCGCGAGGGCGACCGCGCGCGCGGCGCGCTGCTGCGCCGGCGCATCGCCCCCTTCGTGCTGCGCCGCACCAAGGAGGCGGTGGCGCCCGAGCTGCCGCCGCGCACCGAATCGGTGGCCACGGTCGAACTGGAAGGCGGCCAGCGCGCGCTCTACGAGAGCGTGCGCCTGGCGATGGACGCGCGCATCCGCCAGGTGCTGGCGGCCAAGGGCCTGGGCAAGGGCCGCATCGAGATCCTCGACGCCCTGCTCAAGCTGCGCCAGTGCTGCTGCGACCCGCGTCTGGTCAAGGGCGCCAAGGGCGCCACCGGGGCCGGCTCGGCCAAGCTGGCGTGGCTGTCCGACACCCTGCCCGAACTGGTGGAGGAGGGCCGCCGGGTGCTGGTGTTCAGCCAGTTCACCAGCCTGCTCGACCTCATCGAGCTGGACGTGCTGCGCCCGGCCAAGATCCGCTTCCTGCGCCTCGACGGCAGCACCACCGGGCGCGACGAGCTGGTGCAGCGCTTCCAGGCCGGCGCCGCGCCGGTGTTCCTGCTCAGCCTCAAGGCCGGCGGCACCGGCCTGACCCTGACCGCGGCCGACACCGTGATCCTGTGCGACCCCTGGTGGAACCCCGCCGCCGAGGCCCAGGCCGCCGACCGCGCCCACCGCATCGGCCAGGACAAGCCGGTGTTCATCTGGCGCCTGGTCGCCGCCGGCACGGTCGAGGAGCGCATCCTCGACCTGCAGGCGCGCAAACGCGCCCTGATGGACGCGGTGGTGGACGAGGACGGCCAGGCGGTGCCGGCCTTCGCGGAGGAAGACCTGGCGGCGCTGCTGGCGCCGCTGCCGGAGTGAGGAGCGGGATGACCATGCTGCTGGCGATGCGATCAGAATCAGAGTGGTGTGGCCCCTTTACGTTACCCGCGCACCAGGCACGCCCGCCAAGCGGTGGTGTGAACCGGGCCCTTGACGCGCTTCCGTCCGGCGGCTCCAGTCGCTGCCATGACCCGCTTCGTAGTCCTGCTCTGCGCGTGTTCGATCCCGGCCCTCGGCGCCGAGGCGGCGCTGCCCGCCCTGCCGCCGCTGGAGCCGACCGCCGAGGAGGTGCAGCTGCTCGCCCTGCACAACCGCTTCCGCGCCGATCCCGCCGGCGAGGCCGAACGCATCGCCCCGGGGATGGCGGGGCTGCCCGACCTGGCCCGGCACATCTTCGCCAGCAAGGTCGACTGGGCGCTGTTCCACCAGGAGATGAAGGCGATCGCGCCCCTGCCGCCGCTGGTGTTCAACCTCCAGCTGCTCGACGCCGCCCGGCGCCATTCCCTCTACATGGTGCCCAACGGCCTCGGCCATGACGAGGTCGCCGGCAAGCCGGGGTTCTTCGCCGCCAGCCCGGGCGAGCGCATCCGCCTGTGCGGCTACGAGACCGGCGGGGGCGAGAACGCCTACCGCGCCGATGCCGACCCCTGGCACGCCCAGCGCGCCTTCCTGGTCGATTGGGGCGGCGGGCCGGGCGGGATGCAGAACGGGCGGCCGCACCGGCGCAATCTCGCCAACCCGGAGTGGAAGGAGTGCGGCGTGTCCATGCTGCCCTTCAGCAGCGGCCGCGACCGCTCGATCACCGTGGTGTTCGGCAAGCGCGGCGGCCGCTTCGCCGGCGGCGCCGCCTACCAGGACCGCAACCGCAACCGCGCCTACGACCCCGGCGAGGGGGTGGCCAAGGTCGAGGTGCAGGCGGGCGAGGCCAAGGCCGTCACCTGGTCGAGCGGCGGCTACGCCATCGCCCTGCCCGCCGGCGGCTGCGAGCTGGTCTTCACCAGCGGCACCCAGCGCTGGACCCGCACGGTGCCGGCCGGCGCCGACAACCTGATGGTGGACTGGCGGGTGCCCGCCGCCGCCGACCTCGCCGCCGCCGACAAGCTGCTGGCCGAGGCGGCCAAGGCCGGCGATCCCGCCTCATCCGGGGGCCGCCGCGCCCTGGTGGCCCTGGCGCTGGGCACCCGCGAGCTGCCGCTCGACCCCGAGCGCGAGCAGCGCATCGCCGCCCTGGTGGGCGACCTGCCGGAGCGCATCGCCGAGGCCGAGGGCGCGGCCCTGGCGGCGCTCGACGCCCCCGCCAAGGAGGGCGCCCGCCAGCTCGCCGAGCTGGCCAAGCCGTGGACCGGCACCGCCATGGCCGAGCTGTTCCGCGCCGTCGGGTCGGTGCAGCGCGCCCAGGGCGCGGTCGAGGGCTGGTGCGCCAAGCCGGGGGCGCCGGCCCAGCACCGCGCCCTGCAGAAGGAGCTGGAGTCGCTGCTCGCCGCCACCGTCCAGCCGGCGCTGCGCACGCGCATCGAATCCCTCGCCGGCCGCCTGGCCGCCGCCGCCCCCGGGGCCAAGCGCTAGGCCGATGGCCTGCCCCGCCTGCACCCCGGGCATCGACCCAGATCCCACCGCGTTCCACCGCCCGGCGGGATGGTGCGACCCGGAGCGGGCCGGCCTCGGCCTCGCCCCCTGGCGGCAGAATCAAAGGGGCAATCAAAGGGGCCACACCACCTTAAATATGGGGGGCAATCAAAGGAGAATCAAAGGGGCCACACCACCTTAAATATGGTGGTGTGGCCCCTTTGATTGGCGGCCGCCCGGCCAGCATCCAGGGGGCGCAAAGGGCGGTCGTCCAACTGAGCTTTCATCCTCAGGTTGACTTCGTCCTCCCTGGGAGCGCGCGCCGCTGGCCGCTGGCGCGCTCTTGGGCGCGAATATGCGCGCCAGCGGCGCGCGCTCCCGGGAAGAACCGTATCCAGCGCTGTCAACCTGTTCGTGAATGCCCAGTAACGAAGCCACGCCACCCGGATCGCGGTGGTGCGGCCCGTCGTCCTGTCGCCCACACCGGGCCCACGCCTGCAGGCGCTCCGGTGGCGACCGTCCTCCCGTCTTTCTAGGGTCGCGGCATGGGCCTCGCCGACCTCATCCCCTGGCGCCGCAAGCGCCTGCCCCGCACCGCCGCCACCGTGCTCTTCCGCGGCGGCATCCCGCCCGGGGCGCACGAGTTCCCCGGCCTCGCCGCGCGCGGGGTGGCGTTGGGCGCCCTGGCCGCCGCGCCGGGTGCAGCCTGGACCGCCGAGCTGCGCCATGACCGCTGGGGGCGGGCGCGCGTCACCGCCCTGCGCGACGCCCCGGCGCTGCCGGAGGAGATGGTCGCCCTCCAGAACGGCCTCGACGAGCAGGAACGGCGCGATCTGGCCGCCGGCAGCGGCACCCTCGCGGTCGAGCTGCTGGACGCTCCCGAGGACCTGCTGGCGGCGCGCAAGCGCCTGCTGCTGTTCGGCCACGCGCTCGCCAGCGAGGACGGGGTGGGGCTGGTCGACCTGCAGAGCCAGCAGCTGTGGTCGCGCCAGGCGCTCGCCGAGGAATGCGCCCACGAGGCCCCGACCGATGTGGCCGCGCTCTTCACCCTGCACGCCGTGGCCGACGAACCCCAGGAGCCCGCCTGGCTGCACACCCACGGCCTGGGGGCGATCGGCGCCTGCGACCTCGACGTGGTCGGCGCCCACCCCGAGGTGCGCTCGGGCAACGGCTTCGACCTGCTGCGCGCGCTGGTCTACGCGGTGCTCGAAGGCCATCTGCGTCCCGCGGGCGGGACCTTCGCCGCCGCCCGCCCCGGCGGCGGGCTGCGCTTGGTGGCGGCGGCCGACTACGACCGCGCCTGCGCCGCCGGCGACCGCCGCGACCAGGGCCCGTTCGACGACGAGCACCTGCTCCGGCGCGGGGTGCTGTGCGCGCCCGCCGGCTGGCTGGGGCGCTGGCGCGCCCCCCGCCCGGCCCCGCTGCTGCGCGCGCCCCTGCCCGAGCGCCTGCTCATCCACTTCAGCGACGCCGCCAGCGAGCTGATGGCCGAGCGCGCGCGCGGCACCTGGCCGGTGTTCACCGCCCTGCTAGCGGAGTTCGCCAGCGAGCTGGAACTGCCCTGCCTGGCCAAGCTCGGCATCGCCACCGACGACGGCGGGCGCGAGCACATCTGGTTCCAGGTCCACGCCGCGGACGCGGACGGGCTCGAGGCCACCTGCGCCAACCGCCCCTTCCGGGTCGCCGGCCTGCGCGAAGGCCAGCGCGGCCGCCATCCGCTGTCGCTGCTGACCGAATGGCGGATCATGAGCCCGGCGGGCGACATCTCGCCCTTCCGCCTGCAGCCGGCGCGGCTGATCCGCAGCCACCTGCCGCAGCTGCGCGCGGCCAAGGCGGCGGGCTGAGGCGTGATCCGCCGCGTCGTCCCGTCCTGCGCAGGCTCGCATCCGGTCCTCGGCCGGCGCTAGTCCGATGGCCTGCCCCGCCTGCACCCCTGGCTGCGACTCCGGCGATCCGTATGCGTTCCGCCGCCCCGCGGCCTGGTGCGATCCCGCGCTGGCCGGCATCAGCCTCGCCCCCTGGCTGCGCGGGGGGCGCGAGGAGGTCGCGATCTGCCGCGCCTGCGCCACCCTCCATCACCTGGCGTGGTGCCCGCGCGATGTCGGTTCCTGGTCGACCAGCGTCATCCCGGCCGAGGCGGTGGCGGTGCTGGACGCCGGCGCCGGCATCGGCCAGGTGCTGCGCGCCGCCGTCGCCCGGCCCGAGGTCGAGGGCCTCGCCAAGCGCTGGATCGCCGCCGCCGCCCCCCCGGCCGCCGCCCTGCGCGCCGCGGTCGCGGCCCTGCTGCCGGAGGCGCGCACCGGCACCCGGGGCCACGTCCTGCTGCACCTGCTGCGCTGCTCGCTCGATGGGGCGGCCGGCGAGGCCGAGGCCGGGCTGGCCGCGGATGCGGCGCTGCTGGGCGCGCTCGCCCGCCTGCCGGCCACCTGCGACTGCGCCCAGGGCGTGCTGCGCTCGGCGCTGTACGGCGAGCTGGACGCGCTGCTTGGCCGGCCCCGCCTGGCCCGCCTGCTGTCCGCCGGCCAGCGCCTGCAGCTGGCGCGGGCGCTGTCGCCGGAGATCCGCGTGCGCCTGGCCCTGGCCGACCTCGATCCCCCGCCGGACCGTGTGCCCGACGCCGCCGGCTGGGGGCGCCGCCTGGCGGAGCTCGCCCACCTCGGCCGACAGGTCGCCTGCCTCGACGCCGCCCAGGCCGACCAGCTGGTGGCGCTGCTGCACCGGCTCGACGCCCTGACCCCGCGCCTGGTCCATCCGCCCGCCCGCCAGCTGCGCCGCGTGCTGCAGGACCTGGCGGACCAGGGCCGCATCCCGGCCGCGCGCCTGGACGCGGTGCGCGCGGCCCTGGGCGACGGCGGGGGGTAGCGTCCCCCGCCTCAGGCCGGGCTGTCGCACAGCGCCAGCAGCTCATCCAGCCGGCAGGTGGCGAGGGCCAGCACGTGGTCCGAGGCGCCGTACCAGATCTTGACCAGGCCGCCGTCCTCCACCGCCAGGCCGCAGGGGAAGATGACGTTGTCGCGGTAGCCATCCACCGTCTCGTAGGGGGCCTCGGGGGCGATCAGCGGCGCCTTCGACATCGCCACCACCCGCGACGGGTCGTCGCGGTCGAGCAGGCAGACGCCGGCGGTGTAGCGCTTGGTCCACCTCGGCTCCCAGCCGTTCTTGCCGCGGGTGTCGTCGCGGTCGACGGCGTGGAACACCGTCAGCCAGCCGCGCTCGGTCAGCACCGGCGGCGCCGCCGGGCCGAGCTTGTCGTTGGCGAAGGGCACCTGCTCGACCGCCAGCACCAGGGCGCTGCGCCCCCAGTGGCGCAGGTCGGGCGAGCGCGACAGCCACATCTCGAAGCGGTCCTGGCCGCCGCGGCTGTACACCGGGAAGGGGCGTTCCAGGCGCAGGTAGGCACCGCCGATGCGGCTGGGGAACAGCACCATGTTGCGGTTGTCGGGCACGGTGAGGTCGAGCACCGTCCACTGGCGCAGGCTGTCGTCGGCCGCCACCACCGCGCCGCGCAGGCCGTGGCGGGTGTCGACCGCCAGGCACAGGTGCGGGCGGCCCTCGACCACGGTGATGCGCGGATCGTAGACGCGCAGCACCTCGCCCGCCGGCAGCCCGGCCAGGCGGGCGAACTCGGCCGGCTCGCTGGCGGCGATGGGGGTCGGTTCGACCTCCCAGCGTGCGCCATCGTCGCTGCGCGCGATGCCGAGGTTGATCTGCACCGGCCACTCGCGCCTGCCGGCGCAGGCTTCCTCGAAGGCCTGGCGGTCGAAGCCGTGGTCGTTGCGGAACACGGTGACGTAGCGGCCGCCCAGCCGCGCCACCCCGGCGTTGTAGACGTTGACCGAGGGGAAGGGCACGTCGCGGCTGCTCAGCACCGGATTGGCCGGGTGGCGGACGATGCAGCGGGCGCTGCTCAGACGGGCGGGGACGGCGAGGCGTTCCATGGGGGCTCCTGGACCCCCATCCTAGCAGGCGCGGGTGGCCGCATGCTTGCCCGGCGGCCGAGCGGTCTTGCCCTGCGCCGACCTGCCGCGTGAGATCCGCCCGCCTGGCGCATACTGGCTGGGGGAGGGGCCATGGACGAGCGCGCGCTGGTGGTGGCCGCCCAGAAGGGCGATGGCGAGGCCTTCGCCGAGCTGGTGTGCCTGCACCAGGCGCGCCTGCGCGCCCTGGTGGCGCTCAGCATCCCCAGCCGCGACGAGGTCCACGACCTGGTGCAGGAGGCCTTCATCGACGCCTGGAAGGGCCTGGCCGGCTTCGATGCCGGACGCGAGTTCGGGCCCTGGCTGCGCACCATCTGCCGCAACCGCCTGCGCCAGTTCCTGCGCGACCGCCTGCCGCGCCGCCGGCGCGAGCTGGCGCTGGTCGACGAGGCCCTGCTGGCCTGCCCCGCCGAGCCGGACGAATCCGCCGCCGACGACCGTCTTGCCGCCCTGCGCGCCTGCCTGGACGGCATCGCCGACGAGCACCGCCGCATCCTCGAGCTGCGCTTCGCCGGCGAGCAGGCGGTGCAGGACATCGCCGAGGCCCTGGGCAAGAGCCCGAACGGGGTGTCGATGATCATCCTGCGCCTCAAGGCCAGCCTGCTGCGCTGCATCGAGCGCCGGCTGGGCGGGCTGCCGGCATGAGCAGCCGCAGGCTGCTGGGGGGCGGAGGGCCTTCGGGCCCGGAGCGGAGCGGGGGCGCAGCCCCCGTACGAACAGGAACCGGGGACGGCGAAGCCGGCCCCTGCGACGCAGTCGCAGCCCCCGCGGAGCAGGGGCGGTTCTGCGCAAACAGCACGTCTGACGCCCTCACCGAGGCCTACCTCGACGGCACCCTCGACGCCGCCGGCGCCGCCACCCTCGCCGCCGCCCTGCACGCCGGCGGGGCCGAGGCCGCCGCCATCCGCGCCCGC